>DSBO01000154.1 GCA_011046015.1 Thioalkalivibrio sp. | reverse complement strand
GGCCTGCGGCAGGCCCTGCGCCGCGACCTCGACGCGGCCCCCTTCGACGAGGCCACGCTGCAGCTGGTCGAGGCGCTGATCCGCTTCCTGCGCCGGGAGAGCGTCGCCGTGCGGCTCTACCAGCGCGGCTTCCTGCACGCCAAGAGCTACCTCTGCTTCGCCGACCGCGCGCCCGGCGACCGCTTCCGGCCCGTGGCGGGCATCGTCGGCTCCAGCAACTTCACCCGCGCCGGGCTGACCACCAACCAGGAGCTCAACCTCACCCACAAGGTGCTGCTGGCGCCGGAGGAGATCGCGGACCCCGAGGCCGCCGAGGCCGTCCGGCCCGTCCTCGCCGCCGCCGCTGACGGCGCCGATCTGCCCCTCTTCGCTCAGCCAGCGGACGCCGCTGGCGTGGAACTCAACGCCCGCCGCGAGATCAAGAGCCAGGTCGGCGCGCGGGCCATCCTGGAGCTGCTGGACTGGTACGACACCCGCTGGGGCGAATCCCGCGACTTCAAGGCCGACCTCATCGCGCTGCTGGACGAATCGAAGTTCGGCGCTCACGAGTACACGCCCTACCAGATCTACCTCAAGACGCTCTACGAGTACTTCCGCGACGAATTGGGCGGCGACGGGCTGCCGCTGCCGGGCGTCCGCTCGGCGGTGGAACTGACCCGCTTCCAGGAGGATGCCGTCCAGAAGGCGCGCCGCATCCTGGCCCGCTACGACGGCGTGCTCATCGCCGATTCGGTGGGCCTGGGCAAGACCTGGATCGGCAAGAAGCTGCTGGAGGATACGGCCTATCACCGGCGACAGAAGGCACTGGTCATCTGCCCCGCCGCGCTGCGGGAGATGTGTGGCGCACCGAATTGCGCGAGGCCGCCATCCCCGCCCAGATCGTCTCCCAGGAGCTGCTGGGCCGCGCCGACTGCGAGATCCGCCCCCACCGCGACGTGGACGTCATCCTCATCGACGAATCCCACAACTTCCGCAACGCCAACACCAACCGCTACGAGAACCTGGAGCGCCTCATCGGGGCCAACGGCGGGCTGGGGCGGGATGGCGAGCGCAAGAAGGTCATCCTGCTCACTGCCACCCCCATCAACAACACCATCCTCGATCTCTATCACCAGATCATGCTCTTCGCCCAGGGCGACCGGACCCACTTCGCCGCCGCCGGGATCGGCGATCTCTACCGCTACTTCCTCGACGCGCGCCGTCAGGCGGAGGAGGGGGCCGGCAGCGAGGCCGCGGCGCTCTTCAACCTGCTGGAGGAGGTGGTCATCCGGCGCACGCGGGCTTTTATCCGCAAAGCCTATCCGGAGGCCACCATCCACGGGCAGGCCATCCACTGGCCCGAGCGGGAGCTGCACACCGTGCGCTACAATCTGGAAGCGGCCTACGCGGGCATCTATGGGGATGTCGTCGTCGCCATCGAAGACCTGACGCTGTCGCCCTACAACCTGGAGCGGTACAAGCGCGCGGGCGTCGCGCAGGACGAGCTGGCGCTGGGTCGGGAGCAGGCGCTGGTGGGCATCTTCAAGAGCCGCTTCCTCAAGCGCTTCGAGTCGAGCGTGGCCGCCTTTCGCATCAGCGTGCGGCGGGCGCTGGAGTTCGACCAGACCTTCCTGGCGCTGTTGGATGCGGGCCGGTTGCTCAACAGCAGCGACTTCCGGGCGGCGATGCGCTATCTGGAGCCGGAGGATGCCGACGACGACCCGGGGCCGGGCGCGCGCGTCGCGGAATTGGAGGGCCACGAGGCCGCCGCCGCGCTGCTCGCCGCGCTTCCCCCGCTGGATGCGCAGCAGTACGACCTGGCGGCGTTGCGGGAGGCCGTCCAGCACGATATCGCCGCCCTGCACGGGGTCTGGGAGCAGCTCCGCGCCCTCACGCCGGAACGGGATGCCAAGTTGCAGGCGCTCAAGCACCTGCTCACCGGAGCCTTGCGGGGCCGGAAGGTGCTGCTCTTCACCTACTACAAGGACACAGCCCGCTACCTGCACCACGAGCTGACGGCGGACGACGCCTTTCTGGCAGCGGCGGGCCATCCGCGCCTCGCCCGCCTGGATGGGGATGTGGCCCCGGCGGATCGGGCGCGGCGGGTGGCCTACTTTGCGCCGGTGGCCAACGACCGTCCCGAACTGGCGGAGAGCGAGGAGAGCATCGACATCATGATCTCCACCGACGTGCTGAGCGAGGGCCAGAATCTGCAGGATTGCGGCGTGCTGGTCAACTACGACCTCCACTGGAACCCCACGCGCATGGTGCAGCGGGCCGGGCGCATTGACCGCATCGGCTCGACCTTCGCGCAACTCCTCATCCACAACGTCTTCCCGGAGGCGGGCCTGGAGCAGCTGCTGGGGCTGGTGGAGCGCCTCAATCGCAAGCTGGCGGCCATTGATCAGACCGGGATGCTGGATACCAGCGTGCTGGGCGAGGTCGTGCATCCGCGCACCTTCAACACCCTGCAGCGCATCGCCGCCGAGGACGAGACCGTCCTCGAAGAGCTGGAGGCCGAGGCGGACCTGGTGAGCAGCGAGTTCCTGCTGGCGACGTTGCGGGAGGTTCTGGAGCGCGAGCAACTGGATCCCGGCGACCTGCCCGATGGCATCCACTCCGGGCGGGCAAAAGCGGGCTATCGTGGCCTCTTCTTCTACTTCACCGCGCCAACATCCGGGGCGGGAGAGAGGCCAGGTGAGCGGCGGCACTTCTGGCGCTACGTGGATCTGGCCTCCGGCGCCATCCACGAGAACCGCTACGAGATCGCCGCTCTGCTCCGCTGTGGGCCGGAGGAGCCGCGCGTTGTGGGCGAGAACGTCGACGTCTTCGCCGTGCAGGAGCGCGTCATCGAGCACATCCTGCGCAGCGTGCAACATCAGCAGGCCGTCGAAGCAGCGCCCAAGATCGTGGATCCGTTGCAGCAGACGGTGCGCACCGTGCTGGAACAGCAGCGCCACAACCCCGCCGTCCCCTCGCAGGCCGTCCGGGCGGCGCTCAAAGCGCTGCGGGAACCGCTCTCGCGGGCCTACGTCAAGGACCTGCGGGCGGCTTACGAGACCTACCAGCGTGAGGGCGATCTGGCGGCCCTGCTGGCGGCCATCGAAGCGCTGGAGACTGTCGCGCCGCAGCCGGAACCCAGAGCGCCCGCGACCGCGCCCCTGGCGTGGGAGGACCTGCATCTCGTCTGCTGGGAGTACATCTGGTCGTGAGGGGCAGGCCCGGAGCACGTCTCCCCTGATTTGGTCCCGCTTCACACCACGCGGCTGCTCCTTGCGTCCGGCGCCGTGCGCGGCAGTCTGTGCTATAATGAGAACAAACCCTTGTTAAGGAGGTGCACGAGATGGTACAGTTCACCATAGAATTGCCAGAGACCGTGTTTTCCGCGTTGCGGCAGACGCCAGCCACCTTCGTGCGCGAGATGCGCTTGGCCTCCGCGATCAAATGGTACGAGCTGGGGCAACTTTCCCAGAGCAAAGCCGCTGAGGTCGCGGGCGTCAGTCGCCAGGAATTTCTGCAAAGCCTCGCCCGCTACAACGTCTCCCCCTTCCAAGTGACATCGGAGGAGTTGGCAGAGGAACTCGCGCGTGAGTGAACGGCGCTGGGTGGTCAATGCCTCGCCCGTGATTCTGTTGGGCGAGATTGGATACCTGAACCTGCTCACAGAGTTATCCAGAACGTTGGTGATTCCGGAAGCCGTGGGTGTTGAAATCCACGCGGGTCCCCAGGAAGACGTAGCCCAACGTTGGCTCGAGGCGGAGGGACACGCCTACCTGCGTCAGAGCGCCCCGGTAGATACAGCTATCGCAGGTTGGGATCTGGGCGCGGGGGAAAGTGCTGTGCTGACGTGGGCGCGTCAGCATCCAGAATACGAGGCCGTGCTGGATGATCGCGCTGCGCGCAATTGTGCGGTGGCGCTGGGCATTCCTGTTCGGGGGACGCTCGGCGTTTTGTTATTGGCCAAGCGTGAGGGCCTCCTCGATCAAGTACAACCGGCGTTTGCGGCATTGGTCAAAGCGGGGCTACGCATCGCCCCCGAAATCCTGCAAGCGGCGCTGCGCCTTGCTGGAGAAATATAGCGCTCCCCGAACTGCTGCACCATCTGTGGCTTCACCCTCGGATTTGTAGCCTCAAGGCCGCACACCTTGATTGATCGCAACTTGCGCCCCTCTTCGACCTGTGCTATATCTTAACGCGAACCGTGACCCTGTGACTCGCCGATTCGCTGACTCGTAGCGGT
>DSBO01000067.1 GCA_011046015.1 Thioalkalivibrio sp. | reverse complement strand
GCAGCTCGAGCACGCCCTGGCCGAGCAGAAGAAACTCGGCACCAAGCTCGGCCGCACCCTCATCGAGCTCGGCTACCTCCCCGAACTGAAGATGCTCGACTTCCTGTCGCGGCAGCTGCACATCCCGTTGGTCGACCTGCGCCACTACAACTTCGATCCCGACCTGGTGCGGCGCCTGCCCGAGGCCAGCGCGCGCCGCTACCGCGCCATGGTCCTGGCGGAGACCGGCCACGGCTACCTGGTGGGCATGGCCGATCCCACCGACATCTTCGCCTTCGACGAGATCGCCCGCCTGCTGGGGCGTCCCGTCGAACAGGCGGTGGTGAGCGAGGGCGAGCTGCTGCGCACCTTCGACCAGGTGTATCGCCGCACGGATGAGATCAGCACCCTGGCCGAGGAGCTCGGGCAGGAGCTCTCCGACAGCGACTTCGACATCGCCCAGCTCATGGTGGGCGACGAGGTGGTCGACGCGCCGGTGGTCAAGCTGCTGCAGTCGTTGTTCGAGGACGCCGTGGGCGTGGGCGCGTCCGACATCCATATCGAGCCCGACGAGGACGTGCTGCGCATCCGTCAGCGCGTGGATGGCGTGCTGCATGAACAGGTGATGAGCGAGAAGCGCATCGCCCCGGCGGTGGTGCTGCGCCTCAAGCTCATGGGCGGGCTCAACATCGCCGAGAAGCGGATGCCCCAGGACGGACGCTTCAACATCAAGGTCAAGGGCCGCAACATCGACGTGCGCCTCTCCACCATGCCTATCCAGTGGGGCGAGTCCGTGGTCATGCGCCTGCTCGACCAGTCGGGCGAGATGCTCCGGCTCGAGCACCTCGGTATGCCCGAGCGCATGATGCAGCGCTTTCGCAAGGTACTGCGTCACCCCAGTGGCATGGTGCTGGTTACCGGGCCCACCGGGTCGGGCAAGAGCACCACGCTCTACGCGGCGCTGCGCGAGCTCAACGTGCCGGGCAAGAAGATCATCACTGTCGAGGAGCCGGTGGAGTACCGGCTGCCGCGCGTCAATCAGGTGGGCGTCAACCCGCGCATCGGCCTGGAGTTCTCCACCGTGCTGCGTACCGCCCTGCGCCAGGACCCGGACATCATCCTGGTCGGCGAGATGCGTGACCAGGAGACGGTCGAGATCGGCCTGCGCGCCGCCATGACCGGCCATCTCGTGCTCTCGACCCTGCACACCAACGACGCCATCGGCACTGCCGACCGCCTGCTCGACATGGGCGCGCAGGGCTACCTGCTGGCGGCGTCGCTGCGCGCCATCATCGCCCAGCGTCTGGTGCGCCGCATCTGTGCCAACTGCGCGGAGCCGTACCAGCCCGACGCGCAGGAACAGGCCTGGTTGAAGGCGAGCTGCCACACCGATGTCGCGGGCGAGTTGCGCCGCGGCCGTGGCTGTGCCCAGTGCAACAACACCGGCTACCGCGGCCGCATCGGCGTGTACGAGTACATCGAACCGGACCAGACGATGCTCACCGCCCTGCGCAAGAACGACCCCGAGGGCTTCGTCGTTGCCGCGCGCCAGAGCCGCCACTACCAGCCGCTGCTGCAGGGCGCGCTGGAGTACATGCGCGCCGGCGTCACCACGCTCGAGGAGGTGCTGTGCATCGCCGGCGAACTCGAGGAACCCGAGCGGGACGCCGGGGTCGACGTGCCCGGCGCCGGAGGATCGCGCTAGGCCATGCCGAACTTCCAGTACAAGGCGCGTAACCTCGACGGCCGGGCGCTGAGCGGTCAGATCGAGGCCCCGAGTCCGGACGCCGCCGCGGAGCAGCTGATCGAGAACGGCTACACGCCGGTGCAGATCAGCGAGGCGCGCGCCTCGCACGACATGGGCGAGGCCCTGCGTCGCGCGTTCGGCCTGGGCCGGCCCTCGCTCAGCGAGCTGGCCCTGTTCACCCGCCAGCTGTATGCCCTCACCCGCGCCGGGGTGCCCATCATCCGTGGCATGAACCAGCTCGCGGCCTCCACCCGCAATCCCCTGCTGCGCGGCGCGATCGAGGCCATCGTCGACGATCTCGAGTCGGGGCGCGACCTGGCCGGCGCCCTGGCGCGGCACACCGACATCTTCATGCCGCTGTACATCAACCTGGTGCGCGTGGGCGAGGAATCGGGCCGGCTGGACGAGGCGTTCATGCGTCTGTACCAGTACCTCGAGCGCGAGAAGAAGACCGCCAACCAGATCAAGGCCGCCATGCGCTACCCGGCCTTCGTGCTGCTGGCCGTGGGTGTGGCCATCTTCATCCTCATGGCCTTCGTCATCCCCGAGTTCGCCCGGGTCTTCGAGCGCTTCCGCCTCGACCTGCCCCTGCCCACGCGCGTCATCATGACGCTGGCCGAGTTCACCGCCGCGTGGTGGTGGGCCCTGCTGGGCGCCATCGGCGGGGCGGCGTACGGCTTTCGCCGCTACATCGATACCGATCGCGGCCGCCTGTGGTGGGACGCGTGGCGACTGCGCATCCCCGTGTTCGGCAGCATCGTGCTGCGCGCCACGCTCGCCCGTTTTGCCCGGGCGTTTGCCATGGCCACGCGCTCCGGCGTGCCGCTCATCCAGGCGCTGGGCGTGGTGTCCCGCGCCATCGGCAACGAGTACCTGGGCGGCAAGATCGTCGGCATGCGCGAGGGAATCGAGCGCGGCGAGACCATCACCCGCACCGCTGCCGCCATGGGCGTGTTCACACCGCTGGTGCTGCAGATGCTGGCCGTGGGCGAGGAGACGGGTCAGACCGACGACATGCTGGAGGAGGTGGCCGCCTTCTACGAGGAGGAGGTGGACTACGACGTCGCGCGCCTCGCCGAACTGATTCAGCCGCTGCTGACCGTGGCCATGGGCATCATCGTCTTCATCCTCGCACTGGGCGTGTTCCTGCCCATGTGGGATCTCACGCAGATCGCGGGGCGATGAGAGCGGCGTGGGCGGCACAGCGCGGCCTGTCGATCTTCGAGGTGACGCTGGTCGTCATCCTGGTCGGCATCCTCATGGTCATCGCCATGGAGCGCATCCTGCGCCTCGACGTGCAGGCCGAGCGCGTGTACCTCGAGCGCACGGTTGGCATCCTGCAGAGCGCGCTGCTCATCGAGTTCGCCGACCGCGTGGTGCACGACGGCCTGGCCGCCACCCGCACGCTGGAGGCAATCAACCCGGTGGACGTACTGGCACGCCCGCCCGCGACCTATGTCGGCGAATTCGCGCAGCCGGTGCCGCCCGGCGTGGCGGGCGGCGAGTGGTACTTCGATACCGGGAGCCGCAGCCTGGTGTACCTGGTACGCAACGGCGGGCAGTTCGAGACGGTACTGGACGAGCCCAAGCGCGCGCGCTTCCAGGTGCGCCTGGTGCAAGGGCAGCGCGCCGGTACACCGCGCATCGAGGGCGTGGTGATCGAGCCGGTGGAGCCGTATGCCTGGCGGCGGCAATGAAACTGAGCGATATTGCGATGCAGCCAACGCACGACAACAAGGGACGCACATGAACGGACTGACAGCCACTGACAGCCTCCTCGTCGAGGCCGCCCTGCTGGTGCTCATCATCGGCCTGGGGATGGCCCTGATCGCCGGCCTGCTGGCGCTTCTGAGCCCCGCGCGCGCCGTGGCGCTCTCACGGCTGCTCGGCCAGCGCCACTCGCTGCGCCAGTCCACGCGGGCGCTGGAGATGCCCATCGCCACCGAGCGGGCCTTCTACCACCATCATCGCCTGTTCGGCGCGGTGATCGTGGTCGCCGCCGTGACGATCCTGCTCTACCTGGGCCTGCGCTTCGATGCCGAGCTCGTGGTCCGCGCCCTGGCCCACGGCAACCAGCGGGTCGCGGTCGCGATCCTGGTCGAGACCTTCGTGCTGCTCATGTGGATCGGTGCGAGCTTCAGCCTGGTGGTGGGGCTGTTCGTGTTCTTGCGCCCCAGCGCGTTGAAGCACATCGAGGCCCTGGCCAACGAATGGGTCTCCACCCGCCAGGCCACGCGCCGCCTCGCGAGCGAACACCGGCCGATGGACCGCCTGTTCGAGGCCCGCCCGCGCCTGGTGGGCGCGGTGGTCACCGTGATCAGCCTGGTGACCCTGGTGGGCCTCCTGGCCATCCGCGTGGAACTACGCTGAGCGGCATGGATCGAGTGATCCGTGGACGTTGGAAAGTGCCCCGGAAGCGGGGGGTGTAAAACTAATGTCACAGGCGCCAGGTGGATAGAGACTGAATCTGGCCCGGCGGCTTAGCATTCCGGTGCGAGCCGCTGAGCCACAAACACTTCGCCCCGCGGGGCGAAG
>DSBO01000227.1 GCA_011046015.1 Thioalkalivibrio sp. | reverse complement strand
GCGCCTCGCAGCGCTCCTACCGCAACCCGACCGTAGGAGCGGTGCAAGCCGCGATACCCATGCACGGATGATGCTGCCACATGCTAATCGCGCCTCGCAGCGTTCCTACCAGAACCAGATCGTAGGTCGCAGGAGGGCGGGCGGTGCCCGCCTTGTTTTTTGACTTGCGACTTGCAACGCGCAACTTGCGACACCCCCTCCTGTCGCACCCCTGCGACAAACCCGACTCCAGTGTGGAATAAAACCCGGTTCGGCGGCGTCTCGGCTTCTTAAGCCGCTTTGTAAGAAAAATCCGACAACCGGCTGATTCAACGGGAAATTTCGTTCATCTGTGGTATTGTTGCAACAAAACAACAGGCATGTCGCTTTTTCGCGATTCAGGTGTTGCAAAGCGAACGGCAGACGCGTATAAACGACCCGTCATCTACAAGGCATGACAACCCTTTTGTTGGAACCACACAAGGTAACTAAGGAGTCTAGGCTCATGAAAAAGAATCTCATCGCTCTGGCCGTCGCGGGCGCCATCGCCGCCCCGGCCGCCGCCATGGCTGACGCCACCGTCTACGGCCAGGTCCACCTGTCCTATGGCGCGGTTGACAGTGAAGAGCTCGGCGTCACCGTTGACGACAACATCCAGCTGCGCAGCCATGCCTCCCGCATCGGCGTGAAGGGCTCGGAAGACCTGGGCAGCGGCCTGGCCGCCAACTACGGCCTGGAATGGGGCATCAACCCGGACAGCAACAACAACACCGGTTGGTCCCGTCGTAACCAGTGGATCGGCCTGGCCGGTGGTTTCGGTGAAGTGCGCTTCGGTCGTCACGACACCCCGCTGAAGATGGCCCAGGGCAAGTTCGACCAGTTCAACGACATGGACGGCGACATGCTCAAGACCTTCGCCGGTGAAGACCGCTCCGACAACACCGTGACCTACCTGAACAACTTCGGTGCCTTCGGCGTGGCCGTGACCCTGATCCCGGGTGAAGGCGACGGCACCTCCACCGGTGACAGCTTCGCCGATTCCTGGTCCGCCGCCGTGACCTACACCGCCGGCCCGCTGTTCCTGTCCGGCGCCTACACCGCCTACGACGACGAGTCCGGCTTCGGCTCCGGCTCCAGCGCCTTCGACGGCGTTGCCGGCACCACCGTCACCGGCGTGGAAGACATCTTCCGCCTGGTCGCCACCTACAACTGGAACCAGCACGCCTTCGGCCTGGCCTACGGCCAGGAAAGCAACACCGTCAGCGCTCTTGATGTCATGTCCGTGGGTGCGAGCTGGAAGATGGGCCTGGGCGGCGGCAACGCCGTGAGGGCGCAGTGGACCTACGCCGAGATGGACGACATGAATCTCGAGCGCACCGTGATGGACCTCGGCTTCGACCACGCCTTCAGCAAGAAGACCTCGGTCTACGCCGTCTACCACACCGAAGAGACCGAATTCGGTAATACTACCGTCGAAGAAATGGATTTCATCGGTGTCGGCATGCTGATGAAGTTCTAATCTGATTTTCAATCAGGTTTGAACGGCTGAAAGGGTGCCCTCGGGCGCCCTTTCTTTTTGCCTGTACGTAGGAGCGACGAGAGTCGCGATCATGCGTTCCGCACTCCCGTGAGCCAATCGCGACTCTCGTCGCTACGATCCGGGCCGTAGTGTTAGGATACTCGACACGCTTACATTCCCGTAGCTCGATGCCCAAATCTCATACCCTCCGCCACTGCCAGCCCTGCACCGCCTGCTGCGACGGCTGGGTACGCATGGTGATCTACGGCGCCGAGGTCTATCCCGGCTCGCCCTGCCCGCACAGCACCGGCGCGGGCTGCAAGATCTACGACGACCGCCCGGTGGACCCCTGCCGCAATTTCGAGTGCGGCTGGGTGAAGGAGAATTCCCCGCTGCCCGACTGGCTGCGCCCCGACCGGGCCCACGCCATGATGCTGCCCGGCGTACGCACCTGGCAGGGCCGGCCGGTGGACGTGATCGTGCCCGTGGGCAAGCGCATCCCGCCCCGGGCGCTGAAGTGGTTCAAGCAGTTCGCCGAACAGCAGCTGCGCCCCATGATCTACCTGGAGCAGGACGAGGGCGGGCGCGACTACGCGAAGGACCAGAACGTGGTGGCCTACGGCCCGCCGGAGTTCCAGCAGGAGATCGGGCGGCTGCTGGCCGCGGGCGAGCGGCTCTGGTAACCGCGACTCCCGGAAAGCGGTAGCGCTGCAAGGCGCGATTCGATCCCGGCCTTCGCCGGGATGACGTGATGCCTCAACCCTGCTGCCCCCTTTCCCCCACAATCCCTGTCATTACCACCTCGCCCCCTCGTGTTATCATCCCCTTCTTCTGAATTCACTATGTTCGATGGGTGGCCATGAGCGCTGACAGCGCCCGCATTCGCGAGATTCCCTACAACTACACCTCGTTTTCCGACCGGGAGATCGTGATCCGGTTTCTCGGTGCCGAGGCCTGGGAGATCCTGAATCGTCTGCGCGGGGAGCGTCGCACGGGGCGCTCGGCGCGGATGCTGTTCGAGGTGCTGGGGGACATGTGGGTGGTGTCCCGCAACCCGTACATCCAGGACGACCTGCTGGACAACCGCAAGCGTCTGGCCTCGCTGGTCCACGCCATGCGCCACCGCATCGCGCAGATCCGCGACCGCGCCGAGGGCAACGCGCTGGCGCTGGACCTGGCCGAGCGCGCCGATGCCGCGGTGGAGCGCTTCGAGGCCTGGTTCCCGGCCCAGCGCCAGCTGCGCCGCCGCGCCGCCCATCGCTTCGCCAAACACACCCGCAAGGACAACATCGACTTCGGCGGCCTGGCGCGCGTCTCGCACGTGACGGACGCCACCGACTGGCGCGTGGAATACCCCTTCGTCGTGCTCACGCCGGACTCCGAGGCCGAGATGGCCGGGCTGGTGGCCGCCTGCATCGAGCTCGGGCTCACCGTGATCCCGCGCGGCGGCGGCACGGGCTACACGGGCGGGGCGGTGCCGCTGGACGCCATGAGCGCGGTGATCAACACCGAGAAGCTCGAGGGCCTGGGCACGGTGGAGCTGCGCAACATCCCGGGCGTGGCCGAGCCGGTGCCGACCGTGCGCGCCGAGGCAGGGGTGGTGACGCGCCGCGTCTCGGAACTGGCCTACCGGCACGGCTACGTGTTCGCCGTCGATCCCACCTCGCAGGATGCCTCCACCATCGGCGGCAACATCGCCATGAATGCCGGCGGCAAGAAGGCCGTGCTGTGGGGCACCACCATCGACAACCTCGTCTCCTGGCGCATGGTCACCCCCGACGCCGAGTGGCTGGAGGTGGAGCGCCTGAACCACAACCGCGGCAAGATCCACGACCAGGACGAGGTGCAGTTTCGCATCACCCGTTTCGGCGCCGACGGCGAGACGCTGCAGGGCGAGCCGGAGATCCTCACCTTCCCTGGGCGGGCCTTCCGCAAGCAGGGCCTGGGCAAGGACGTGACGGACAAGTTCCTGGGCGGCCTGCCGGGCGTGCAGAAGGAGGGCTGCGACGGGCTCATCACCTCGGGGGTGTTCGTGCTGCATCGCGAGCCGAAGCACCTGCGCACCGTGTGCCTGGAGTTCTACGGCACCGACCTGCACGAGGCCGTGCCGGCCATCGTCGAGATCAAGAACGCCCTGGACGCCGATGATGCCGTGGTGCTTTCCGGCCTCGAGCACCTGGACGAGCGCTACGTGAAGGCGGTGAAGTACACGCCCAAGGGTGCGCGCGGGCAGATGCCCAAGATGGTGCTGATCGCCGACATCGCCGGCGACGACGAGGATCGCGTGGCGGCTGCGGCCTCGCAGGTGATCCGCCTGGCCAATGCGCGCAACGCCGACGGCTTCGTGGCCGTGAGCCCCGAGGCGCGCCGCCAGTTCTGGGCCGACCGCGCGCGCACCGCCGCCATCGCCGCCCACACCAACGCCTTCAAGATCAACGAGGACGTGGTGATCCCGCTGGAGCGCCTGGCCGAGTACAGTGAGGGCATCGAACGCATCAACATCGAGCAGTCCATGCGCAACAAGCTGCGCATGGTGGACGCCACCCTCGAGTGCCTGGCCGGTGACTTCCCCGAGCTGAGCCGCGTGCCGGGTTTCGAGGCCAGCGACGAGGCCGCGCAGAGCCTGAAGGCCAAGATCGCGGCGGCCAGCGACCACCTGCGCGCGGTGAAGGCGCGCTGGGAGGCCATTCTCGAACGTTTCGACGTGCCGGCCGCCGAGGCCGATGCGCTGCTGGACGAGTCCGCCCGCGCCGATCGGCGCGGGCGGACTCGTCCAGCAGCGCATCGGCCTCGGCGGCCGGCACGTCGAAACGTTC
>DSBO01000173.1 GCA_011046015.1 Thioalkalivibrio sp. | reverse complement strand
GAAAGTGCCATCCGCGACGCCAACATCGCCACGGAGGTCATTGGTTTCACGCGAAATCAAATCCTTGTGGCGGCGGGCACCTCGGTGCTGGCGCAGGCGAATGTCGTGCCGCAGACGGCGCTGACCCTGCTGGGCTAGGAGAGCTGCGCGCGGCCTTGAGGCAGGTATCGGGCCGGCAACAGGCTGCGGCGGAACGCGCGAGAGGCTGACCTCCGTGGAAGGCCTCTGCGCTGCTTGCCGGCAGTCCGGCCCGTCAGTTTGCTGCCTTGGGAGAAGCGCCGTAACTGCTGTACCGGCCGTTGCAGAGTCCCCATGAGCGGCTGGGTATGGAGAAGAGTCATGGGACTACGTGGTGTCACCGGGCAAGAGCTGCAAGCTCTTGCTGCGCCGGCGACCGCGCACGATCCGCCTCTTGTTCCGGCCCCGCGGGACGGGAGTGCGGGCGAGGCGCGGTCGGCCGGGGCCATAACTGAAGCCTGGACGTCTCAGGCGGTATCGGCCTCGCGCGAAGCTGCACCACTGAACATCCCGGTGGCGCAGCGCGGCGGCACGCGGTTGCACGTCGATCCGCCAAGCAAGCGGATCGTGGCGCAGATCCTGGACCGAAATCTCGAGGTGATCAAGCAGATCCCTCCCGAGGAGATGCTCAAGATCATCGCCCGTATGCGCGACATGCGCGGCAAGCTGTTTGACCAGAGCGTGTGACGCGCAAACCCCTCGAATGAATGCGCCCCGGCGGCTTCACACGAGCCGCCGGGGCGTTGCACTTCCGGCCTTGCGAAGGGCGCCCCCGCCCTGTACCATGGCGCCGCAGAACGCGGCGCGCCATGCGCGAGCGTCGTGCTAGAAACACCAAAGGGAGTGCCGCGGTGCGCATCGAAAATGACTTCGTTTGTATCGAACTCGACGAGGACTCCGGGGGGTTCAGACGCCTCTACGACAAGTCGAGCAACCATGAATACGTCCGCGCGCCCGAACGGGCCATGCTGCTGCGCCTTATGACGCCAGAGGGAGACGCCGCCTGTCGCCATGTGGACGGCGCGGGCGCGAGCATCGAGACATCGGCTGAAGGCGTCGTGATGGTCTACAATCTGGATGGCATCGAGGCCCAAGTCTCACTGTCTCTGGATGGCGCAGCCCTGAACGCGCACCTGCGGATGGCCAACCGCAGCAATCGTGTCGTCGAGGAGGTCATGTTCCCCTGCGTGAGTGGGCTCGGACCGATGCCCGATGGCCGCCTGGTCTGGCCGAACTTCTGGACTCGCGAAATCGTCGACCCGCTCGGCAAGGGCCTCGGCGGCGACCACCGCACGTGGAATGAGGGAGGCCAGAAGCTCGTCACGCGCTACCCCGGGCACATGGCTTCCGCCTGGTGCGACTACGGCAACACCGAACACGGCCTCGCCCTCGAGGCACGGCATACGGACTTCAGTCCGGTCGATTTCGCTCTCCATAAGGTGCTGGACAAGACGAGGACGCCCATCGAGCGCTCGCTCGACATCGCCACGGTCTGTCCGCGCCGTGTGCGTCCGGGCGAGATCGCCGACTTGCCGCCCTTCCGATTGGTCCTGCACGAGGGGGACTGGCACGCTGCGGCCAAGGACCACCGCGACTGGCTCGATACGTGGATCGCCAAACCCGACCGCCCCGCGCGCTGCGCCGAGGCCATCGGCTGGCATTTCTTTTTCATGAAGCATCAGGACGGCCTCGAGGTGCATGACTACGCCGACCTGCCCTGCATGGCCGAAGCGGCGCGCGCCGCAGGCTGCCCGTACCTGCTTGTATTCGGCTGGCAGGACTGTGGCCACGACAACAACTATTGTTACCGCTACGTACCCAATAAGGACTGGGGCGGCGAAGCGGCGCTGAAGGAAGCCATAGCCGCGTGCCGAGCGATAGGCGTCGAGGTCATCCCGTTTTTCAACGGCACACTCGCGAACATCATGATGCCCGAGCACCAGGAGTTCGGTCATTGCTGGGAAGCGAAGACGCGCGCCGGCCACCCCTACTACGCCGGCGACTGGGCCCGCCACAACGTGGATATTCCAACGCGCAACCGCGCGATGCTGCATCATGAACTGTGTTTCTGTACCCAGCAGCGGTCCTACTTTCTCGACACGGCGCGCCGCATTGTGCAGCAATACGGCTTCGGCAACACCCAGCTCGACCAGATCAGCGAGAAAGTCTTCTGCTGCTACAACGAGACCCACGCCCATGACCGGCCCGACTATGCCCCGATCGAGGGCCTGGCCGAGCTGCTGCCCGAGACGCGCCGGATCGTCCGCGAAGCGAACCCCGAGGGCATCATGGTCTCGGAATGCCTGAACGAGTTCACGGGCCAATGGTGCGACAGTTCATGGGATTGGACCATTCTTCTGCCCTTCCCGGAACCCATCCTCTACACCCTGCCCTGGCTCTTGACCAGCCACGAGATCGACGCGCTCGAGTTCGGCGAGGTCAACAAGGCCTTTGCGTACAAGATGCACCTCGACCTGAAGATCGACGGCGGCGACGCGCCCGTAACCAAGTACCCGGCCTTTGCGGACCACATCCGCCGCAACGCCGAGCTGCGCAGGAGGCTGGGCGAGTACTTCTGCACCGCCGCATTCCGCGACCAGGAGCGGCTTGAGGTCCAGGGCGGCGAAGGCGTGCTTGTCAAGGTCTACATCAACGATGCCGCACGCAAGGCCGCCATCGTCGCCGCAGAGACCGAAGGTGCGCCGGCTACCGTGACGCTGCGTAGTTCTCTGCTCGCCGGCGCCCTCGTGCGCATCGAATCCAACCAGCGCGAGCCGGGAGAGACGGAGGCCGGAAGTGAGACGGTCCTCGACCTGAAGCCGTACGAAATCCGCGTGCTGTGCGTTGACCTGGCGTGATATTCGCACCAGGGCGTGCCGTTTCGGTAGGATTGTCGGAAAGAAGGGTCTCTTTTGTGAAAGGAGTCGCCATGTATTGCCCGAAATGCCGTGCCGAGTTCCGCGAGGGTTTCGGCGTATGTAGCGACTGCGGCGTCGCGCTTGTCGAGGAACTGCCCCCTGAGCCAACGCCCGAGTATGCCGACTTGGTTACCGTGCTCAGCGCGGCCGACGAGACTGTCGTCACCATGGCCGAGTCCATCCTGATCGACGCGGATATCCGCTTTCTGGCCAAAGGGGAGGGAGTCCAGGATCTCTTCGGGTTGGGCCGTATCGGCGCCGGGTTCAACCCCATGCTCGGCCCGGTCGAGATTCAGGTTCTGCCCGAGGATGCCGACGAGGCCGCCGCTCTCCTCGAGCAGCTCAAGGACTATTGCCCCGGCGTGCCTGAGGAGGATATCGAGACCGTGAACGAAGGCGAATCGGAAGAGTAAACCGCCTCCGCTGTTCTCACGCCAAGACGCACATCAGCGCGGCGGATCCTCGACGGGCTGACGTAACCCGTCCTACTTGCTCGCCAGCGCGCACAGTCGGAGCAGGGCAAGGCGGTGGGTCGGGACCTCGGCGAGGACGGCACGGTAACGTTCGAGGGCGGCGTCGGACTTGGCATTGAGTTCAAGTTCGACGCCTTGGTAGAAGCGTGACTCGGCCGTCTCCGCGCCGGCAGCGCGGGCCTTGTCGAAGGTGGCGAATGCCTCGTGCCAGAGGCCGCCCCAAATCAATCGACGGCCGGCCGCGCACAGTTCGTGGCTATCTTTGGGGTGCTTGCTGAGGATAGCGGCCACGGCGGCCTTGCGGTCGCGCCCGGGGGCCTCCCAGTAGGCGTCGAAGTGGCGCTTGGCGGCGTGGATGTCGCCCGCATCCAGGGCAAGCCGGCCCGCCAGCAGCCCAAGGTCGGGCGCCGCAAGCGCCCCGTCGCCGCCCAGATGCGCCCGCGCCTGGTCGGGTCTGCCGAAGAGGATGCCGAGCTTGGCCAGCATGTCGTGCCCGATGCGCTGCGGGGGCGCGTCGACGATCTCAGTCAAGTGTCCACGCACGGCGGGCAGGCCGCTCAGCCGCGGCCCGAAGCGGTCGACCACCTCGTTGCAGACGGCCGGGTCGAGGAGCAGGGCTTGGCCGAGGGCGCGCTGGCACTCGAGTTCCGCGTCCTGTTCGTCGTAGCGAAGCGCCTCGGCGACCAGCTTGCGGGCGTTGTGGCGGTCAGTCATGGCGACGCCGTATTGGCGCACCAGCGTCAGCAGAACAACGCCTCCGACGGCCAAGGCCACCCAGTAGACGACGTTCGAGAGGATATGGCGTTCACGTTCTCCGAGGGGCATGGCGACATGTCGCATGTTGCAGGCCATGAGCGTCAGCGCGCCTGGCCGATGTTGAGCACGACGGCGAAGGTCTTGAGCAGAATCTTGAGATCGAGCCAAAGCGACCAGTTCTCGATGTAGTGT
>DSBO01000136.1 GCA_011046015.1 Thioalkalivibrio sp. | reverse complement strand
GCGCCCGCATGCGGGCGCACGGCACTCAACCCAGGGAGATACCCATGAAGGCGATTCTGATCAGTCCCGAGGAGCAGTCCATCGAGGCCATCGACATCAGCGGCAGGGAAGAGATTGCAAAGCTGATCGGCTACGACACGCTCGAATCGGACGCCATCGGCAAGTCCGGCGACCGCCTGTTCTTCGACGAGGAGTGCTTCCTGCGCGGCACTGCCGGACGCTTCCAGATCGACAGCATCATCCCCGTCTCGGGCAAGGGCGTGATCGTGGGCACCACGGACGGCGGCGAGACGCTCAAGGATGTGGCCACCGACATCGACGAGCTGCGCCAGCGTATCAAGTACCTCTGATTCGCAACGCGCTCCCACCCACCAACGGGCGGGCGCCATACCTGCCTGCCGACCGCCACGTCCCGTGCTCGCGGGGCACCAGGCTCGCCCATTTGAAGTACCCGGGGCATGCGTCCAGAATGTCTACACAATCAGAACAACAATCGCGACCCGCCTCATGAACGACCCGCAACGAGACCCGCCAGCGGCGCCGCCCGTCCCGGTACACGACCGCGCCGAGCGCATTCACCGGGGCGTGGTCATCATCCTGCAGGCCCTCATGGCCATCGAGCTGGCCTTCGCCCTGTTCCGGGGCCAGTGGATCACCGCCTTCCTGGTGCTGGGGATCATGGCCATCATGCTCTCCCCACCCATCATCGGTCGGCGTTTTCGCATCACCATCCCCTCCGAGTTCCAGGTACTGGCGATCCTGTTCGTGTTCGCCGCCCTGTTCCTGGGCGAGATTCGCAGCTACTACACGCGCCTCTGGTGGTGGGACATCGCCCTGCACACCAGTTCCGGCCTGCTGCTCGGCATCCTCGGCTTCCTGCTCGTCTACGTGCTCAACGAGAGCAAGCGCGTGGACGTGCACATGCGCCCGCGCTTCGTCGCCCTGTTCGCGTTCATGTTCGCCGTGACGGTGGGCGTCCTGTGGGAGATCTTCGAGTTCGCCATGGACCAGCTCTTCGGCACCAACATGCAAAAGCCCATGCTCGGCGACCCCTCCGGCCTCACCGACACCATGTGGGACCTGATCGTCGATACCCTCGGCGCCCTGATCATCTCCACCCTCGGCTGGTGGTACATGAGCCGCAAGGAACGCTCGTTCATCGAGCGATGGATCCGCAAGTTCATCGCGCGCAACCCGCACCTGTTCCGCCGATGATCGGGAGCACGCCTGGGGGACCGCGCGTCAGCCCCGGGCGATTGCGGCATGCGCGTTGCGCAGCCGACGGGTCTTTTCCTGCATGCGGCGAGTCGAGGGGCTGTTGTTGTAGCGCGGCACCTGGTACAGCGGTACCCAGCGCAGCTCGTGCGACTCGTCGTTGCCGGGAACGGGCAGCAGGTCATCGATCTCCACCAGGAAACGGATGTCGATGTGCTCGTGCTGCGGGTCGTGACCCATGGGGGGGATGGCATGGATGTCCACGTCGAAAATGCCGCCATCCACCAGCCTCACCTGGGAGGGATCAAGACCGGTTTCCTCCGTGGTCTCGCGCAGCGCCACGCGCAGGATGTCATTGTCGCCGTCGGCATGCCCGCCGGGCTGGAACCACTGGTCATGCTTGCGGTGGTGCATGAGCAGCACGTGGCTGCGGTCCGGATTCACCACCCAGGCCGAGCCGGTCACGTGAGCCGGCCACAGCTCGCGGTAGAAACAGTCCGGGTGTTCCTCGACGAAAGCGCGGGCGCGGCGCAGATAGGCGCCCTCCTCCATGAATCGGGTGCGGTAGCCGGCCAGCAGTTGCAGCAGTTCCCGGCGATGCATCCTCAGGTCCCCATCGGGTTCTCGATGGCCGCGATCGCGGCGGCGGCGGCCTCGTCCACGTCCGCCTCGCGGCCGGACAGGGTCAGGCGACCGAAGGCACCGACGGCACGCACATCGATCAGGGTGATGTTGGCGGCCTTTTCGGCCTGGTTGGCGGCATATACGATGTAACCGGCCGGCTCGGTCTCCAGGATGAACATGCTCTGCTCGGGCAGGATCATGGAGCCGCGGCGGTTCTGCCGGTTGATCAGCACCGTGTGATCCGGCGTCATGCCGCGGATGATCTCCTGCCAGGCCACCTTGCAGCTCTGGCGATCCGACTGGTCGGCGCCGATCTTGGAGAGCAGGACCCGGCCAGCCTCGCGCACGTCGCTCTGGTCGCGGTGATGCAGCACCATCGACCCGTACTCACGCTCCACCACCTGCTGGGCCAGGTTCACGCGGGTGGCCTTCAGTGCCGCGTCCGTCAGGCGGTGCACCGCCATGCCGGGCGAAACCTCCACCCACAGGCACGAGTCTCCGGGCACGGGCAGGAACCCCTGGGAGACGGTGGCCATGTACTCGGCCAACTGCGGCTGCAGCGAGTCGATGTACACGTAGGTGCGAAGCTTGATCATCAGGCGCGTGGCGGCGGTGGATTTACGCGCCATGGTACTCGGACCTTATAGGTCAGAGGAAATATATAAGTCATTCACTATTCATAGATAATAGTCTATGAAAAAGGCGGCCAATCAATGGACGCCCGGTCTGCCCCCTCGCCGCTGCGCGTGTTACGTTCACCGGTATGGCGCTGGCCCCGAACCGACCAGCCACGAGCGAGGACCGCCCCGGATGTGGATGCGAACGACCTGTAACCTCGAGTTCCAGCTGGAGGACCCGACACCCCTGATCCTCATGCTGCGCGCCCGCAGCGGGGCCCGCCAGTGGATCGCACGCGAGAGCTATACCATCGCACCCAACGTGCCGGTGCAGGAATACACGGACATCTTCGGCAACCTGTGCCAGCGCCTGACCGCGCCGGCCGGGGAATTTCACGTGCGCACGTCGGCCGATGTGATCACGCGCGACAGTCTCGAGCAGGCTCAGGGCGGCGGCTTCGTCGAGATTCCCGATCTGCCGAACGAAGCCCTCATGTACCTGCTCCCCAGCCGCTATTGCGAGTCCGACCGCTTCGGCAACATGGCGCGCGAGATCGTCGACGGGCTGCCGCTCGGCTACGACCAGGTGGAACGAATCACGACCTGGATCCGCGATTCCATCCGCTACGCGCCGGGCACCAGCGCCTTCCCCCTCTCCGCGGTGGAGGCCAACATCCAGGGCGAAGGCGTGTGCCGCGACCTGTCGCACCTGGGCATCGCCCTGTGCCGCGCCATCAGCATCCCTGCACGGCTGGTGGTCGGCTACCTCTACGGTCTGCAGCCAATGGACATGCACGCCTGGTTCGAGGCCTACGTCGACGACCACTGGTACACCTTCGACCCCACCGAGAGCACGTTGCGCGGCGGCCGGCTCGCCGTGGCCTACGGCCGCGACGCCGCCGACGTGGCGATCTACACCCAGTTCGGCCCGCCGGCCACCTACAGCGACATGCAGGTCAGCGTGGAGCTGCTGGATGCACCGCCTGGCTGACATCATCCACAGCCATGCAATCGCGTCGAACATGCGTCATAGTCATGGCTGATACCTCCCATACCGCGAATCATCATGGACATCGAACAACACCGAGACCTGGCTCGGGAATTTCCCGAACTCAAGCAGCGCATCGTCGACCTCAAGGCCACGAGCGTCGAGTTCCGGCATCTCTACGCGCAGTATCAGGAGGCGGACAACGAGATTCACCGCATCGAGCGGGAGATCGAGACCCCCTCGGACGAGTACACCGAACAGCTCAAGCACCGCCGTGCGCACCTGAAGGACCGTCTCTACGGCATGCTGACCGGTCGCATCCATCCGGCCGCCAACACCGAGGAATACGTCGTGCGCCACAAGTTTCGCCTCCCGGTCGACCGTGGCGAGGTCCGCCGCGACTGGCAGGAACGCGGCTACTCCTGCGACGGCTTCGCCGATCCGCCCGGCCAGGAATGGCACGACTTCACGCACAGCACGAATGAACTCGTCACGGTCGTCGAGGGGCGGCTCGAAGTGAGCCTGCACGACATGGACTACACCCTGGAACCGGGCGACGAACTCTTCGTTCCCGCCAGCGCCACGCACACCGTGCGCAACGTCCACCCCGGGGAGACACGGTGGCTGTACGGATATGACGAGGCATGACGGAGAATCGGGCAGGTGAGCCGCCCTTTGGCATGACCGCACCGTCCCCTGGCCGATCGCATGACCGGCATCGATGATACGGATGCGCCCCGGGCCAGAACGGAACGTCCCGCGAGACGCCCGCTCCGGCCCGGCATGCAGGCCCCGGGCAGGGGCTAGTAGTCGAAACGAACGCCCAGGCCGAAGACGTTCTCGTAATCGAGCGTATCGCCCCCGTCGATGTCCAGCTCATAGGTGCTGAACGAACCCAGGATGGAGACGTCGGGCATCACCATGTACGCGGCGTTGAGTTCATAACCG
>DSBO01000030.1 GCA_011046015.1 Thioalkalivibrio sp. | reverse complement strand
GCGCGAGGACTTCGTGCAGGGCCGGTTCAACCTCAAGATCGAGGAGACCACGCTCAGGCTCGGCGACTACAACCGTTTTCTCGCCGAGCAGGCCGAGGGCATCGCGGCCTTCAAGCAGAAACAGCAGGCGGCCTTCGAGGCCGAGCGCGAGCGCTGGAAGCAGGCCGGGCAGGCCGAGCACATCGATGAGCTGCCCGACGAGGAGTCGGGCTCGGACGCACCCTTCGACATCCCGCCGGGTTGCATCGCCATCGCCTCCCCCGTCACCGGCAGCGTATGGGAGATCACGGCACGGGCCGGCGACCGGGTCTCACCGGGTGACCCGCTGCTGCTGGTGGAGGCCATGAAGATGGAGATCCCCATCGAGGCCGACGAGGAAGGCGTGGTGCGCGAGGTGCTCTGCACACGGGGTGGCTCCGTCCATGCCGGCCAGGCGATGCTCATCATCGCACTGACCAGTGAATAATTCGCCAAATTCGACACGGGAAACGCCCATGAAGCACGCACGGTTCAGTCTGGACATCGCATCCCTGCACGCGGCCTATCGCGAGGGTACGCTCACGCCCCGCGACCTCGTCGACGTCGTGCTCGAACGCATCGCGGCCCAACCCGATCGCAATGAATGGATCCACCGGCTTTCACGCGAGGAACTGCTGGGCTATGCCGACAGCCTGGAGGGCCATTCGCCTGACACGCTGCCGCTCTACGGTGTCCCCTTCGCCATCAAGGACAACATCGACCTCATGGGTGCGCCCACCACCGCGGCCTGCCCCGCCTTCGAGTACCGGCCGGCAAAGAGCGCCTTCGTGGTCGACTGCCTCATCGCCGCCGGCGCCATCCCGATAGGCAAGACCAACCTCGATCAGTTCGCCACCGGGCTGGTGAGCACGCGTTCGCCCTATGGTGCCTGCCAGAACGCCTTCGACTCCCGCTACATCTCCGGCGGCTCCAGCGCCGGCTCCGCCGTGACCGTGGCTACCGGCGTGGCGAGCTTCTCGCTGGGGACCGACACGGCCGGCTCGGGACGCGTGCCGGCGGCCTTCAACAACCTGGTGGGGGTCAAGCCCACGCGTGGACTGCTCTCCGCCAGCGGCGTGGTGCCGGCCTGTCGCACACTGGATACCATCTCCATCTTCGCCCTCACCGTGACGGACGCGAAAAAGGTGCTGCAGGTTGCGGCACAATTCGACGCGGCCGACGCCTACGCACGACCCGCGCCTGCCTGCGTCCACGCGTTCGACACACAGGCCTTCCGCTTCGGCGTGCCACGTCCCGAGCAGCTCGAATTCTTCGGCAATACCGAGGCTCAGCGGCTGTTTGCCGAGGCCGTCGCGCACCTGGAGGAACTGGGTGGCACAGCGGTGGAGATCGACTTCGCCCCCTTCCTTCAGGCCGCCCGCCTGCTCTACGAGGGCCCCTGGGTCACCGAACGTTATCTCGCCGCGCAGCCCCTGATCGACGAGGCCCCCGAGGCACTCATGGACGTGACCCGCACCATCATCGCCGGCGGCGCAAAGCCGATGGCTACCGATGCCTTCGCCGCGCAGTACCGGCTGATGGACTACAAGCGCGCCGCCGAGGCCGCCTGGGAGCAGGTGGACGTCATCGTCACTCCGACGGCGGGCACGATCTACACCATCGAGGCAGTGAATGCCGATCCCATTCGGCTCAACTCCAATCTCGGCTACTACACCAACTTCATGAACCTGCTCGATCTCGCCGCACTGGCGGTCCCGGCCGGGTTTCAGCAAGACGGCCTGCCCTTCGGGGTGACCCTGATCGCGCCGGACTTCGGTGATGAGGCCCTGCTGCCGCTGGGCGACCGCCTGCAACATGCCACGGTGCAGACCATGGGCGCGACATCACATTGCCTGCCCGACGCCGCCGAGGGACTCAGCACGCCAGCCAGTCGTATCAGGGTGGCGGTCTGCGGGGCACACCTGGAGGGTCTGCCGCTCAACCACCAACTCACCGAGCGCGGCGGGCGACTGGTGAAGCGGACCCTCACCAGGCCCGCCTACCGGCTCTACGCGCTCGCCGGCGGCCCGCCCTACCGCCCCGGCCTGGTGCGCGAGCCGGAGGGGCGCTCCGTCGAGGTGGAGGTCTGGGAGCTGCCGGCCGAGCACTTTGGCAGCTTCGTGGACGGCATCCCGTCGCCGCTGGGCATCGGACGCGTGGAGCTCATTGATGGCGAGCAGGTCGCGGGCTTCCTCTGCGAGCCCTATGCCCTGGCCGGGGCCGAGGACATTACCGGTCACGGTGGCTGGCGCGCCTACCTGGCACACCGTCCCGGATAATCCCGCGATGGCGCGCAAGGCGCCCCTGCGAAGCGAGCCGGTGCTCACCGGCATGTCACCAAGACCCTTCAAATGATAGGCCTTTCGCGTTAATCTGCGGACAGGCCTTGCCGGGTATACCGACCCGGCAAGGCCGGGTATACCGACCCGGCAAGGCCGGGTTCCTTGAACCATACTCCCTTACTCAGGGAGCAATACGACAACAAGAAGAGAACCGCCGCCCGTCAGGCCGGCGCACCAAAACGCTTGTATGGAGGACCACGTCATGCGACGTCATCTACACAAAGGGGGCGCGATCTGCATTCTGCTCGCCGGCATCGCCACCCTGCCCCTGGTGGCCAACGCGGAAGTCTCGCGCGGCCAGATTCTCGCCAGCACCTGCTTTGCCTGCCACGGCACCGACGGCAAGAGCCCGGGCACCATCCCCGCCATCGCCGGCTACCCGCCGGAAGTTCTCGAGCGACAGCTCAAGGGCTTTCGCGACGGCTCCCGCGCGGCCACGGTGATGGACCGTCACGCGAAGGGCTATACCGACGAGGAAATCAAGCTCCTCTCGGAATACCTCGGCACGCTGAAATAAGGGGGCACTCATGACACAGATCTCACGCAGAAACTTCATCAAGACCGTGGGTGCCGGCGGCGCGCTCGGGCTGTTCGGCCTGGCCGGCTGCGGTTCGGACAACGGCGGCTCGGCCGCCCGGGCAAAGGTGGTCATCATCGGTGGCGGACCGGGCGGCGCGACCTGCGCCAAGTACCTCAAGCGCTTCGACAGCGACATCGAGGTCACGCTGGTCGAACCCAATGCGAGCTACACCACCTGCTTCGGCAGCAACTGGGTGCTCGGCGGCCTCGCCAACATGGACGACATCGTGCAGGGCTACGATGCGCTGAAGACGACCTACGGCGTGACCATCGTGCAGGACAGCGTCACCGAGATCGACCCGGCGGCACGCAAGGTCACCCTCACCAACGGTGACACGCTGCCCTACGACCGGCTGGTGGTCTCGCCCGGCATCGACTTCCGCTGGGAGACCGTCGAGGGCCTGGATGCCTCCACAGCCAGCGCCATCCCCCACGCCTGGAAGGCCGGCGAGCAGACCCGCATCCTGCGCCGCCAGCTCGAGGCCATGGATGACGGCGGTGTGTTCGTGATGTGCGCGCCCGGCAATCCGTTCCGCTGCCCGCCGGGGCCCTACGAGCGGGCCGGCATGGTGGCGCACTACCTCAAGCAGCACAAGCCGCGCTCCAAGGTGCTGATTCTCGATGCGAAGGACGGCTTCTCCAAGCAGGGCCTGTTCCAGGCCGGCTGGAAGGAACTCTACGGCGACATGATCGAATGGGTGCCGGGATCGCAGGGTGGCATGGTGGATCGCGTCGACGTGAACACCCGCACCGCCTACTCCGATGGCGGCCTCAACGAGTTCAAGGCCGACGTGCTCAACTTCATCCCGCGCCAGAAGGCCGGCGCCATCGCGCACGTCGCGGGGCTCACCAACGACGACGGCTGGTGTCCGGTGGACCAGCAGACCTTCGAGTCCACGATTCACCCCGGCATCCACGTGATCGGTGACGCCAGCGTGGCCGGCGCCATGCCCAAGTCGGGGCATTCGGCCAACAGCCAGGGCAAGATCGCGGCGGCCGCCATCGTGCTCGGTCTGCAGGAACGGCCGATGATCACACCCTCGCACGTCAACACCTGCTACAGCCTGGTCGGCCCCGACTACGGCATCTCCGTGGCCGCCGTTTACCACTACGACGAGGGCGGCATCAAGGGTGTGGCAGGCGCTGGCGGCGTGAGCCCGGCGGACGCCGGGCCGCAGTTCCGGCAGCAGGAAGCCGACTATGCCCGCGGCTGGTACGCCAGCATCACCCAGGACATCTGGCGCTAGGCGTTAGTCGTTTTGAAAGATTAAAGGCCGCGCATTTGCGCGGCCTTTTTTGTTGGCAGGGTTCTGCTGGCCTCGGGGGACGTGCGCATGCGTGCATGGCGCCTGTGTGTACCGCGGGTCAATCCAGCGGGCGCAGGCCGGTCGGCCAGTCCTGCGCCGGCGTATTGACCTGTTTCGCGGCATGCGCGAGTGCGTCCTGCAGTGCCTCTTC
>DSBO01000085.1 GCA_011046015.1 Thioalkalivibrio sp. | reverse complement strand
GTGCATGTGGGACGAACGCTACACCGACACCGACTATGCCTATGGCACCGAGCCAAATGACTTCCTGGTCGAACAGGCGGCCTGCATCTCCGGGGGGCCGGTGCTGTGCCTCGCCGAGGGTGAGGGTCGCAACGCGGTTTGGCTGGCACGGCAGGGTCATGTGGTAACGGCGGTGGACGCCTCCCCCGTCGGGATGGACAAGGCGCGTCGTCTGGCCGCGGCGCGCGGCGTGACGATCGAGACCGTGTGCAGCGATCTCGCGCACTTCATGATCGAACCGGGTGCCTGGGCGGGTGTCGTGTCGATCTTTGCCCATGTGCCACCGGACCTGCGCCGCGCGCTGCACCGGCGCGTGGTGGAGGGATTGCGTCTGGGTGGCGTGCTGCTCCTTGAGGCCTACACGCCGGAGCAGCTGCGCTTCGGCACCGGCGGCCCGGCCGTGCCGGAGATGACCATGCAGCTTGCCCTGCTCGAAGAAGAGCTCGACGGGCTGGAGTTCGTCCTTGCGCGCGAACTGGAGCGGGACGTGGTCGAGGGTAAGTACCACACCGGGCGCGGCCACGTGGTGCAGCTGGTGGCGCGCAAACCGGGGTGATGTCTGTACCACGGTGCGCGCCGGGGGTGGGCGAAAGTCGCGGTCGTGGAGACGCGGGGCGCGCGGTAACGACCTGATCGCACGCCGTTGTCCGTCGCCTCGGTGGCACGGCGTGCGTTACCGATCTGCCGGCCGTCGCCTGAGCCGCCGGATGATGAAGCGCCCCGGGTGAATCGCGTCGAGCAGTTCGCGTTCCAGCGGCAGGGGTTCGCCCATGATCTGCGCGGCGATGAGCTCGGCGGCGAGCGGGGCACCGATCAGGCCGCGCGAACTGTGGCCCGCGGAGACGTACAGCCCGTCCGCGTAGGTCACCGGTGGGTAGCGATCCGGCTTGCGTCCCTTCCACAGGTCGCCGTAATCCTGGTGCAGCCGCTCGGCGTCGGGCACCGCGCCGGCCAGCGGCAGGCGGTCGGGCGTGGTCGAGCGCAGGGCCGCGCGTCCCGGAAGGGAATCCGTGTCCACATTCTTCCACCAGTCGGGCAGCACCCGATGTAGCTTTTCCAGATTGTCGGCGTGATCGGCGGCGCGCAGATCGAGCGCCAGGTCCGCGCGATCGTAGGTCGCCCCCACGACATGCGCGCCCTCCAGGGCGGGGGTGACATAGCCCTTGTAGCAGAGCACGCAGCGTAACATCGCGGTGGTGTCAGTGGCGGGCAGTTGCGTGATCTGGCCGCGCACCGTGGTCAGCTCGGCGGCGATGTCGGGCAACAGCCGGGTGGTATCCGCACCGCTGCAGACGATCACGTGCCGGGCCCGGGCGAGGGTATTGCCGCGGGCGTCGTTCACGACCCGCTGGCCATCCTGGCGCGCGAGGGTCACTGCCTCGCGGTTGCGGATGACGTGGAGCCGCTCGTCCGGGCAGGCGGCGAGGAGAGTCTGGCAGAACCCGCGCGGGTCGATCCAGCCGCCCTGGGAGAACCACAGTCCCCCCTGCGGCAGGGGCGCGCCGGCCAGTTCGCTCGCCTCCTCCGTATCCACCACGCGCGCGAACTCCGCAGGCAGGCCGCGCGCGCTCACCCGCGCGTGGCTGCGCCGTACCGTCTCGTGAAAGCCCAGTTGCAGCACACCGGCGGGCGCCCAGCGCGGGCGATGCCCGTCGGCCTCCAGGCGCGCGAGCAGGTCAAGCGTGTAGCGGTAGGCCTCGGTGTAGTAGCGGCTCGACAGACTCTGATCCGCAGTGAGCTTGGGCATGAGCAGCCCGGCCGGATTGCCCGAAGCTGCCAGCGCGACGTCGGCCTCGCGCTCGACGAGCGTGACATCGAGGCCGCGCCCGGTGAGGGCATGCGCCAGGCTGCACCCGGCGATGCCCCCGCCGATGATGATGGCGCGCTCCCCTGTCTGAGTGACTGTTGGCGGCGGATCGAACCATGGCGTGGCGGAAGGCGGCCGCGACGGTGCCTCGATGCGCGCCGTGATCATCTCGCGCTTGTCCGCGAATCCCGGCAGCTTCGTGACCGTGAACCGGGCATCCTCGAGTGCATGGCGGACGCGGCTGGCCGCCGTGAACGTGGCGAGCGTGGCGCCCGCGGCACTGTGGCGCGCGATTTGTGCAAACAGGGCGGATGTCCACATCGCCTCGTTGCGTGACGGTGCGAAGCCGTCGAGATACCAGGCATCGACGCGACCCTCGAGGCGCGCGAATGCCTCCGATGCGTCGCCAAAGAGCAGGGTCAGGCGCACCCGGCCACCGTCGAGGTGGAGGCAGTGAAAACCGGGGATCAGCGGCGGGTAATGGGCGAGGAGTTCGTCGGTGAGTGCAGCGAGCTCCGTGAAGGGCGCCAGTGCCCGAGCGATCTGTGCGCGATCCAGCGGAAAGCGTTCGGCCGACAGATAATCGAGACGGGCATTCGCCGGGGCGGTGGTTCGCCAGGCCTGCCAGGTGGCGAGGAAGTTGAGGCCCGTGCCAAAGCCGGTCTCACCGATGACGAAATGATTGCGGCCCTGCCAGCGTTCCGGCAGCCCGTTGCCGGCGAGAAAGACGTACCGCGTCTCGGCCAGACCGTCGCGTGGGGAGTAGTAGATGTCGGCGTGCGCCTCGGAGTACGGCACGCTCCCCTCAAAGCGCAGGGCGGGAGGGCCGATGTCCAGCGGTCGCGCCATGGTCGAACTCAGCTGCGGATGCCGTAGCCCCTGTTCAGCAGGTGCAGGCTGAACCAGAACAGCGCGGTGATAAAGGCGACCACGATGGCATAGGACACGGCGACCGGAATGTCGCTGGTGCCGAGGATGCCGTAGCGGAACGCGTTGATCATGTACAGGATCGGGTTGGCCAGCGAAGCCTGCTGCCAGAACTCCGGCAGCATCTTGATCGAGTAGAAGATCCCGCCGAGGTACGTGAGCGGGGTGAGCACGAAGGTCGGGATGATGGAGATGTCATCGAAGCTCCTGGCGAACACCCCGTTGATGAAGCCGGCCAGGGCAAACAGCACCGCGGTGAGCACGACGATGGACAGCGTGATGGCGATGTTGTGTACCGTGAGGTCGCTGAAGAAAAGGGCCACGATGGTGACCATCGCGCCCACGATCAGGCCGCGCGCCACACCGCCGGTTATGAATCCGAGCAGGATCAGGTAGTTCGGGATCGGCGAAACCAGCAGTTCCTCGATGTTGTGCTGAAACTTGTGCCCATAGAACGAGGAGACGACGTTGGCATAGGAGTTGGTAATGATGGCCATCATGATGAGGCCCGGCACGATGTAATCCATGTAACTGTAGCCGTCCATGTCGCCGATCTGCGAGCCGATCAGGTTGCCGAAGATGACGAAGTACAGTGCGGTGGTGATCACCGGCGGGAGGATCGTCTGAACCCAGATGCGTGAGAAGCGCAGCACTTCCTTGATGACGATCGTCTTGAACGCCGTGAACTGTTCGGTGAAGGTCATGGTGCTTTAGTCCTGCGTGATCTGGATGGCGTCGGGCGCCGGCTTGTCGCGGCTGATCAGGTCGATGAACAACTGTTCCAGCCGGTTGGTCTTGTTGCGCATGCTCAGCACCTCGACCCCGGCCTCCGCCAGCCCGGTGAACAGGCGGTTGACGCTGGTGCCCTTGATCACGTCCACCTCCAGGGTGTGATCGTCACGCAGGCGCAGATCATAGCCCGCGATCGCCGGCGCCTCCCTGATCTCGCCGGCAAGATCCAGCACGAAGGTCTCGCAGTTGAGGCGGTTGAGCAGGCGTTTCATGGTGGTGTTCTCGATGAGGTGTCCGTGATCGATGATGCCGATGTGACGGCACAGGCTCTCGGCCTCCTCGAGGTAGTGCGTGGTGAGGATGATGGTGGTGCCCTCGCGGTTGATGCGGGCGAGAAACTCCCACATCGACCGGCGGATCTCGATGTCCACGCCGGCGGTGGGCTCGTCGAGGATCAACAGCCTGGGTTCGTGCACCAGTGCCCGGGCGATCATCAGTCGGCGCTTCATGCCGCCGGAAAGATTGCGGGCCATCTCGCGACGCTTCTCCCACAGCCCGAGCTGTTTCAGCCGCAGTTCCGCGCGGCGATAGGCCTCCTTGCGCGGGATACCGTAATACCCTGCCTGGTTGACCACGATTTCCACCACCGGCTCGAAGACGTTGAAGTTGAATTCCTGTGGCACCAGGCCGATCAGGCTCTTCACCGTCTCGCGTTCGCGGATGAGATCATGCCCGAAGACGCGCACCTCGCCGTCGGTGATGTTCACCAGTGAGGTGATGATCCCGATGGTCGTCGACTTGCCGGCCCCGTTCGGGCCGAGCAGGGCATAGAAGTCGCCCTGGGCCACCTCCAGGTCGATGCCCTGAACGGCCGTGAAGCCGTTGTCGTAGACCTTGGTGAGTCCCTTGATGGAGAGCG
>DSBO01000037.1 GCA_011046015.1 Thioalkalivibrio sp. | reverse complement strand
CGAGAAGCACACGGCCGACGAGATGCCGTATTTCCTCGGCCTGATGGCCCACCTGGCCGACCGCGGCGTGCCCAGCCCGCACCCGGTGGCCGACCGCAACGGCGAATACCTGCAGACACTCAAGGGCAAGCCGGCCGCGCTGGTGATGCGCCTGCACGGCGCCAGCCCCGAACACCCGAGCGCGGCACAGTGCACGGCCATGGGCGCCGCCCTGGCGCGGCTGCACGTGGCGGCGGCCGACTATCCCGCGATCCGCGCCAACGACCGCGGTCCGAAGTGGTGGCGCGTGACGGCCGAGACCGTGATGCCGAAGCTGGGCGCCGACGACGCTGCCCTGCTGGACGAGGAGATCCGCTTCCAGGGCCTTTACCGCTTCACCGACCTGCCGCGCGGCGTGATCCATGCCGACCTGTTCCGCGACAACGCCATGTTCGAGGGCGACGCACTCACCGGCATCATCGACTTCTACTACGCCTGCAACGACGTGCTGCTCTACGACCTGGCCGTGACCGTCAACGACTGGTGCAGCCAGGCCGACGGCAGCCTGGACATGGAACGCGCCCGGGCCATGATGCGCGCCTATCACGCCGTGCGCCCGCTCAAGCCCATCGAGCGCGGCGCCTGGCCGGTGATGCTGCGCGCCGCTGCGCTGCGCTTCTGGCTGTCGCGCCTGCACGACCTGCACTTCCCGCGCCCTGGCGAGATCACGCACACCAAGGACCCGAACGTGTTCCGCGAGATCCTCAGGCAGCGCATCGCTCACGAGACAGAACTGCAGCTCAACTGGGTCTAGCGCCGTGCAGTACACCCTCGACGCCCGCCGCCTGCTCTGCCCGATGCCCGTGATCCGCACGCAGGACCGCATCCGCGAACTCGCACCGGGCGACACCCTGGCGGTAACCTGCACCGATCCGGGCGTGAAGCAGGACATCCCCGCCTGGTGCCGCATCAATGGCCACCGGGTGCTCGCCATCCACGAGGCCGACGACGAGATCGTGATCGACATCGAGGTCGGCGCGGCCGACTGAGCGCGGCCGGAGGACACCATGGCACATCACCACCCTCACCACGCCGAGGCGCCGCCCGAGGGCTTTGCCGACCAGGCCGCGCACCAGCGTTACCGCGAGACCTTCAAGGTCACCGTCATCGGCTCGGTGGTGGACCTCGCCCTGGGCGTGGCCAAGATCGTCGTCGGCCTCATCGCCCACTCCCAGGCACTGATCGCCGACGGCGTGCACTCGCTGTCGGATCTGGGCACCGACTTCATCGTGCTCTACGCGGCCAAGCACGCCCACCGCGAGGCGGACGCGGCACACCCCTACGGCCACCGCCGCATCGAGACGGTGGCCACGGTCATCCTCGGCACGGCCCTGATCGCGGTGGGTATCGGTATCGGCTGGGATGCCGCCTATCGCCTCTTCAACCCGGACCTGCTGCTGCAGCCGACGATGCTGGCCATCGTCGTCGCCGCCATCTCGGTGGTGAGCAAGGAGGCGATCTACCACTACACGATGCACTACGCGAAGAAGTACCGCTCCAAGATGCTGCGTGCCAATGCCTGGCACAGCCGCACGGACGCGATCTCCTCGGTGGTGGTCATCATCGGCGTGGCCGGCACCATGGCCGGCCTGCCCTATCTGGACGCCATCGCCGCCATCATCGTCGCCGCCATGGTGGCCAAGATCGGCTGGGGCCTCGCCTGGCACGCCGTGCAGGAGCTGATCGACACCGGCCTCGAACAGGAACAGGTGGACAAGATCCGCCAGACCATCCTCGACGTGGACGGCGTGAAGAGCATGCACATGCTGCGCACCCGGCGCATGGGGGGCGACGCCCTGGCCGACGTGCATATCCAGGTGAGCCCGCGCATCAGTGTCTCGGAGGGGCACCATATCGGCGAGACGGTGCGCAAGACGCTGATCGACACCTTCGACGAGATGGCCGACGTCACCGTGCACATCGACCCCGAGGACGACGAGGCCACCCCACCCTGCGAGGGGCTGCCGCTGCGCGGCGAGGTGCTGCAGCGGCTGCGCGATAGCTGGGCCGGCATTCCCGCGGCCGCGCATCTGGAGAATGTCTCGCTACACTACCTGCATGGGCGTATCCACCTGGAGCTGTTCCTGCCGCTGCACGCGCTGGACGACCCGGAGCACGCCCAGGAAACGACCCGGGCCCTGATCGCGGCCAGCAAGGGCCTGCCGGAGATCGGCGAAGTCGTGGTGCATTACCGCTGACGCACCAATATGGTGCCTTTGCATATCCGCGCGCCCGCTTGTGGTGCATCCGGCAGAGGTGGATGCACCTGAATCGCCCGTTTTACCCGCCCGCGGCGCCAGATGGCGCCGTGGCACGCTTCATGCATCTTTGCGATGCACAGTGTTTCGAAACAGTGCCGCCACCAGGCGGCGAACCAACCCGCAAGTTTTCGGAGGAGCATCATGTCCCCTGCTGACGTTATGAAGATGATTGAAGAGAACGGGGTCAAGTTCATCGACTTCCGTTTCACCGACACCAAGGGCAAGGAGCAGCATGTCTCCATGCCGGCGCACCAGATCGACGAGTCCACCTTCGAGGACGGCAAGATGTTCGACGGCTCCTCCATCGCGGGCTGGAAGGGCATCAACGAGTCCGACATGATCCTGATGCCCGATGCGAGCTCCGCGGTCATGGACCCGTTCTTCGCCGACCCGACCCTGATCCTGCGCTGCGACATCATCGAGCCGGCCACCATGCAGGGCTACACCCGTGACCCGCGTTCCATCGCCAAGCGCGCCGAGGAATACCTCAAGTCCACCGGCATCGCCGACACTGCCTTCTTCGGCCCGGAACCCGAGTTCTTCGTCTTCGACGACGTGCGCTGGGGTGCGGACATGAAGGGCGCGTTTTACAGCATCGACTCCGACGAGTCCGGCTGGAACTCGGAGAAGGTCTACGAGGGCGGCAACATCGGCCACCGTCCGGGCGTGAAGGGCGGCTACTTCCCGGTCCCGCCGGTCGACTCCATGCAGGACCTGCGCTCGGCCATGTGCCTGGTGCTGGAAGAGATGGGCGTGGACGTGGAAGTGCACCACCATGAAGTCGCCACCGCCGGCCAGTGCGAGATCGGCACCCGGTTCGACACCCTGGTCAAGCGCGCCGATTCCACCCAGATCCTCAAGTACGTGATCCACAACGTGGCCCACAACTACGGCAAGACCGCCACCTTCATGCCCAAGCCGGTGGTCGGTGACAACGGCAGCGGCATGCACGTGCACATGTCCCTGGCGAAGGACGGCAAGAACCTGTTCGCCGGCGACCTCTACGGCGGCCTGTCCGAGACCGCGCTGTACTACATCGGCGGTGTCATCAAGCACGCCCGTGCGCTGAACGCCTTCTGCAACCCGTCCACCAACTCGTACAAGCGCCTGGTGCCGGGCTTCGAGGCGCCGGTCATGCTGGCCTACTCGGCCCGCAACCGCTCGGCCTCCATCCGCATCCCCTACGTGTCCAACCCGAAGGGACGCCGCATCGAGGTGCGCTTCCCGGATCCGGCCGCCAACCCCTACCTGGCCTTCGCCGCCCTGATGATGGCGGGCCTGGACGGCATCCAGAACAAGATCCACCCGGGCGACGCCATGGACAAGAACCTGTACGACCTGCCGCCCGAAGAGGAAAAGCAGATCCCGCAGGTCTGCTACGCCCTGGACCAGGCGCTGGACGCGCTGGACAAGGATCGCGAGTTCCTCAAGGCCGGCGGCGTCATGGACGACGACACCATCGATGCGTACATCGAGCTCAAGATGGAAGACGTCACGCGCCTGCGCATGACCACCCATCCGGTCGAGTTCGACATGTACTACAGCGTCTGATCGCCTCCGCAAGTAGACGGCAGGACGAGAACGCCCCGTTTCGACGGGGCGTTTTCTTTGGGTGCACGGAAAGTCCTTGCGCAGCACGCAGCGTGGCGAGAGACTGATCACTGCGTCAAACCGCCATGCGGGGCTATACTGCAGTCATGAACCGATTCCTGCTCGCACTCCTGCTACTGACCTTCACCGCCACCCTGCACGCCGAGGTGTACCGCTGGGTGGACGAGGAGGGCAACGTCCAATTCTCGGACAAGCCGCCGCCGGGCGACCAGCCACGGGAGGTCATCGACCTGCCCAGCGCGCCGGTGACACAAACCTACAAGCCCTCGCCGACGCCACCCGCCAGCGATGAGGAGCGCCAGCCGACGGAGGCGCCGGTCGCCTACCGCTGGTTCACCATCGCCAGTCCGGCCGACGACGAGCCCGTGCGCGAGAACGCCGGCAACGTTACCGTCTCGGTGGACATCACCCCGGCGCTCCAGCCCGGACATCGCCTGCGGCTTTATCTCGACGGCATCCTGCTCGACAACGGCGGCACCCGCACCACGGTCAACCTGACCAACGTCTCGCGCGGCACGCACCAGATTCGTGCAGAGATCGTGGATACCGACGGCAAGGTCCTGCGCCGCACATCCAGCACCTTCCACAT
>DSBO01000148.1 GCA_011046015.1 Thioalkalivibrio sp. | reverse complement strand
GCATCAGACGGTCCCCCTCCTCCACTCGGCCACCAGGAGGTAGCCCAGGTAGATGCCGCCGATCGCGGCGGTGACGATGCCGACGGGCAGCTGCACGTCGAACGGCTGCTGCTGCACAAGGAGGTCGGCGAGGGAGAGCAGGAAGTAGAGGCCCGCGAGCGCCAGCGCGACCTGCGCCGCCTCGCGCAGCCCGCCCCGAGTGGCCGGGAGCGCGGCCGACGTCCCCGATGGTGCCTCGTTCATGGCTGCCGGTGGACTCCCTGTCAACTGCCGGTGCTGCTGCGAAGCTCGCGAGAGGCCGGAATGCTGGGCGCAGTATACACCGCCGCGCGCGCGCAGGGCAAGGGCCCGCGGGCGCGCGGGCCGTCGCATCGCGGCCGCGGGGCGACGGCCTACGCGCCGGCGATCCAGGGGGCCTCGAAGTGTACCCAGCGGATGCGCTCGCGCCGCCAGGTGTAGACCAGGTGCACACTGCCGTCCGAGCCCTCCATGAGCGTCGGGTAGGAGTACTCGCCCGGCCCGTCCTCGAGGTTGCGACGCGCCGCCCAGGTGCGGCCCTCGTTGTGGGAGATCGCCAGCGTCAGCGGCGTGCGGCCCTGCGCGGTGTCGTTGAAGCACGCGATGGTCTCGCCGCTGGTGAGGCGGATCATGTCCGCGCCGGAGTTGGGGTTGAGCAGGGCCGAGGGCCGGCACGCCGACCAGCTCTCGCCGCCGTCGCCCGAATCGCACTCCCAGGCGTGAGGCGCCTCGCCGGCCGAGCGCAGCAGCGCGTGCAGTGTGCCGTCGTCGCGCTCGATGATCGCGGGCTGGATGGCGCCACCGGGAGCCACCATGCGTCCGCTGCGCCGCCAGCTCCGCCCGCCGTCGTCGGAGACGTAGGTGAAGCCCTCCCAGACCTTCTCGTCATAGGCGGGCAGCAGGATGCGCCCGCTGGAGAGCTGCACGGGGCGGTGGCGCACCATCATGCCGGGCTCGTCGTCGAACGGCTCCGTCGGCGTCCAGCTCCTGCCGCCGTCGGTCGAGCGGGTGACGTAGAGCATCGCCGAACTCCAGCCCGCCCCCTCGATCACGTCGAAGAAGTGCCACAGGACGTCGCCATGCCGGTAGACCACCGTGTTGCCGCCGGGCCTGCCGGGCGGGTCCACCAGCACCTCGGGCTCCGCCCACGCGCCGCCGCGCCCGCGCGCGGCCATGATGGCCACATCCTGGTTGCCCTCACGCGTGCCCGCGTACCAGGTGGCGTAGAGTTCGCGGTCGGGCAGCTCGGCGATTGACGCGCAGTGGCAGGAGGGACGCGCGGCGTTGCCGACGAAGACCCACGCGTTCGCACGCATCGGTGTCACCTTCTACCCGGTGGGCGCCTGTGATATACTCTGCGGCGTGCCGCGCCGCGCCCATCAGGGCGGCGTGGCCGCGACCGCCGGCTGAGGCCAAGATGGAGTTCCACGCGCGCCGCGGGTGCGCCTCCAGGAAGGATGGACCGTCCGTGTATCGTGAGACCGAGGCCTGTCGATCCGAGACCGTCGCGACCATCGCCCGCGTGGCCATCACCCGCGCGCATCTGGTGTACGCCGCGGGCATCGCGGGCGGCGCACTCGCCACCGCGCTGTCCACGCACGTGCGCGTCCCGCTGCCCTTCACGCCCGTGCCGGTCACGCTGCAGACCATGGTGGTGCTGCTGTGCGGCGCGATCCTCGGCGCCGGCGGCGGCGCGCTGAGCCAGATCGCCTTCCTGGTGCTGGGCACCGCGGGCATCGCCACCTTCGCCGGCGGCTCGCTGCTGGGCGTGACCGGCGGCTACCTGATCGGCTTCGTGCTCGCGGCGGCGCTGGTGGGCGCGGTCGCGCGCCGCACCGACAGCGTGCTCGCGGTGGGCGCGACCATGCTCGGCGCCAGCCTGCTCATCCTCGGCCTGGGGGCCGCCTGGCTGGCCCAGGTCAACGGCCTGAGCGCCGGGCAGGCGCTGATGGTCGGCGTGGTGCCCTTCCTCGCGGGTGACGCGGTCAAGGCCGCCGGGGCCCTCGGCGCGTGGCGGGTGGGCCGCCTGGCCTGGCGGGGCATCGCCGGGGACAGCCAGCGTGATGACTGAGGTCGAGCGTGCCGCGGCCATCGTGGCCGAGCAGGCCGCGCACGGCATGCCCATCGTGGCGCTCACCGGAGCGGGCATCTCCGCCGAGAGCGGCGTCCCGACCTTCCGCGGCCGCGGCGGAATCTGGACCCAGCATGACCCCGAGCGCGTCGCCACCCTCAGGGGCTTCCGTGAGGACCCCGCCCGGGCGTGGACCTTCCACGAGCAGCTCCGCCGCCTGTGCCGGGGCGCCGCCCCCAACCTGGGCCATCTCGCGCTGGCGTGGATCGACGTGGCGCTGGGCGACAGCATCCCCACGCCGGTCATCACGCAGAACATCGATGGCCTGCACCAGGCCGCGGGCAGCCGCGATGTGCTCGAGCTGCACGGCAGCGCGCTGCGCGTGCGCTGCGCCGCCTGCGACTACCGCTCCGACGACCTTCCCGACGAGTTCGAGGAGCTGCCCCCGCACTGCCACTGCGGCGCGCTGCTGCGCCCGGACGTCGTGTGGTTCGGCGAGACGCTCCCGGAGGCGGCGATGCGGCAGGCCCGCCGCTGGGCGGAGGCGGCCGGCGCGATGCTGGTCATCGGCACCTCCGCGACCGTGCAGCCCGCGGCCTCGCTGCCCGTGGTGGCGCTGCGCGCGGGCGCCGCGGTCATCGAGGTCAATCCCGAGCCGACCGCCCTGACCGCGATGGCCGCCGTGGCGCTGCGCGGCCCGGCGGGCGCCATCCTGCCCGCGCTGGTCAGCGCCCTCGGCGATCGCCTCAGCGGACAGACGCTCGACGCACGAATGGAGTGACGGCCGTGAAGCTGGGCGTGCGCGCGATCATCTTCACCCGCAACCACCCGGTCGAGGAGGCGGCGCGGCTCATCGCCGGCCACGGCCTCGAGGGCGTGCAGGTGCCCACCTGGTACCAGGAGCACGAGCAGTACAACACGCGCCATCCGGAGATGAACCCGGCGGCCTTCCCCGAGGAGGTCGCCGCGAGCATCCGTACGGCCTTCGAAAGCGCCGGGCTGGCGACCTGGGCGATGGACTCGTACAACAACGTCAGCGCGGCGGATGACGAACTGCGCGGTATCGCCGTGAACAGCATGCTCAAGTCGATCGCGAGCGCGGGGCGCTTCGGCTGCGACACCATCGTCACCGAGTCGGGCCGGCGCGACGTCGGCGGCTTCGAGCGCTGCGTCGCCTCGTTCCGCGAGATCATGCCGGTGGCCGAGCAGGCGGGCGTGACGGTGTGCGTCGAGCCCTCCTACGCGCAGAGCGTGCCGAACGCCTGGACCATGCGCGGGCTGATCGAGGAGGTCGGCAGCCCGAACCTGAAGGTCCTGCTCGACCCGGCCAACATCCTGGTCTACGACGCCACCGGCCGGCCCTTCGAGGTGCTGGGCGCGGACATCGTGCTCGCCCACGCCAAGGACTGCACGGTGGACGAGAAGGGCACGCCCGGCTTCCCGTCGGCGGGCGAGGGGCAGGTGGACTGGCCCCGGTTCATCGAGCGCCTGCTGGCGCAGGGCGAGGTCCCGTTGATCATCGAGTACGCGCGCGAGGACACCATCGGCGGCGTGATCGACTTCCTGCGCGGCGTGATCGCCGAAGTGGAGGGCAACTGAGCGATGAACCAGCGCGAGCGCTTCCTCGCCTGCATGGGCTATCAGCCGGTCGATCACGTGCCCGATCGCGAGTTCGGCTACTGGGATGACACCTTCAGGCGCTGGCACGCCGAGGGGCTGCCCGAGGAGATCGACAACAACACGGTGGCCGACCCGTTCTTCGGCTTCGAGCGCACCATGACCGTGCCCTCGCACGTGGGCCTCCACCCCGGCTTCCCCGGCGAGATCATGGAGGAGACCGACGACTACCAGATCCTCCAGGATGGCGAGGGCGTCAAGAAGATCATCTACAAGGATGGCACCGACACCATCCCCCGCTACCTCGAGTTCCCGATCAAGGACCGCGCCTCGTGGGAGCAGTTCCGCGAGCGGTTGCGCATCGACGACCCGGCGCGCTACCGCGATGACTGGGACGAGATCGCCCGGCGCACGCGCGAGGCCGACTGTCCGGTGCAGATCGGCTGCGGCAGCCTGTTCGGGCGACTGCGCAACTTCATCGGCTTCGAGGGCATCGCGCTCATGGCCTACGATGATCCGGTGCTGCTCGAGGAGATGATCGAGCACATGTGCCGGCTCGTGTGCGCGGTCATCGAGCCGGCGGTCAGGACCTGCCGGATCGACATGGGCGCGTTCTGGGAGGACATCAACTTCAAGCAGGGCTGCATCATCTCGCCGCGCATGTTCCACGCGTGGCTCACGCCGCGCTACCAGCGCATCACCGACCTGGTCTACTCGGCCGGGGCCACCATGTGCTACGTCGATTCGGACGGCAACATCACCGACAGCATCGACGGCTGGCTCGACGGCGGCGTGAGCTGCATGTTCCCGGTG
>DSBO01000207.1 GCA_011046015.1 Thioalkalivibrio sp. | reverse complement strand
ATGGGATGGCGGGGCGGAGCGGTCGGGTCGTTTCGCGCCTGCGGCGCCCGGCGCGCACCCTGTGTCTGCTCACCGTCGGGCTGCTGATGCTGCATGCGTTCGTGGTCGAGCCCTTCCGCATCCCGTCCGGCTCCATGCTTCCCACCCTGCAGGTCGACGACTTCGTCCTGGTCGAGAAATACGCCTACGGACTGCGTCTGCCGACGGGACACACCCGCCTGCTGGATACCGGCGCGCCACGGCGTGGTGACCTCGCGGTATTCCGACATCCGCACGACCCGCAGCGCGTATCGGTCAAGCGTGTCGTCGGCCTGCCGGGCGACCGCCTGCGCTACCAGGCCAGGCAGCTCACCATCAACGACCAGTGTGTGGAACAAACGCCGCTCGGTCGCTACACCGGTGCCGGGGTCACTCGCTACCTCGATGGCGCGCAGCACATGGAGGAAACCCTGGATGGCGTGCGCTACGAGATCCTCGTCATGCCCGACGATGCTGCCCGGGACATCGAGCTGGTCGTGCCCGCAGGGCATTACTTCACCCTGGGCGACAACCGCGACAACAGTCAGGACTCGCGTGACTGGGGCGTGGTACCGGAGGCGAACCTGGTCGGGCGGGTGTTCTTCACGCTGCGGCTCAATCCTTCGGACTGAGCTTGCCAAAGGCCGCGTTGCCGCGGATGGCACGGCGTAAGACGCGCGCCGCGACGCCTGTACTGTTTGTCTCAGACCTCACACCCCACACCCCCTGCACAGGCCAAGCAGCCGTCCGGTGCCTCGCCCTGGTTGCGCATGTGGTCGGCCAGGTGGGCGATGCTGTCGCGCAGTTGCTCGCGCAGGGAATCGGGCATTGGTGCCTCGTTCAGGGCGCGGTCCATGCACCACATCCACTGATCGCGCTCGGCCTGGCTGATGCTGAACGGCAGGTGGCGGCGGTGCAGGCGGGGGTGGCCGTAACGCTCGGAGTAGATCGCGGGGCCGCCCAGCCATTCACTGAGGTACAGGAACAGCTTGCGCCGGGAGCCGCGCAGGCTGCGGGCGTGCATCTGGCGCAGGGGGCTGACCTCGGGGCTTGTGTCCATCAGGTCGTAGAACCGGTCCACCAGGCGGCGGACCCCAAGTTCGCCGCCGATCTCCGCGTAGGGGGTGGCTGATGCGGTGTGATTGCTCATGTGTGGTTTCTCCGTCAGGGGGCCTGCCGGGACGGGTCGCAGGTTGCATGCCACATTTGTCTTTCCTGACAGGCTCGCGCGGGATACGAATAACTGATTGTCTATAAAAATAATTTCCGGAATTCACATTTCGTGATTGCCGAATGCGTCGCCCCGAGCTAGGCTTTTGCCTGTCAATTGTGGCAGTTGTGCGAGGTCGGAGATGACAGTAATCGCGATACCGGCAGAAGTGCGTTCCATGCTCAAGAGCCACCCCGATCCGGCGATCCTGCTGGATCGGCAGTACCGCGTGCTGGCAGCGAATCCGGCCTACTGCGAGGTCTACGGTGATGGGCGGCCTCTCGTGGGGCGACGTTGTTACGAGGTGTCCCACCACTACACCGTCCCCTGCGACCAGGCGGGCGAGAGCTGTCCGCTGGCGGAGAGCCTAGCGAGCGGGCAGCCCCAGCGGGTGCTGCACCTGCATCACACGCCGCGGGGTGAGGAACACGTGGAAGTGGAGACACGTCCCGTGCGCAACGCGGCGGGCGAGATCATCTACTTCATGGAAATCATGCGCCAGACCAAGGTGGCCAGTGCGCAGCCCAGCGGGCGCAGTCTGGTGGGGCGCTCACCGGCCTTCAATCACATGATCGAACTCATGCAGCGCGTGGCGCCGAGTGATGCCTCGGTGCTGCTGCTCGGTGAGACGGGCACCGGCAAGGAGCTGGTGGCCAAGGCCATCCACGAGGCGAGTCCGCGTGCCGGTGCGCCCTTCGTGCCCGTGGAGTGCGCGGGTCTCACGGATACCCTGTTCGAAAGCGAGCTGTTCGGCTACGAGAAGGGGGCGTTTACCGGCGCGGCCAGTCGCAAGATCGGTCTGGTGGAGGCGGCGCGGGGCGGTACCCTGTTCCTGGACGAGCTGGGCGACATCCCCCTGTCCATGCAGGTCAAGCTCCTGCGGCTCTTGGAGACCGGTACCTACCGGCGGGTTGGCGGCGTCGAACCGTTGCAGGCGGATTTTCGCCTGGTCTGCGCGACGCACCGCGACATCCCGGCGATGGTCGATGCCGGTGACTTCCGCGGCGATCTCTACTACCGCATCGGGGTGTTTCCGATCCACCTGCCGGCGCTGCGCGAACGGGCCGGAGACCTGCCCGTGCTGGTGGAGGCGCTGTTGCAGCGCATCGAGTGGGGACGGGACAAGCGCGTCGGGTCGGCGGCGTTGCGCTGCCTGTCCGGCTACCGGTTCCCGGGCAACATACGCGAGCTTCGTAACCTGCTCGAGCGGGCCTGCCTGCTGTGCGACGGCGACACGCTGTTGCCCGCGCATTTCCCGGAGATCTGTCGCGGTACCCGGCAGGTCCCCGATGACATCGGCATGGTGCTGGATGAGGTGATCCCGCTGGACGAACTGGAGCGGCGTTACCTGCGCCGGGTAATGGCGCGTCATGCGGGTGACCGCCGCGAACTGGCCGAACGACTCGGCGTGAGCGAACGCACGCTCTACCGCAAGCTCGAGGCCCTGAACCCTGCCTCGTCCCCGGCTGATCCAACCGGGGACGAGGCCTGACGGCCCCACCCTCTCTGGTCGCCCTTACGGGCGGAAGTACATCTTTTCGCGGTTGAGCTGGTAGCTCCAGGGCAGTCCCGAATTCTTCCAGCCGTTCACGAGGCGCCAGCCGGCGCGCTCCCCTTCCTTGAGGGTGCCGCCCTCGAAGCCGTCGACCACCACGTAGACCTGTTCATAGCCCTTTCCATGCAGCGCCCTGGCACTGGGTGCGCCCCGCTCGCCGCCCGAACGGCACATGAGGATGACAGGGGTGCTCTTGTCGAGACCGCGCTCGGCGAGTGCGGCCGCCACCATCGGTTCGAAGTCGGGGTTTTCTTCCATGGCGAACACGGGCTTGCTCGGGTGCCACTTCGAGGGATTGGCGAGCAGGATCGGGATGTTGATGTCCACCACATCGGTAAAGCCCGTGAACATGATCTCGATGGGGTCGCGCACGTCGATGAACAGCACCGCGTCGCCACGCCCGGTCTTCATCGCATGGGCCTCGCGCGCGTCCAGGTACAGGCCCCAGGGTGTTTGGCGCGCCGGGTCCGCCGGTGCGGGCGCGGCCTGTGCGGTGCTCACGGTGGCGGCAAGAATCAGGAACAAGGTGGTCAGACGCATGGCAAGGTCCTCTGGGAATCGCTGGCAACGCGGATTACGCTGCCTGTGAATGCAAGGAGTCTAGTCGTCCCCAAAAAAATTGTCGGCAGACAACGGCGACCGCGGGGGACGGTGACATGCCGTTGTTGCCGACCAAAGGGGACTACACTCGGAGGAGGAAACGTCAGGGGGCCGCGTTACACGGCCCCGCGTGGGTTTACCAGCCCAGTTCGCCGTAACGGTCGTCGTCGTCATCGCCATCGCTGTCGGCGGCTTCGACCACGTCGTCGTCCCAGTGCCAGGGGATGTAGTTGGGGGCCTGGGCGAAGGCGGCCGAGGAGGCGGAAAGGGCAAGCAGCAGTGCAAGAACGTAGTTGGCCATGGTGGATCTCCTGAGTCGTGGATTGCGTTATCAGGGAAGTTGCAGGGACCGTGCCAATAAGCGTTGATGCGCGTAACTTGTTGATTAATGGTGCCGAGCCGTCTCAACACCCAACGCATAACGCCTGGCGCGACTGCCATGAATGGCAGGGTCGCGGGAGTGTTATGTCGTATATGGCAGTACCCTGGCTCGGATCGGCCCCGGACAGGGGCAACATGAACCCGGGAATAACGTGACAAATCAATGACTAGGCGACCGTTTCGAACGGGTGCTCGTGGTCTGGCACGCCTTTCGCTATAGAAGAACAAGAAATCCATCGCCTTGAGGAGTCATCGACGTGCAAAGCCCAGACCGACTCGCCCACTTTCCCGTGTCGTTCTTCTCGACCGTCATGGGCACGGCGGGTCTCGTGATCGCCTGGGAACAGGCGCTCCCGACGCTGGGGCTTTCGCCCGATGCCCTGCGCTGGGCGGTGGCGCTGGTGGCGGTGCAACTGGTGGTTATCGGCGCGATCTACGCCGTCAAGGTGCTGCGCCGGGCCCAGGCCGTGCGCGAGGAGCTGCACAACCCGGTCAAGCTCAACTTCTTCGCCACCCTGTCCATCAGCCTGATCCTGCTGGCGATCGCGGCCGCACCCTTCTGGCCGGGACCCGCCGAGGGCCTGTGGATGGTTGGCGCCGGGTTTCATCTGCTCTTCACGCTCTACGTGTTGAATGTCTGGATGCACCGCAGCGATTTCGAGCCCCACCACATGAACCCGGCATGGTTCATCCCGGTGGTGGGCAACGTGCTAGTGCCGGTGGCCGGTGCCCGGTTCGGCCATACCGAGATCTCCTGGTTCTTCTTCAGCATCGGCATGGT
>DSBO01000029.1 GCA_011046015.1 Thioalkalivibrio sp. | reverse complement strand
GTATACCTGTTTCCCGTGGGCACCCCCGCCTCCGCCCTGGAACACGCCATCCCCGAGCAGATGTTCGTCACCCCCGAGAACCCGGGCGAGGCCGTCTCGGCCGTAAAGGCCCTGCAAAAGGCCGCCAGCCAGGGCCAGCGCATCTACCACATCACCCAGGCCAACATGGCCACGTCCCTGCCCAACCTGCGCCTCGACCCCGAGACCCTGACCGAGATACGCCAGGCGCTGAACAGCGGCAAGGAGGTGATCGCCCACACCGATCCCATCAGCGTGCCGGGCTGGCAAGGCACGGGTTATGTCATCACCGACATGGAGACCGGGGCAGGAGCTTGGAAGATTGGGGGTGGGTTGAATGGGGGGAGTTTGATATTAGGTGGACTCTCAATAATGATGCTAGCGTTTACAGTTCTTCCATATTTAGCGATAAGCGGTATTGGGCTTGCATTCTTTGCTCTGGCTCTGGTTGCGGCTACGTCGCTCATATTTGCTGGAATCTCGTTGATTAATGGCGACACATTTATGTGCAACGTTTACCTTACAACCGCGTTGGCAGCAGTTGGGACGAAGAAACAAAGCCTCCCTGCCTTTACATGCCCGTCCGCCCATGCGGCTCAGTTGCCCAGCAGCGCCTTCAGATCTTCCTCGCTCAGGATTTTCACTCCCAGGGCCTCGGCCTTGGCCAGCTTCGAACCGGCCTCGGCGCCGGCGATGACTGCCGTGGTCTTTTTCGACACGCTGCCCGAGACCTTGGCGCCCAGGGCCATGAGGCGCGTCTTCGCCTCGTCGCGGGTCATGGACTCGAGCGTGCCGGTGAGCACGTAGGTGTGACCGGCCAGCGGCTGCTCGGCGGCCGGCGTCACTTCGATCGTCTCCCATTCGATGCCGGCGGCCAGCAGCTTGTCGATCACCTCGCGGTTGTGCGCCTGGTGGAAGAAGCTCACCACGTGACGGGCGACGATGGGGCCGACATCCGGCACCAGCTGCAGGGCCTCCTCGTCGGCCTGCATCAGCGGCGCGAGGTCGCCGAAGTGCAGCGCCAGGGCACGGGCGGTGGCCTCCCCGACCTCGCGGATGCCCAGTGCGAAGATGAAGCGTTCGAGCGTGGTCTTGCGCGACTTGTCGATGGCGTGGATGAGGTTTTGCGCGGACTTCTCACCCATGCGTTCGAGTGAGGCCACCTGCTCCACGGTCAGGCGGTAGATGCCGTCGACGTGGTCCACGAGTCCGGCCTCGACGAGCTGGTCGACCAGCTTGTCGCCCAGGCCCTCGATGTCCATGGCGCGGCGGGAGGCAAAATGCTTGATCGCCTCCTTGCGCTGGGCGGCGCAGTAGAGCCCGCCGGAGCAGCGCGCCACGGCCTCGCCCTCGGCACGCACCACTTCCGAACCGCAGACCGGGCATTCGGCCGGCATCGTGACCGGTCGCGCATCCTTCGGCCGTCGCTCGGCCACCACACCGACGACTTCCGGGATCACGTCGCCGGCGCGACGCACGATGACGGTGTCGCCGATGTGCACGTCCTTGCGCTCGATCTCGTCCATGTTGTGCAGCGTGGCGTTGCTCACCGTCACGCCACCGACGAACACCGGCTCCAGGCGCGCCACCGGCGTGAGCGCGCCGGTACGGCCGACCTGGAACTCGACGTCGCGCAGGATGGTGATCTCCTCCTGCGCCGGGAACTTGTGGGCAATCGCCCAGCGCGGGGCGCGCGAGACGAAGCCGAGTGCTTCCTGCAGGTCGAGGCGATTGACCTTGTAGACCACCCCGTCGATCTCGTAGGGCAGCCGGTCGCGCTGCGCACCGATGCGCCGGTAATAGTCGAGACAGCCCGCCGGCCCGGTGACCACGTCGCGCTCGGGGCAGACGCGCAGCCCCCAGTCCTGCAGGCGTCCGAGGATGGCGCTCTGGCGGTCCGGCAGCGCGGCACCCTCCACCTTGCCCACACCATAGCAGAACATTGCCAGCGGGCGTTCGGCGGTGATGCGCGGATCGAGCTGGCGCAGGCTGCCGGCAGCCGCGTTGCGCGGGTTGACGAAGGTCTTCTCGCCGCGTTCGCGGGCGCGGGCGTTGAGCGCCTCGAAGCCCTTGCGCGGCATGTACACCTCGCCGCGCACCTCCAGCACCTGCGGCCAGTCCTTGCCATGCAGCGCGAGCGGGATGGTCTTGATGGTGCGGATGTTCTGCGTGATGTCCTCGCCGGTCACGCCGTCGCCACGCGTGGCGCCGCGCACCAGCTTCCCGTCCTCATACAGCAGGCTCACGGCCAGGCCGTCGAGCTTGGGCTCGGCGGCGAACTCGATTTCGTCCTCGGTGCCGAGGCGATCGCGGATGCGCTTGTAGAAGGCGTTGAGGTCGTCCTCACTGAAGGCATTGGCCAGCGAGAGCATCGGCAGGGCGTGGCGCACCTCGCCGAAACGGTCGGCCGGTTCGGCACCGACGCGCTGGGTGGGCGAGTCGGCGGTGACGAGCTCGGGATGTTCGGCCTCCAGGGCCTCCAGCTCGCGCATCAGGCGGTCGTACTCGGCATCCGGCACGGAGGGATCGTCGAGCACGTAGTAGCGGTAGTTGTGTTCGCGGATCTCGCGACGCAGGGCCTCGATGCGACGGACGATGGAATCAGGCGCGGGCATGGGGGTTTATTCCTCGGGGATCACACGCGGCGTCAGTGACGCGCGCGCTCCATTTCCAGGCTGAAGGCGCGCACCCGGTCGCGCATGTGTTCGCTGAGCTGACGCGTGAGCGGAATGCGGTTCTCGGCCAGCAGCTGACCGTCGATCTCGGTGGCAAGCGTGCTGGCCACCGCCAGCATCTCGTCCAGGGCATCGAGCGGGCGCAGCGGTCCGGGCAGGCGCATGAAGAGGCTGAGCCCCGGGGTCTGCAGGCCATCGAGGTCCTGCGCGCGCAGGGTGCCGGGCTTGATCATGTTGGCCGCGCTGAAGAGCTGGCGGCGCTCGCCGCCGACCTCCGAGTAACAGTGATAGATGTCCATCTCGCCGAACTCCAGGCCCGCGGCCTCCAGTGCGTCGCGCAGGGCCTGGCCGCTCACCCGGCCCTGCCCTTTCGCGGCCACGTGCAGCACGATGATGAGCTCGGGCTCGTGGACGGGTCGGGCCGGCTTCTCCGCCTTCGCCTTGCCGCGACCGAGTTTCGGCACCGCGGCGGCGAGCGGTGACGGCTTCGACGGCCGGGCCGCGCCGGTGTCCGTTGCTGTCGGCGGCGGTGACTCGACGGGAGCGGATTCGGGCTGCGGGCGTTCGGCCGCTTCCTCGCGCACCCGGTCGGTGAGTGCGGCGAGTTCCTGGCTGAGATCGCTGTCCAGCGTCTCTTCCTGCTCGGCGCGCACGATGAGGCGCACATCGGAGACGTCTTCCTCGTAGTCGTCCGCCACCGGCAGCTCGCGATGCCGCGGGCGCTGGGCGCGGCTCACGAGGTAGACGACGATGGCCAGCAGGACGCCGGCGCCGAGGATGATCCAGCGCAGGGTATCCATGAGCGATCAGGCCGTGGCCATCTGCGCCGCTTCCTCGACGTCCACCGCGACCAAGCGGGAGACGCCGGGTTCGCGCATGGTCACGCCGACCAGGCGCTCGGCCAGTTCCATGGTGGTCTTGTTGTGGGTGATGAAGATGAACTGCACCCGCTCGGACATCTCGCGCACCAGGTCGCAGAAGCGGCCGACGTTGGCCTCGTCCAGCGGCGCGTCCACCTCGTCGAGCATGCAGAACGGCGCGGGGTTCAGCTCGAAGATGGCGAAGACCATCGCCACTGCGGTGAGCGCCTTCTCGCCGCCCGACATCAGATGGATATTGGAGATGCGCTTGCCCGGCGGGCGGGCCATGATCGACACGCCCGTGGTAAGCAGGTCGTCGCCCGTCATCTCCAGGTGGGCATGGCCGCCGCCGAAGAGCTTGGGGAACATCTCCTGCAGGCGCGAGTTGACCAGCTCGAAGGTGTCGCGGAAGCGCTGGCGCGTCTCGCGGTCGATCTTGGCGATGGCGCTCTCCAGCGTCTCCAGCGCCTCGATCAGGTCGGCGTGCTGCGCGTCGAGGTATTCCTTGCGCTGGCTCTGTTCCTTGTACTCGTCGATGGCGGCGAGGTTGATCGGCCCCAGACGCTGGATCTTCTGCTCCAGGTCCTGCACACGCGCCTGCCAGTCGCCGATGCTCGCCCCCTCGGGCATCTCGGCGAGCAGGGTCTCGAGCTGGAAGTCGGTCTCGGCCAGTTGCTCGACCACCGTCTGCTGACGCACCTTGAGCTCCTGCCAGGCCATGCGCAGGCGTTCTAGGCCGCTGCGGGTGTCGTCGGCGCGGCGCTCGGCGGCCATGCGCTGCTGGTCGCGCTCGCGCATGTCGGCCTCCACCGACTGCACCTTCGCCCGCGCCTCGTTGAGTTCCTTTTCCACCTGCATGCGACGCCCCAGCAGCGCCTCGAGCTCCTGCTCGAGTTCGGCCACCGGCGAGCCGCCCTCCTGCATGGCCTCGCGCAGCTCCTCGCAGCGCCCCTCCAGCTGGCCGAGCTGCTCGTGCATGCGCTCGAGGTTCTGGCG
>DSBO01000166.1 GCA_011046015.1 Thioalkalivibrio sp. | reverse complement strand
GTGCCCACCCCAACCCGATCCACAGCCCGGGTGGCTTCGTCATGGATTCCGAACCCGGGCTCTACGACAACGTGCTGGTGCTGGACTTCAAGAGCCTGTACCCGAGCATCATCCGTAGCTTCCACATCGATCCCCTGGGGCTCGCGCTCGGCGACGAGACGGGCATCCCGGGCTTTCTCGGCGCCCGCTTCGCCCGCGAGGGAGCGATCCTGCCGCAACTGATCGAGCAGCTCTGGGCCGAGCGGGACGCCGCGCGCCAGGCGGGCAACGCCGCTCTCTCCCAGGCCATCAAGATCCTCATGAACTCCTTCTACGGGGTGCTGGGCTCCTTCGGCTGCCGCTTCTTCGATCCACGTCTGGCCAGCAGCATCACGCGCCGCGGTCACCAGGTGATCAACGAGAGTCGAGGCTTCATCGAGCAGCAGGGCCTGCGCGTGATCTACGGCGACACCGACTCGTTGTTCGTGCTGCTCGGCCCGGGTATGGACGAAGAGACCGCGCGCACGACGGGCACCCGCCTGGCCACCCAACTGAATGCCTGGTGGCGGCGGCGCCTGGCTACCGAGTTCGGTATCGAATCGCGCCTGGAGATCGAGTTCGAGACCCATTACCTGCGCTTTCTCATGCCCACCACCCGCGGCACGGACAAGGGCAGCAAGAAACGCTATGCGGGCACGGTGCGCGATGGCGACGGGGTTCGGCTGGTGTTCAAGGGCCTAGAGAGCGTGCGCACCGACTGGACTCCGCTGGCACGCGAGTTCCAACAGGAGCTCTACCGGCGCATCTTCCTCGGCGAGCCCTACGAGGCCTTCATCCGCAACACCACGGCCAGGCTACATGCGGGTGAGCTGGACGACCAACTGGTCTACCGCAAGCGCCTGCGGCGCCGACTGGAGGACTACCGGCGCAATGTGCCGCCTCACGTGCAGGCTGCGCGCAAGCTCGACAAGCCCGGCAAGTCGGTCGAGTATCTCATCACCCACGCCGGCCCCGAGCCGCTTGAGGCCCTGCGTTCACCGATCGATCACCCGCATTATGAGGAACGGCAACTCAAGCCCGTCGCCGATGGCATCCTGTACTTCCTGGGCACCAGCTTCGACGAGATCGTACAGCGCCAGATCAGCATGTTCTGAATGTGGCCGAAGTCCTCGCCCATACTTGATATGGATCAACGCGTTAACCGGGCCGCGCTGCCATGCTTTCCACACTACGCACAGCAACCGACCGGGAACACCATGTCCTACCGCCTCGCCATTCTCTGCGTGCTCCTCCTCGCGGCCGCCGGCGCGCAGGCCGAGCCACGCGGTGCCTCCCTCTACGAGCAGCACTGCAGCGCCTGTCACGGCGACGCCGGCCTGGGCGGGGTTGGCGTCCCGATCGCCCTGCCCTCGTTTCTCGGCGGCGTCACCGACGACTACCTGTCCAAGACCATCCGCCACGGCCGGCCGGGGCGCGTCATGCCGGCCTTCCACCAGCTGACAGATGCCGAGATCGACGCCATCGTGGCGCATATCCGCAATCTGGCCGACGTGGCAGAGCCCGACTTACCGAACATCACCATCCAGGGCGACCCGGTGCGCGGCGAGGCCCTCTATACCAGTCACTGCGCCCAGTGCCACGGCGCCAGCGGCGAAGGAGGCAAGGGTACCGGGGTCACCTTCTCACGCCCACGCGACCTACCCATCATCGCCCCGGCGCTCAATAACAGCGGCTTCCAGCAGGCCGCGAGCGACACCATGATCCGCCACACCCTGATCCACGGCCGCGCCGGCACGCCCATGATCTCCTTCCGCGAGGCCGGCCTGAGCGACCAGGACATCGACGACATCATTGCCCATCTGCGCACCCTAGAACCCACCCCGCCGCTGGAAGGCGCCGAGGCCCCCATTCTCGTCGCCGAGTCGCCCTATGACCTGGACAGCACGGTGGACAACCTCAGACAGGCGGTCATCTCCAAGAATTTCCGCATCATCCGTGAACAGACCCTGGCAGACGGCCTGCAACCGGAAGGTCAGGATTCGCAGAAACAGGTGATCCTCTACTTCTGCAACTTCAACTTCCTCAACGACGCCCTGGCCATCGATCCGCGCGTGGGCCTCTTCCTGCCCTGCCGCATCACCGTGGTCGAGGATGATGACGGCGTCCGGCTCATGGCCATCAACCCCCTGCGCCTGAGCCACCTGTTCAACAACCGCGAACTCGATGCGGCCTGCCAGGAGATGCACGGCATCTACCGCGACCTGCTCGAGGAGGCCAGCCTGTGAAACGCCTGCTGCTGCTCACCCCCCTGCTCTTCCTGGCGGCCCTCGCCACCCCCGCCTTCGCCGAGGACCTGCTGATGACCCGCTCCTCGCAGGCCTTCCCCGAGACCATGATGAGCCTGCAGGAAGGCATTACGAAACACGGCTACACGGTCTCGCGCGTGCAGCGCGTCGACATCGGCCTCACCGCCATGGGTTACGAGACGGACAAGTACCGCGTCGTCTTCTTCGGCAAGCCGGACGAAATCCGTTGGCTCACGGATAACCACCCCGAGACCATCCCCTATCTGCCCCCCAAGATCGCCATCTTCGCCGAGGCGAACGACACCCTCATGGTCGCCATCAATCCCGCGCATTTCGCGCAGTTCTTCGACGACCCGGCGCTGAAGGATGTCTTCCTGCGCTGGGAACGCGACTTTCGCGCCATTCTGAACGCCGTCGATTAGACAAGGCACGGTCCCGTAGTCGCCCGTTCCCGGCGACAGCCCGTCGTTCCGGGGCAGGCAGCTGGTGGTGTCTGCAGAAGCGGGAATCCGGAGCCATTGTTCACTGGGTCCCGGCCATCGCCGCGATGGCGCGAGTGGCTTCCCGTACGCACGCGCGTCGATGCGTTCTGCGGTAATGGCGTGACGTCCTGTCGACATTCACGCGCAGAACCTGGGCCGCGCTTGATTCAGTAAAGCCAGGAGCAGCCGGCCACACAGCAGTGAGGGGGGTTAAAGCTTGCGCCGATACTCGTGCAGCAGCACCACCGCATGCGCGGCTATGCCCTCCTCCCGACCGGCGAAGCCGAGACGTTCGGTGGTGGTGGCCTTGACGTTGACCTGGTCGGCGCCACAGTGTAGGTCTTCGGCGAGATTGATGCGCATGGCGTCGACATGAGGGGCCAGCCTGGGCGCCTGGGCGATGAGCGTACAGTCGACGTTGCCGATCACCCAGCCCTGTTCGCGGGCGAGCTGCATCACCTTGCGCAGAAGGATGCGGCTGTCGATACCCTTGAATTCATCACTGGTATCGGGGAAGTGACGACCGATGTCACCGAGGGCGAGCGCGCCGAGGATGGCATCACAGAGGGCATGAATGAGGACGTCGCCGTCGGAGTGGGCGGCGAAGGCCTTGCCGTGCGGGATGCGCACGCCCCCCAGGACGATGTGGTCACCCTCGGTGAAGGCATGGACGTCGTAGCCGTGGCCGATGCGCATCATGCTTGCTCCTGATTCGGTTCTGCCGCTTCCTGGCGCAGAAAGAACTCCGCCAGTGCCAGGTCTTCGGGACGGGTTATCTTGATGTTGTCACCCCGGCCCTCCACCAGCAAGGGGGACTGCCCCACGTATTCGAGCGCCGAGGCCTCATCGGTGATCACCGCGCCCTCCTCCGCGGCACGCTGGAGCGCCGCACGCAAGGCGCCCAGGGGGAACATCTGCGGCGTGAGCGCATGCCAGAGGCCCTCACGTTCCTCGGTGCGCTGGATCCGCCCCGCGTCGTCCTGCCGCTTCATGGTGTCGCGCACGGGCGTGGCGAGGATGCCGCCCACGGCGTCCGCGCTGAGACGCTCGATGAGCCGGTCGATGTCACTCGGCCGCAGGCAGGGCCGGGCCGCATCGTGCACTAGCACCCAGTCGTCCTCGGTCGCATGGCGGGCGAGCACCGCGAGTGCGTTGATGACTGAGTCGCTGCGCTCCTTGCCGCCAGGGGCCACGTGCAGGGGCTTGCGGGTACGGATGGCAAGGTCGGGCCAGTAGCCATCGTCCTCGCTCACCGCCACCACGATTCCGGCGATGGCCGGGTGGGAATCGAAACGGGCGATGCTGTGTTCGAGTACGGTCTTGCCGTGCAGGGAGAGGTACTGTTTGGGCCGGTCCGCGCGCATGCGCTTGCCGACACCGGCGGCGGGAATCACGGCCCAGTAACGTGTGTCAGTCATGGCTCGGGAGTGTCGGACGGGGGGTCGACCACCTGGTAGAAGACTTCGCCGTCGCGGATCATGCCCAGCTCGCTGCGGGCACGCTCCTCGATGGCCTCGGAGCCGGTCTTGAGGTCCAGGACCTCGGCCTCCAGCGCGTCGTTGCGATCACGCAGACCCTCGTTCTCCGCACGCTGCGCATCGACGGCCTGGTTCAGGCGCCATACCTCGGCGAGGCTGCCGTCGCCCACCCACAGGCGGTACTGCAGCAGGGCGAACAGAACGGCGAGCATGATGAGCAACCAGCGCATGGGTTGTGACGCGTCCTGCGGCCTCCACAGGCTTGAAGAAAAAAGGCCGGTGGTCGTGGCCGCCGGCCCTTGTCTGGCCGAGCTCAGGCCAGCTGCTTGAAGGCGCCGGCGCCGGCGCCTTCAAGCAGCTGGCCTG
>DSBO01000111.1 GCA_011046015.1 Thioalkalivibrio sp. | reverse complement strand
GCATCGGGCTGAGCGCGATCCAGCGGCAGGTTGGCGAACCGATGAGACATGGTCGCTGCCTCCTAGTGGCTGGTGTAGCCGCCGTCTACCAGCAGCGTATGCCCGCTGATCAGGCTGGCGGCGGGAGAGAGCAGGAACTGCACCGCACCCAGCACGTCGCGGGGGGTGCCAAAGCGTCCCAAGGGGATCTTGGGCAGGTTCTCCTGGACAAAGCCGGGGTCCGTGAACATGCTGGTGGTCAGCGGCGTCGAAACAAAGGTCGGACCCACCGCGTTGACGGCGACGCCGCGAGGCCCCAGCTCGAGCGCAAAGGCGCGGGTGAGCTGGGCGACGCCCGCCTTGGTGATGGCATAGATAGAGCGCTCCGCCATGGCCACCTGGGCGAGCTGCGAGGCGATGTTGACGATGCGGCCGCCACCCTGCCGCACCATCTGGCGGCCGGCGATCTGGCAGCAGAAAAAGACGCCCTTGAGATTGACGGCGGCGATGCGGTCCCACTCCTCTTCGACATAGTCGAGCACGGGTTTTCGGACGTTGATGCCCGCGTTGTTCACCATAAAGTCGAGCCGGCCGTGGCCGGCGACAGTCTGGGTGACCAGTTGCTCGATGCTGGCGAGCTTGGTGACGTCCAGTTCGGCGGGCGAGGCGGACCCGCCGCGTTTCACGATGCCACGGGCGACCTCTTGGGCCTGCTCTTGCTGAGTGGGGAGGTCGGCGACGACGATCGTCGCGCCAGCGGCGGCCAGCCCCTCGCACAACGTCCGGCCGATGCCATTGGCACCGCCCGTGACGATCCCTACCTGTCTCCCCAGAGAAAAACTGATTGGCTCCTGGCTATCGCCCACCACTCCCCCAAGGTATGCACCGCCGGGTTCATCGAACGTATAATAGTCCAGCGCGTGGAGGCTGTCGAGTGCGTGGCGTGGGCTCGATGCGGTTGGGTGGCGGGGTCCGATCAGCTATACTCGCGGCAAAGCAGCTCCACCCAACGATAGGGGAGCAGATCGAGGACAGGAGAGCGAGATATGCGCTATGTGGACGGCAACGTGATGGTGGGGAGCCCCCCCACGGGCGTGCGGGTGGCGTGTCCCGATGCCGAGGCCCTCTCGCGCGAGATGGACTGGGCCGGCGTCGAGGAGGCTCTGGTCTACCATGCGGCCATGCTGCACGGTTCGCCGTTGCAGGGGAACCGGTTGGTGGTTGAGGCGACGGCCTCCAGCCCGCGGCTGCACCCGACGTGGGCGCTGTTGCCACTCTGCACAGGAGAGCTGGGCACCACCGACGAATTGCTGCAAGAGATGCGTGAGAACAACGTGCGGGCGCTGTGGGCGTTCCCTCGGGAGCATCACTATGTGCTGAATCGCCTGACCATGGGCTCGCTCCTGGATGAGGTGGCCGCACGGCGCATCCCGCTCCTGGTGCCACGGGGCGATGGCTGGACGACTATCTCCGAGGTCCTATCGGACTACCCAGAGCTGACGTTGGTTGCTGTCGGCCATGGCCCTTGGGGCGAGGATCGATTCTTTCGTCCGCTGCTGGAACGCTATCCACGGTTCCATCTGGATATCTCGCGCTATGAGCTGCTGGGTGGGTTGGCGGAGCTGGTCGGCCGCTATGGCGCCGAGCGATTGCTGTATGGCAGCGGGTATCCGCAGTGGGCCATGGGCGGCCCCCGCCTGATGCTGGCCCGCGCCGAGATCAACGAGGAGGACCGCGCCCTGGTCGCCGGGGGAAACCTGCTGCGACTGCTGGAGGAGGCCGAACTGTGAACCCATCAGAGATTGCGCAAGAGTTCCTGCGGTTGGGTCGATGCGAGGCCTGTCCGGTGGTCGACATGCATGCTCACTATGTGCCGTATCAGGGCATCTATAGGCCGCCCCACACTCCGGAGGAGATGATGGCCGCGGCCGAGCGCTGCGGCGTGGAGGCCATGGTCTCCAGCGGACATCTGGCATTGGTGGATATGGTGCTGGGCAACGCCGAGATGGCGGCGGTAACCGAGGCATACGCGGGTCGCTGGTATGGCTATGCTGTGATCAACCCGAATCTCGCCAAGGAGGCCGAGCGGGAGCTGTCGTTGTATGACCAGCGACCCACCTTTGTGGGGCTCAAGTTCCACCCGAGTATCCATAGCTACCCGCTGACGGGGGAGGGGTACAGACCAGCCCTGGCGTTCGCGGCTGAGCGGCACCTGCTGGTGCTGACGCACACCTGGGGGCATTCGGCGTACGATAGCCCCTCACATCTGGCCGAGGTGGCGGGGAGCTATCCTGACGTCACCTTTTTGGCGGGGCATTCGGGCTATGGCGAGTTCGACGCCTGCATGCGGGTGGCTCTAGAGCATGAGAACGTGTACCTGGAGCTTACCGCAGCGTACGCCGTGGCCGGGCTGCTGGAGGATATGGTGGCGAGGGTGGGTGCCGAGAAGATCGTCCTGGGATACGACCTGCCATGGTTCGATCCGTACTATGCCATCGGCTGCGTCCTCATGGCCCACCTAGACGAGGCGGCGCGTCGGGCCATCCTCTTTGAGAATGGACGCCGCTTGCTCGCCCCGCGGCGCCGCATCTAGCCCCATGCAGACGGCGGCAGCCGAGAACCTTGCGGTTCCAGGCTGCCGCTCCTCCGGAAAGCTGATCCTCGCGGCCCACAGGTTTGGTTTTGCGTTGGTGTTGCGGGCTGCCGCAGGCACGTATGCGGGCTAGGATGAGAATGTGGTGTTCCCCGCGCCATCGCTGGAGACGACATCGGGATGGCATCCAAAAGCGATTGGCGTGCATGCGACTGGACGGCCCCGCGATCCGCTAGCTACGATGAACTGCTCCCAAAGGCGCAGCGCACGTTTCGATGACACGGAACGCAGAGCGCGCCCACGCTAGAGACCATCTCCCGGAACGGCTCGCGCCGGGGAGGCGGGATGAAGCTGTGATGCCCCGGCCAAAAGCCACGAAGCACCATAGACGCAGGCGGAGGGGATGTCAAATCCCGCTCTCAGGGGTGGGTGAAACGGTTGGCTCGGGCGGATCGTCGCTGGTGGGGCTATGGAGCTCCTGGAACACGTCGAACCATTCGGTGAGCTCGTTGCGCTGGCGTGACGCCTCGCGCTCGCGCTGGGCCTCGCGATGGGCCTCGATGCGCCGAAAGATCTCGCGCTGCACCTCTCGTGGGCGACCGACGCGGCGAAAGGCGAACTGGCCGGGTCCCGCGGTCTCGACCACCACGTCGCCATAGTTGAGCAGGTTCGCGACCATGTGCGGGATGCGCAGCGACACGTGCTGGATCATACTCAGGCTGGCCTCGCGCCGTGCCTCGGAAAAGAGGAGCGGACGTCGCTCGACATGGATGATCCGGTCGGCGGTGACCACATAGACGTCGTTAGCCCAGTCCAGCAAGACCCAGACAAGCCACGCCAACGCAGCAACGAACAGGACGATGGTGGCGACGCGCAGGTCGCCGCTGAGCGTTCCAGGCAGCAGGCGATGACGCAGCGGGGTGACTGCCAGGAGCGTGAGCGCCAGCAGCACCGTGCCCGGTAAAAAAGCCGCCCCAACGGCCGCCAGCCAATGCTTGCGCCATACGGCGGCATCCTCGGCTGCCAGCGTCCCTGCGGCGATGCCGGGCCCCAGCAGCCGGCTGACCCAGCGGCGCCAGGCGCTGGCGGGCGGCTGCTCGGTCGGCGACGGCTCTTGGCCCAAAGGGGGCTCTTGAACGAGAGCGTCCTCTTCTGATGGCTGGCTGTCGGGAGCGAGCTTGACGGCGAGGCTGTGCTTGATCAGGCGGCGTTCAGCGGCCCGACGAGCGGCCACAAAGCGGCCCTGCTCCTGGAAAATCAGGTCGCGCAGCGATTCGGGGTCGGGTGCGGCGGTGAACTGTAGGAACCCGCTCCGCGCGGCGGTTTCCAGGGTGAGGTCGCCAAAGCCGATGGTGGCCCCCCAAAAGTTGCGACTTACCTGCAGGTTCTGGATGCGGTCCAGGATCACCTCGTCGCGCGACTCGTAGAGCAGGGCGATGCGCTCTTGGTGCACCACCCGACGGTTGGTTACCGCCAAATAGTCGTTGGTCCAGTCGACATAGATCCAGGCGAGGCTCAACAGGTAAAGCGCTATGGCTGGGAGGACAAAGAGGGTCCAGGGCGCCAGGGCGGCCCCCTGCCCGGAGAGGACCAGGAGCAACGCGCTGTACGCCAATAGCGCCAAAGTGGGGAGCAGACATGCCGAGAGCAGCATCCAGGGGTGACGGCGGGTACGGGCGACGACGATCTCCCCCGGTTCAAGCCAGTCTTGTTGCGAATCGGTCAGCCGTTGGAGCAGATCGTCGGGTAGGCGGAGGTCATCCCAGATGTCGGGCCGCTCATCGAGGAGCGCGTCGAGATCCTGGCGCTTCAGAATCCACACGCGCATGGCGGTGGTGGCCGTGACGGTGACGTCGCGCGGCTCACCAAGGAACAGGGACGCGACACCGTAGGCGTCACCCGGCTCCAGCATGCCCACAGGACGCTGCTTGCCCTGCTCATCGATGCGATGGGTGATCGCCTCGCCGCTCTCGATCAGCAAATAGGTGCTGCCGAGGTCTCCCTGCTGCGTCAGCACGGTGCCCGTCTCGGCCTCTCTGGCCACGCAT
>DSBO01000031.1 GCA_011046015.1 Thioalkalivibrio sp. | reverse complement strand
GTGACAAGTCGCAAGTGACAAGTCGCAAGTGACAAGTCGCAAGTGACAAGTCGCAAGTGACAAGTCGCAAGTGACAAGTCGCAAGTGACAAGTCGCAAGTGACAAGTCGCAAGTGACAAGTCGGGAGTGACAAGTCGGGAGTCGCTTGCTCGATACCGGTGCGTGCGCGCCACGCCTGCCCGGTGATGGTGCGTGGTCTGGTGCCGGGCCTGCGCCAAACGGGTGCCGCGTGGTGATGGTGCGTGCTGGTACGCGCCTTGCATTGAGGCAGGGATGGAGGCGCTTTCCCAACAGGCGGTCGTGCCGGCGCGTCACTGGCGGGCGCGGCTGGAGGTCGACTTCGGCGTGCGGGCCGGGCGCACGGTACCGGTGCGGCGCACGCACAGCGGTCCACTGGCCGTGCAGCGGCCGTTTTATCCCGAGGGTGAGGTGTGCCACCTGTACCTGCTGCATCCGCCCGGTGGGCTGGTGGGTGGCGATGCGCTGGAGGTGGCGCTGGCCGTGGCGCCGGGGGCGCATGCGTTGGTGACCACGCCGGGGGCGACCAAGTTCTACCGCAGCAACGGCTGGCCAGCTTCGCAGACGCAGAACCTGCGTGTGAGCGGCGGCGCAGCGCTGGAGTGGCTGCCGCAGGAAACGATCTGTTTCGATGGCACTCAGGCGCATACGCAGTGTCGCGTGGAGCTCGAGGACGACGCGCGTTTTATCGGTTGGGAGACCCTGGTCCCGGGACGGCCGGCGGGTGGATACATGTTCCGCGAGGGCTGCCTGCGCCAGCGCATGGAAATCTGGCGTGGGGGAGCGCCGCTGTTCGTCGATGCCTTGAACATCGACGGCGACAGCGGGGTGTTGCACGGTGCGGCCGGTCTGTCGGGCAGGAGCTGTCTGGCCACCCTGCTCGCCACGCCGGTGACGCGCGAGCTGCTGGAGGCAGTGCGCGCGCAGGTCGTCGCGCCAACCGGTACGCGGCTTGGTATCACGCTCATCGACGACCTGCTGGTCTGCCGTTTTCTCGGCGACGAGGCGCTGGTGGCGCGCGCGGTCTTCGAGCAGGTCTGGACGTTGCTGCGCCCGGCCCTGCTGGGCCGCCCTGCCTGCACGCCGCGCATCTGGCGCACCTGAACCAAACGATCAAACACCCACGATTAAACACGCAGTGCACGGAGACAGACGATGGAACTCTCGCCAAGGGAAAAAGACAAGCTGGTGCTGTTCACGGCAGGCCTGCTGGCCGAGCGGCGCAAGGCACGCGGGCTCAAGCTCAACTACCCGGAGGCGGTGGCCTTCATCTCCTGCGCCATCATGGAGGGGGCGCGTGAGGGGCGCAGCGTGGCCGAGCTCATGGGCTATGGCGCCACGCTGCTCAGCCGGGAGGACGTGATGGAGGGTGTGCCGGAGATGGTCGACGAGGTGCAGGTGGAGGCGACCTTCCTCGACGGCACCAAGCTCGTCACCGTGCACCAGCCCATCGTCTAGGAGGCGCAGATGATTCCCGGAGAACTGCTGCCGGCCGACGGCGAGATCGAACTCAACGCGGGCCGCGAGACGTGCCGTCTCACGGTGGCCAACACCGGCGACCGACCCATCCAGGTCGGCTCGCATTATCACTTTTACGAGACCAATCCCGCCCTCGCGTTTGAACGCGAGGCGGCGCGCGGTTTTCGCCTGAACATTCCTGCCGGTACGGCGGTGCGTTTCGAGCCCGGGCAGTCGCGCGAGGTGGAGCTCGTCGCCTACGCCGGCGCGCGCCGGGTGTACGGTTTTCGCGGCGCGGTGATGGGTGGGCTCGAGGAGGGTGCATCATGACCCGGATCACGCGGCAGGCCTATGCCGAGATGTACGGGCCGACCACGGGTGATCGCCTGCGCCTGGCCGACACCGAACTCGTCATCGAGGTCGAGGCCGATCACACGATCTATGGTGACGAAGTAAAGTTTGGTGGCGGCAAGGTGATCCGCGACGGCATGGGTCAGGGCCAGCGGGTGGCCGCCGAGGTGGTGGATGTCGTCATCACCAACGCGCTGATCCTCGATCACTGGGGTATCGTGAAGGCCGACATCGGCATCAAGAACGGACGCATCGCCGGCATCGGCAAGGCCGGCAATCCGGACGTGCAACCGGGTGTGAACATCGTGGTCGGCCCGGGCACCGAGGCGATCGCGGGCGAGGGCCAGATACTCACCGCCGGCGGCATCGATGCCCACATCCATTTCATCTGCCCGCAGCAGGTGGAGGAGGCGCTGATGTCCGGCGTCACCACCATGCTCGGGGGCGGTACGGGGCCGGCCACCGGCACCAACGCCACCACCTGCACACCCGGCCCGTGGAACATCCATCGCATGCTGCAGGCGGCGGATGCGCTACCCGTGAACCTCGGCTTTCTCGGCAAGGGCAACGCGAGCCTGCCGGCGCCGTTGCGCGAGCAGGTGGCCGCCGGCGCCATCGGGCTGAAGCTGCACGAGGACTGGGGCACCACGCCCGCAGCCATCGACAACTGCCTGACCGTCGCCGAGGAGATGGACGTGCAGGTGGCCATCCACACCGACACGCTCAACGAGTCGGGCTTCGTCGAGGACACGCTGGCCGCCCTCAAGGGGCGCGTGATCCACACCTACCACACCGAGGGCGCCGGTGGCGGACACGCACCCGACATCATCCGTGCCTGTGGCGAGGCGAACGTGCTGCCGTCCTCCACCAACCCGACGCGGCCCTACACGGTGAACACGGTGGACGAGCACCTGGACATGCTCATGGTCTGCCATCACCTCGACCCCGCCATTGCCGAGGACGTGGCCTTCGCCGAGTCGCGCATCCGCCGCGAGACCATCGCCGCCGAGGACATCCTGCACGACCTCGGCGCCTTCTCCATGATCGCCTCCGATTCGCAGGCCATGGGACGCGTCGGCGAGGTGATCTCGCGCACCTGGCAGACCGCGCACAAGATGAAGGTTCAGCGCGGCGCGCTGGCGGGCGACAGCGCGCACAACGACAACCTGCGCGCCCGACGCTACGTCGCCAAGTACACCATCAACCCGGCCATCACCCACGGCATCGCGCACGAGGTCGGTTCGGTGGAGGTGGGCAAGCTCGCCGACCTGGTGCTGTGGAAACCGGCCTTCTTCGGTGTCAAACCCTCGCTCATCATCAAGGGCGGCATGATCGTGGCCGCGCCCATGGGTGATCCCAACGCCTCCATTCCCACGCCGCAGCCCGTGCATTACCGGACCATGTTCGGTGCGCTGGGCGGCGCGCGCCATGCCACGCGGCTGACCTTCCTCTCGCAGGCGGCACAGGCCGCCAGTGTGCACGAGCAACTCGCACTGGCCTCGTGCATCGGCGTGGTGAAGAACACGCGCGGCGTGCGCAAGGCCGACATGGTGCACAACGACTGGCAGCCATCCATCGAAGTCGATCCGCAGACCTACGAGGTGCGCGCCGACGGCGAGCTGCTTATCTGCGAGCCGGCCGTCGAGCTGCCGCTCGCCCAACGCTATTTCCTGTTCTGAGGCCGGTCATGCTCTACATCCATGAACGCATCGAGACGCCAGGCGAAACCGCCACGCTCACCCTGACCCTGCCCTTCGATCAGCGGCAGAAGAGCCGTTTTCGCGCCACGCTGGACGACGGCACCGAGGTGGCCGTGCAGCTACCGCGTGGCACGCTGCTGCGCGGAGGCGACGTACTGCGGGCGGAGGACGGACGGGTCGTGACCGTGCGTGCCGCCGACGAGGCGGTCTCCACCGTGGCGGCCGAAGATGCGCGCCTGCTGGCGCGCGCCGCCTATCACCTGGGCAACCGGCACATGCCGCTGGAGGTGGGCGACGGCTGGCTGCGCTACCAGCACGATCACGTGCTGGACGACATGATCGCCGCGCTGGGCCTTGCGGTGCACTTCGAGCAGGCACCTTTCGAGCCCGAGGGAGGGGCCTACGCGGGTGGTCATGGCCATCACCACGGCCATGACCATGGTCACGATCATGCCGGACACGTCCACGGTCACTAGCCAGCTGCGTCTCTGGCAGCTCATCAGTCCTGCACTGCCGGTTGGCGCCTATGCCTATTCCGGCGGGCTGGAATACGCCATCGACGCCGGCTGGGTGCGAACGCTCGAGGCCGCGCAGGACTGGATTGGCGTGCAGCTGCGCGAGGTGCAGGCGCGGCTCGATGTGCCCGTGTTCCTGCGTCTGCACGCTGCCTGTGTCTCGGGCGACGAGCATGCCCGGCTGCAATGGAACGCCTTGCTGCGCGCCAGTCGTGAAAGTGCGGAGCTGCGGGCCGAGGACACGCAGCTGGGCGCGGCGCTGTTGCGCCTGCTCATCGATCTCGATGTCGAGCCGGCGCGTGGCCTCGCGACCCCCGAGCCCACCTTTGCCCTGGCCTTTGCGCTGGCAGCCGTGCACTGGGGCATCGAGGCGCGCGCGGCGGCCGAGGGGCTGCTCTGGGCCTGGTGTGAGAACCAGGTGGCGGCGGCGGTGAAGCTCGTACCCCTGGGCCAGACCGACGGCCAGCGCCTGCTGCTGGCACTGAGCGAGGACATCGACGCCGCCGTGCAGCTGGGGCTCGCGATCCCGGACGATGCCGTCGGCGCCTCGGCCCCCGGCGTGGCCGTGGCCAGCGCGCTGCACGAAACCCAGTACACGCG
>DSBO01000255.1 GCA_011046015.1 Thioalkalivibrio sp. | reverse complement strand
GCCTCGCTGCCCATCAGGCACGGGGCCATGTAGATGACGAGTTCATCGACCAGGCCCGCCGCCAGCAGGGCGCCACTGAGCACGCTGCCGGCCTCCACGTGCAGGTCGTTGATCTCGCGGCGGACCAGCTCGGCCATCACCGCGTGCAGGTCCAGGGCCATGGCATCGCCCGGCAGACTCATCACCTCCGCCCCCGCGGCCGTGAGCGCGGACTGTCGGACGCCGTCCACGCTGGCGGTCAGGATCAGGGTCTGCCCATCCAGCCCCAGCATGGGCAGGTCCACCGGCGTGAGCAGCTCGGGATCGAGGATCACGCGCAGCGGCTGGCGCAGGGGACCCTCGATACCGAGCGCCTCTGCCTCCAGGCGCACGTTGAGCGAGGGCCGGTCCTTGAGCACCGTACCGATGCCGGTGAGCACCGCCGAGCTCTCGGCCCGCAAGCGCTGTACGTCGGCACGCGCCGCCGCCCCCGTGATCCACTGGCTCTCGCCGGAGGCCATGGCCGTGCGCCCGTCCAGACTCATGGCGAGCTTCACCCGCACCCGGGGGCGACCGCGCGTCATGCGCGAGACGAAGCCGGCATTGAGCGCCCGGGCCTCGGCCTCGAGCACCCCGACACGGGTCTCGATCCCGGCGGCGGCGAGCCGTGCCAGACCCTGCCCGGCCACCTGCGGGTTCGGGTCGGCCATGGCTGCGACCACGCGGCTGACGCCCGCCTCGATCAGGGCGTCGGCACAGGGCGGCGTGCGACCAAAGTGACTGCAGGGTTCGAGCGTGACATAGACCGTGCCCCCGCGCCCCCGTTCGCCCGCCGCCCGCAGCGCCAGCACCTCGGCATGAGGCTCGCCAGCACGATGGTGCCAGCCCTCGCCGACCACCTCGCCGTCGCGTACCACCACGCTGCCCACCCGCGGGTTGGGGTGTGTGGTATAGCGGCCGCGCCGGGCAAGTTCCAGCGCGCGGGCCATGTAAGACGTGTCGTCGTGCGGCATCATCGGGCCGTCGCACAGCCGTCGGGGTATGGATCGGAAAGGTGGCGGCTCAAGCCGGCTCCTCGCCCTCGCCGAGCAGGGAGATCTGGTTCTTGCGCATCTCGGGGGTAAGATCCTTCTCCAGCCGCTCGATCACCTCGCGGAAGGCATCCACGTCCTCGAAACTGAGGTAGACGGAGGCGAAACGGATATAGGCCACCTGGTCGAGACCGCGCAGCTCCTCCATCACCCACTCGCCCACGCGGCTGGAGGGTATCTCGCGTTCACCCGCCCCCATGAGGCGCCGCTTGATGCGGTTGATCGCATCCTCGACGCGCTCGGTCTCCACCGGACGCTTCTCCAGTGCGTGCGTCATGCCTCCGCGCAGCTTCTCTTCGGAAAACGGTTCGCGGCTGCCGTCACGCTTGACGATACGCGGCAGGCTGAGTTCCGCGGTCTCGTAGGTGGTGAAGCGCTCGTTGCAGCTCACGCACTCGCGCCGGCGCCGGATCTGGTCGCCCTCACCCGCCAGGCGCGAGTCGATCACCCGGGTGTCCGGCGAACCACAGAACGGACAACGCATCGCTCGCCCCCTGTGCCCGGTCGCCCGTTACTGGCCGTAGACCGGCAGGCGGCGGCAGACGTCCAGCACCTGCCCCTTCACGCGCTCGATCACGTCGGCCGCGCCACGCGCGTCGATCACGTCGCAGATCCAGCCGGCAAGGTCCGTGGCTTCCTGCTTGCCGAAACCGCGGGTGGTGATGGCCGGGGTGCCGATGCGGATGCCGGAAGTGACGAAGGGTGACTGCGGGTCGTTCGGCACGGCGTTCTTGTTGACGGTGATATTGGCGCTGCCGAGCCACGCGTCCACATCCTTGCCGGTGAGTTCCTGGCGGATGAAGCTCACCAGGAACAGGTGGTTGTCGGTACCGCCGGAGACCACGTCGAAACCACGGTCGATGAACACCTGCGCCATGGCGCGGGCGTTCTCCACCACCTGCTGCTGGTAGGTCTTGAACTCGGGCTCCAGCGCCTCCTTGAAGGCCACGGCCTTGGCGGCGATCACGTGCATCAGCGGGCCGCCCTGGGTGCCCGGGAAGACCAGCGAGTTGAGCTTCTTCTCGATCTCGGGGTGGGCCCTGGCGAGGATGATGCCGCCGCGCGGACCACGCAGGGTCTTGTGCGTGGTGGAGGTGGTCACGTCGGCAATGTTCACCGGGCTCGGGTAGACGCCGGCGGCGATCAGGCCGGCCACGTGGGCCATGTCCACCATCAGGTAGGCCCCGACCTTGTCGGCGATGTCGCGGAAGCGCTGCCAGTCGACCACGCGCGAGTAGGCGGAAAAGCCGGCCACCACCATCTTCGGCTTGTGCTCCAGGGCCAGGCGCTCGACCTCGTCGTAGTCGATGTAACCCTGCTCGTCGATGCCGTACTGCACCGCGTTGTAGATCTTGCCGGAGAAGTTGACCTTGGCGCCGTGGGTAAGGTGGCCGCCGTGGGCGAGACTCATGCCCAGCACGGTGTCGCCCGGCTCCAGCAGGGCCATGTAGACGGCGGCGTTGGCCTGCGAGCCGGAGTGCGGCTGCACGTTGGCATAATCGGCGTCGAACAGCTGCTTCACGCGGTCGATGGCCAGCTGCTCGGCGATGTCCACGTACTCGCAACCGCCGTAGTAGCGCTTGCCCGGGTAGCCCTCGGCGTACTTGTTGGTCAGCACCGAGCCCTGGGCTTCCATCACGCGCGGGCTGGCGTAGTTCTCGGAGGCAATCAGCTCGATATGTTCCTCCTGACGACGCGCCTCGGACTCGATGGCGTTCCAGAGCTCGTCGTCGAAACCGGCAATGCCCATGTCAAGGATCGAAAACATCGTGCTGATTCTCCCGTGAGTGCAGGTGCGTCAAAGTCGCGTAAGGCCGCGAATTATACCGGATTTGGTTGACCCCGACACACTCGGCAACCAGATTTTGTGCTTGAGCGGAAAGACCGAGACCTGAATAATCGTCAGCACATCCGCAAGGAGACGTCCGCCCATGTCACCCGCACGCATCGCCCTCCCCCTGCTCGCCGCCTGCCTCGCCTCCCCCACCGCGCTCGCCAGCGACGTCCGCATCGGCGTGGGCATGGACCCGACCGTCTCGAGCTTCTCGCTCTACTACGAACGCTACCACACGGATTTCGCCATGGCCGGCACGTCGGTTGAGACTCGCATCGAACGGCTCGGCATCAGCTTCGGCCAGGCGCTCGCCCGCTACCTGTCGGGCGATCTCGACCTGGGATACCTGGCCACTTTCCAGGACGACCACCCGGTGATCGGCGACAACAAGCTTTATGGCGCGTACATCGGCGTCAATCTGCAGACACGCTACCCGCTGACGGAAGTGGTGGGACTCGGCGGCAGCCTCGGCTACACCTACAACCGGGCCGACGACACCGTCAACGACGTGGAGACGGAGATCAGCTGGGGCGAGGCGCGCGCCCGCGCGTGGACGGAGTTCCGCATGCCCTCCGCCCGCCTGCGCGTCGGCTTGCAGGGGCAGTCGGTGGATGGCGACATGACCTGGGACACCACCCCGACCCAGACATTCTCCTTCGACGGCAAGACGAACACTGGCGCGTTCGCCGGCATCGACCTCTACACGGGCGGCATCGGCCGCATCAGCCTCTACGGCCAGACGGGCGACCGCGACGGCTTCACGCTGAGCTTCGCGGCAGACTATTGACGTCCGGCTGGAGCCGCGGGACGTATCGCACCTCGCCTGACGCCTGCCACCCAACCCCAAAAGAAAACGGCGCCCGAGGGCGCCGTTTCCGGTTTCAAGTGGCGATACCGGCTCTTACCAACCCAGGTAGCCCTCGATGAGATCCGCCACGTCCTCGGCATAGAGGTCGCGGAAAAAGTGGTCGGCCCCATCGATCGTCTCCAGGCGAATGTTCTCGCCATCGGCGACCGATTCCATCTTCTCCGGCAGGTCGGCCATGGTGGCGTCTTCCGAACCGGCGAAGACCAGGGCCGAACGCTTCATCTCGGCGAGCAGCGCCGGGGTGTCGCGGTCGGTGGGATCGTAGTAGGAAACCACGGCTGCGGCGGTGGCCCTGGCGTCCTCGCAATAGACGAAGCCGATGCCTTCCAGCACCTCGTCACCCTTGCCGGCCTTCACCAGGGCATGGGCGCGCTTCACCACGGATTCCAGCGGCTTGCCGTAGCGATCCTTGTAGGACTTCGCCTCATACGCGGCATCATGCGTCGCCGGCGCGATCAGGATCATCGGCGCATCGTTCATTTCGGGGTGGGCCTTGGCATACATCGCGATCTGGTTGCCGCCGCGCGAGTGGCCCAGCAGCGCCATCCGCTCCACGCCCTGGTCCCGCAGCCAGTCGACCCACAGCCCGACCTCGCGTACCGCATCCTCGTGACGATGGGTGTGGGTGGCGGCGCAGTCCATCATCCCCTCGCGGTTGCTGAGGTTGTAGCTGAGGTTCACGGCCAGCGAGCTGTAGCCGCGGGCGGCCATCACGCTCTGCATGGCCTGCATGATCTCCATGCGGTTGTGCGCCAGCGTACCATGCAGCATCACGATCACGCCGTCCTCGAGCGACTTGCCGTCGGCTAGCCGCAGCTCGGCCAGCAGGGTGGTGTCGCCATCCTGTAGCGTGACCTGCTCGGCGGTGGCTGCCAGCGGCAGCAGGAACATCAGGCTCAGCGCCAGACGGCGCAGCACGGTACGAAAGTTCATGGGGGTCTCCTCCTGCGAATTATTGTTTGTTACCCTGCCTATAGGC
>DSBO01000080.1 GCA_011046015.1 Thioalkalivibrio sp. | reverse complement strand
GATCCAGCTCGTGACCGGCCAGAGGGTGCCGGGGTGCCAGATGACGTCGCGGCGGCGGAGCACCGCGCCGCCGTCGCCGCGCAGCTCGAAGTCGATGGTGCCGATGCCCTCGCCGCCGGGGTAGAAGGTCGCCTCCAGCGCGCTGGACAGCCCCGACATCATCAGCCCGGGCGTGAGCAGCTCCTGCCGCGCCACGCGCACGTCGAAGCTGCGGGTGATGCTCCGGTCCTCGTCGATGACGGTGAAGTGCCCGGGCACCATCGGCGCCTCGCCGCCGACCGTCCCGGCCACCGCCCAGGCGCCATCTTCGGTCAACGCGCCCACCGTGGCCATGGGCGAGGACAGCTTGTTCGAGCGCGAGATGCTGGGCAGGAAGCCGTGCACCCACGCCGTGGTCATGGGCAGCGCCACCGCGCCGATCTGCATCATCGGGTGGCCGAAGGCCAGGATGCGGTCGTGGTCGCGCCAGGTGAGGGTGCCGATCACGCTCACGTCGAAGTCGCCCTCCATGAGCGTCACCCCCACCGCCGCGCCCGGCCCCAGTTCCACCGGCAGCTCGTCGGCCAGCCGGCCCGGCCCGGGCATGGTCTCCAGGCCGTGGGGCGCCAGCAGCTCGTTCAGGCGCGTCATGCCGCTCTCGCCCATGCCCGCGACGCTGACGATCGGGCTCACCGGCCGCAGGTTGATGGTGTGCTCGTCGTGGAAGGCCGGGCCGCCCGGGTCGATGCGCGCCTGCTCGACCCAGCGCCCGGCGAGCCGTGCCCCGCGCAGCTCATGCTCGCGCGGCAGCATCGCCTGCGGCTGCCGCCCACCCATCCACGAATCGAGCATCGACTCGATGCAGGTGACACCGCCGATGGGCTCGCGCAGGAAGCTCCAGCCGTAGGCGATGGCGCCGATGAGCCGTCCGTCCACGAAGATGGGGCTGCCGCTCATCCCGCCGATGATGCCTGACTGCCGCTCGACCACCGGGCCGGAAGTGATCTCGATGAGGATCAGGTCCTCGCCCAGGTTGGCCTTGGCGAGCACCCCCAGGACCTCGATCTCGAAGCGCGTGACCTCGACGCCGTGGAAGACGGTGAGGCCGTAGCCGGTCATGCCGCGCTCGATCTCCGAGACGCGCATCATGGTCGCCGGGTCGAACTGCGGGGCCTCGACCACGGCCGCGCGCGCCGGCGGCGCGACCGCGGCGAGCGCGAGCATGGCGGTGCAGAGCACGACAACGCTGGGGCGCATCAGGCATCTTCCTCGCCGGCGGACGCCCGAGGCGGCGCGGCCGGGCTCACGGTTGCATGATGACGCGGGTTTCGGGGCGGGGCGCCATGATTCCTCTGCGCGCCCCCGCCCGTCGCGCCTGCAAGGTGTGCGGGCGGGCCGCGGCGAACAGCGCCTCCATCGAGGTCATCCGGAGCGGCACGCGAGGGATCACGTGAGCGTCGAGCGAGCTACCACCCCGACCCACGATCATGCGCGGCAGATACGCCCGCGGCTGCCCAGCGCGCGGGCGCTGACCATCGCGCTGGTGCTGGCGGTGCTCATGGGGCTGGTGGTGCAGCAGGTCGCGCTGGTCTACAACGCCGGCGAGATCGAGAGCAGCGTGCCGCCGGTGCCGGCGGTCATGTGCCTGCTGGTGCTGGCGGGCATCAACCCGGTGCTGCGCCGGCTGCGCGCGGGCTGGGAGCTGTCGCGCGGCGAGCTGCTGACCGTCTACGCGGTGCTGGTGCTCAGCGTCGCCATGTCCGGGCGCTTCTTCACCCGCAACCTGCTCGCCTTCATCACCGTCCCGCGCTACTACGACACCCTCGATGAGATCGACGAGTTCCTCCCCGAGTTGTGGGTGCCCCAGGACCAGACCGCGGTCACCGGCTTCTACGAGTCCACCCGCGACGGCTTCGTGCCCTGGGACGTCTGGCTGCAGCCGCTGGGCACCTGGACCGCCTTCCTGCTGGTGACCCTGGGCGGCATCTTCTGCCTGCTCGAGCTGTTCCGCCGGCGCTGGGCCGAGCAGGAGCACCTGCGCTTCCCGCTGCTCTACCTGCCGCTGGAGCTGTCCGTGGGCAGCACCGAGGCACGTCAGGCCTTCCTGGGCAACAAGCTCATGTGGATCGGCTTCGCCATCGGCTTCTGGTACTCCCTCCCGGTGGTGGTCAGCCCGATCTGGCCCAACTTCCCCGACTGGAAGGTCACCTACCGGCCCTTCGAGGCGCTCACCGGGGTGCCGTGGAACGAGCTGCGCCGCATCTACATGCGCCCGCTCCCGCACCTCATCGGCTTCGGCTACCTGATGAGCACCGACAACCTGTTCACCATCTGGGCGAGCTACCTGCTGCAGATGCTCATGTGGGTGGTGTTCGTCTAGTACGGCTTCCGGCGCCCGGGCTGGCACACCGGCCTGGAGCTGCAGCAGGCCCTGGGCGCGATCATCGTGCTCGCGGTCTGGCTCATGTGGTCCAACCGCCGCGCGCTGGCCACGGCCGCCACCACCGGCGACGCGCACACGAAGCTGCGCCTCGTCGGAGCCATCCTCGGCTTCCTCGGCTCCATCTGGTTCATGCGCCACGCCGGAGCGCCGCTGTGGATGGCTTCGGCCTTCATCGGCATGATGTTTGCCGAAGCGCTGGTGTACGCCCGCGTTCGCGCCGAGACCGGCCTGCCCAGCTACTACGCCGTGCCCTTCGTCTTCGAGGAGCGCGACTTCCTGCTCAGTATCACCAGCGCCGGGCGGTTCAGCAACCGCCAGGGCCTGGAGGCGCTCACCAGCTTCTCGATCTTCGGCTGGATGACCAAGGCGATGTTCCAGCCGACCGGCGCCTACCACGTCGAGAACCTGGAGCTGGCGCGCCAGGGCAACATCGCGCGCTCGGCCATGCTCTGGGTCAGCCTGATGGCGGTGCTGGCGGGCCTGGTGATCGCCTACTACACCTGCCTCGACACCTTCTACGACATCGGCGCGCTGTCGTCCGCGGGCGCCGAGGGCGATGGCTACTACGAGGTGCGCTGGGCGCGCGGCAACTACCTCAAGATGCTCGCCCAGGCCCGCTCGACCGAGGGCTTCGAGGTGCTGCCCAACGTCTTCCGCGCGGGCGGCGGCGTCATCGTGATGCTGCTGGCCTGGCTGCGCGCGCGTTACGTCGGCTTCCCGTTCACGCCCTGGGGCTACGTCGTGGCGTGCACCTACGGCAGCACCTTCTGGACCAGCTTCCTGATCACCTGGGCGGCCCAGAAGGTCATCCTGCGCTATTGGGGCGCGCGCGCCCACCAGCGCGCCATCCCCCTCTTCCTGGGCATCTCCTTCGGCTACATGTTCGCCACCATCGCCGCGCTGGCGGTCGCCTTCTCCGTCGGCAAGCCCCTGAGTTTCGCGTCGGGCAAGCGCCTGTACTTCGACATCTGATCGCGGCGCAGACGGTCCGCTTCAGGGGGCAGCCGGCGGGGACCTGCCTCTACTTGCGGGCGGTGGCGAACATGAAGTGCTCGCCGGGGACCTGCTCGACCTCGACGTCCTTGAAGCCGGCCTCGTGCAGCATGGCGTCCACAGCGTCCGTCGTGAAATAGTCCTCGTGCCAGCGCGTCTCGCCCTCGGTGAAGTCGGCGATGAGAAGGGTCCCGGTGGTCTTGAGCACCCGCCGCATCTCGTGCAGGGCGGCCTCCGGGTCCGCTATCTCGTGCAGGGCATGGGTGCTCACGACGGCGTCGAAGCGCTCGTCAGGCAGCCGGGTCATGTCCCGGGCATCCATCTCCAGACAGCGCGCCATGTGCGGGCCCCCCTCCGACGCCGGGACGAGTTCCTCGTGCGCGGTGTGACCGTTGATGTCGATGCCCACCGCCTCGCGCGCGACCTCGCGCGCCAAAAAGCGCACCAGGTCACAGTTGCCCGAGCCCACGTCCAGCACCGAATCCACGTGGCCCACGGTGGCCACGATCCGCGCCCGTATCTGCTCCTGCTCCACCGGCATGCGCGATCACCACGCTACTGCGGCTTGAGCACTACGTGCTGCCGCTCCGGGCCCTGCGCCTGCTCCTGCGCCACCGCGGCGAGGTTGTCCCGGATCAGCCCGACGCCCTGGTCAACCGTGGGGACCCTTACCACCACGCACTGGATCTTCTCCAGCAGCCGCGGGAGGTTGGGACCAAAGCGCGGGCTGGCCCACACCTGCACGCCCTCCAGAGCGCCCAGCGAACTCTTCGCCTTCTTCGGGTCGCCGTGCTTCATGCTCTCGTCCCCGCCGTACTTCGCGTTCTCCCGGCGCTCAACGAACTCGGACCCGGCCTCGCTGATCCGGTACACGTCGAAGTACTTCGCCTACCCGGCGTGATCGTCCGTGACCAGGTTCTCGCCATCGTGCGTGCTGAAGGCGACCAGAAGCTCCATCGGAATCCCTCCATCGGGGGCGGACATGTGACCTCGGTCATGCCTCAGCGTGCCCGGAGTCTCTGATACGATTGCTCCGCGGACCGCAGGACCTCCTCGATCCCCGGATCGGCGGCGCGGTAGCACACCCTCTTCCCCCGGCGCTGCGGGACGACCAGCCCGCACGCCCGCAGCACCGCAAGGTGCTGTGACGTGGAGGGCTGGCTGGTGTTGATCTGTTCGCCCAGGTCCTGGACGCAGTACTCGCCGTCCAGGATCCGGGCGAGCAGTGCCAGCCTGACCGGGTGCCCGAGTGCCTTGAAGACCTCGGCCAACCCCTCGTAGTCCTGGATCGCCTCTTCCACAGCGATGCCACCTTAAGGGCATGTATCGGGTCGGCGCGGGATCGCCTCCGCACGCCCGGCCACCAGGCT
>DSBO01000145.1 GCA_011046015.1 Thioalkalivibrio sp. | reverse complement strand
GAACGCATCAGCGGAAGTCTCGCGACACCGTCTCCAGCTGACCGAGCAGGACCGTGAGGTCGTGCAGGCGACGCGCAACGACGTGCGTGACGTCACCTTCCTTTTGCACCTCGCCCTCGACCTCGAGCAGACGCGCGTTGAGTATCTCGTATCGGTAGCGCTCGGTGAGACGCTGCCAGACGATTAGGTTGGCCGTGCCGTACTCGTCCTCCACGGTGAGAAACACGGTGCCGGCGGCGCTCATCGGATGCTGTCGGGTGATGACGAGGCCGCTCAGGCGCACGCGCTGTCCGTGCGCGAGGTATCGCAGGGTCCTCGTGTCACGGCAGCCGCGCGCGGTAAGCGCCGGGCGCAGGAAATCGAGCGGGTGGCGCCCGAGGGTAAGGCCGGTGCTGGCGTAGTCCTCGACCAGGTCGTCGATCTCGCCAGGCGCGGGCAGGGCGGGGGCTTCCTCCGGTGGCGGGCGGTTGTCGAACAGGGGCAGCTCGGACTGGATGCCCAGGGTTTGCCAGCGCGCCTGGCGGCGGTTGCCGCTCAGGCCCGACAGGGCGCCCGCCGAGGCAAGGATATCGAGTTCGCGACGCGCCAGGCCGGCACGGTGCGCGAGATCGGCGACATCGGCAAACGGTGCCTCTGCACGAGCCGCGACGATGCGCGCGCCGGCCAGCGCGCCCAGCCCCTTGAGCAGGCGCAGGCCGAGCCGCAGGGCAGGGGGGGCGGCGTCTCCCCGCGACTCCAGCCGGCAGTCCCAGTCGCTGGCCTCGATGGTGACGGGGCGCATCTCCACCCCATGCCGGCGCGCGTCCTGCACGAGCTGGGCGGGGGCGTAAAAGCCCATGGGCTGACTGTTGAGCAGGGCGCAGGTGAAGGCGGCCGGGTAGTGGCACTTGAGCCAGGCGGAGACGTAGGCGAGCAGGGCGAAACTGGCGGCATGGGACTCGGGGAAGCCGTACTCGCCGAAGCCCTGGATCTGCTGGAAGATCTGCTCGGCGAACTGCGCGTCGTAGCCCCGTGCGCGCATGCCGGCAACGAGACGCGCATGAAAACGCTGCAGGGTGTCGCGCCGCCGCCAGGCGCCGATGGCGCGGCGCAGCTGGTCGGCCTCGCCAGCGGAGAAGCCGGCGGCGACCATGGCGAGCTTGATCACCTGTTCCTGGAAGATCGGCACACCGAGGGTGCGCGCCAGCACGCCGCGCACCGCCTCGCTCGGATAGCTCACCGCCTCCTGTCCCGCGCGGCGCTTGAGGTAGGGGTGCACCATCTGCCCCTGGATCGGGCCGGGTCGGACGATCGCGACCTCGATGACCAGGTCGTAGAAGCAGCGGGGCTTCAGGCGCGGCAGCATGCTCATCTGCGCGCGCGACTCGATCTGGAATACGCCGACGGTATCGGCCCGACTGATCATGGTGTAGACGCGCGCATCCTCGGCCGGGATGTCGGCCAGTGTGAGCCGGCGGCCGTGACACGCAGCGACGAGATCGAAACAGCGGTGGATCGCGCTCAGCATACCGAGCGCCAGGCAGTCGATCTTGAGCAGACCCAGCGCGTCCAGGTCGTCCTTGTCCCACTGGATGACGGTGCGCTCGGGCATGGCCGCGTTCTCGATGGGCACCAGGGCCGAGAGGTCCTCGCGGGCGATGACGAAGCCGCCGACATGCTGGGAGAGGTGGCGCGGGAAGCCCAGCAGCTGCTCGGCCAGCGTCAGCACCTGGCGGATGACGGGATTGTCCGGGTCCAGGCCGGCTTCCCGCACGCGCGACTCGGGGAGGCCGTTTTCCCACCAGGCGAGCGTCTGCGTAAGCTGTTCGACCTGGTCGGTCGGCAGGCCGAAGGCGCGGGCCGTGTCGCGCAGGGCGCTGCGCCGGCGGTAGGTGATGAGCGTGGCGGTGAGTGCGGCGCGTTCGCGACCGTACTTGCGGTAGATGTACTGGATGACCTCCTCGCGCCGGGTGTGCTCAAAGTCGATGTCGATGTCCGGCGGCTCGCCGCGTTCCCTGGAGATGAAGCGCTCGAACAGCATGTCCATGCGGCTCGGGTCCACCGCGGTGATGCCCAGGCAGTAGCACACCGCCGAGTTGGCGGCCGAGCCGCGGCCCTGGCAGAGGATGCCCCGGCGGCGGGCGAAGCGCACGATGTCGTGCACGGTGAGGAAGTATGGCGCGTAATCGAGCTCGGCGATGATGCGCAGCTCGTGCTCGACGAGCTCGACCACGCGCGCCGGCGCCCCCTCGGGCCAGCGCTCGGCCATGCCGGCACAGGTCAGGCGGCGCAGGTGCTCGCTGGCCTGCTCGCCCGGCGGTACTTCGTCCACGGGGTAGTCGTAGCGCAGCATGTCGAGGCCGAAGGTGCAGCGTTCGGTGGCGCGCAGGGTCTCGGCCAGCCACTCGGCCGGAAACAGGCGCGCGAGGCGCTCGCGGGGGCGCAGGTGACGCTCGGCGTTGGCCGCCAGGGCGTGGCCGGCCTCGGCGAGGGTGGCATTGAGACGCACGGCGGTGAGCAGGTCGGCGAGCGGACGGCGTTCGGGCGTGTGCAGGCGAACGTCGTTGCTCGCGATCACCGGCAGGCCGCGTGCCGAGGCCTGCCGGCGCAGTCGCGCCAGGGCCTGGCGCTCGCCCTGGCGCAGCGTCCGTGTCGCCACCAGGTACAGGCGGTCGCCGAAACGGGCCTGGGCCCAGTCGAGTCGGGGCTCGTCCGCCTCGGCGGCCTCCGCCAGCAGGACCAGGCAGCCCGGCAGGCCGTCGTCGAGATCCCGGCGCTCCAGACGGTATGCGCCCTTGGCGGCGCGCCGCCGGCCCCGGGTGATGAGGCGGGCGATGCGGGCGTAGCCCCCGGGATCCATGGCCAGCAGGGTCAGGCGCGGGCCGTCGGCCAGGCGGAGTTGCGTGCCAATCAGGAGCTTCAGGCCGGCCTCGCGCGCCGCCGTATGGGCCCGGACTGCGCCGGCCAGCGAGCACTCGTCGGTGATGGCCAGCGCGCGATAGCCGAGGTCAGCGGCCTGCTGCACCAGCTCCTCCGGGTGCGAGGCACCGGTGAGGAAGCTGAAGTTGCTCAGGGCCTGCAGCTCGGCGAAGTCCGGCGGGGTATCACGGGCCATGCGCTCCCCCTTCAGGCGAACACGCCGTGCAGATACCAGTCCGGCGGCGGGCCCGGCTCGCGGAACAGCCAGACGCGGGTGTGGGCGGCGGTCAGGGCGATGTAGTAGTCGCGGCGCATGTCCGCACCGTCCCACCAGCCGCTCTCGATGCGCTCGGGGCCGTCGAGCAGCTGCAGCGGGCCGTCCAGCCAGGGCCCACCCGCGCGCTGCGCGAGCCGCCGGGGATGCGGCAGCAGCCAGAACGGGCGGTGCAGGGCGTGCGCAAGCTGGCATGTCCGGCCAGGCAGGGCGGGCTGCCAGGCCCGCTCCGGGCGGTGATCGGCGCACTCGCTCACGGCCTGCACCGCCGCCTCGCCCAGGCGGGCGCGCAGGCGCTCGAGCAGGCCGCCGATATCGGCGGCGCGGGCCGTCTCGTCCTCGAACAGGGCCTGGCTGCATTCCTGGAAGGGGGCGCTTTCCAGCGCCTCCAGTTCGAGGGCCTCGACGGGGCCGGGCAGGATCTCGCGGGCCAGGCGCTCGCGAAACAGTTCCAGCAGGCGCTGCGCGTCGCGGGTGGGTGCGGCCAGTCCCAGCCTGATCCTGGCCGGCTCGCCGCACTCGCCCTGCAGGGCGAGCTCCAGCCGCAGCACACCCTCGCCGCGCCCGCGCAAAAAACCTTCCTGCTCCTGCAGCAGGCGGCGCAGCGGGAATTGCAGTGCGTCGACCTGTTCGATGGCCCCCGGCAGCTCAAGGCACCCCCGGTACCGCGCCTTCGCGGTGAACTTGCGTGGCGGGGACTGGGTCAGGCCGTAGAGCCGGTCCAGCCGGGCAAGCAGACCGGGCCCCAGCCGCCGGGCGAGCCCCGCGCGCGGCAGTCGCCGACATTCGCCGAGCCGGCGGATGCCCAGGGCCGTCAGCACGGCCTCGGCGCCCGGATCGCGCAGGGCCTGCACGGGCAGCGCATCCAGGTACTCGCGCAGGTGGTCGCGTTCGGTGAGCACGGGCTCAAGCCCATTGCGCGCCAGCAGCCAGGCCGCCTCGGGGTTGGTCGCCACGGCCGTACGGCTGCGATAGCCGAGCCGCCCCAGCCCGTCGGTCACGGCCTGACGAATCGGGGCAATGCCGCCGAAGAGGCGCAGGCTGCCGGCGATCTCCAGCAGCAGGCCTTCGCCATCGGCCAGGCCGACCCAGGTGGTGAACTGCCCGGCCCACTGGGCCAGGCCGTCGAGGGCGGCGGTCTCGGCCTGGGGCTGCCGGGCATGGGGACGCAGGCCCGCGGCCAGGCTCTGGGCCGTGCTCAGGCGCATGCCCGGGACGATGCCGGCGGCGGCGGCGGCGCGGTTACGGGCGATGACCAGGCGCCTGGCGCCCTGTGTCTCGTGCACCACCAGCGGTGGCTCGGGGTCGGGCAGGGCGCGGGCAATGACCTCGAGCGGCAGGTGGGGCAGACAGAGGCTAAGCCACAGCATGGCGCGGAGCGAGCCATAGCGGGGCGGCAGCCACCCCGGCGCGGCGTTTGAGGATCTCCACTTCCATGTACGTATCGGCGTCTGCGGGCCGGGGACGCAGCCGCAGGCGCAGGGCCGCGGGCGAGGGATTGCGTGCGGCCGCCGCGGGGCGGTAGACGATGCCCAGGCTGTCGCCGTCTTCGGCCGCCAGCTGCAGGCGGCGCAGGGCGTGGGCGTTGCGCGGTGTCAGCCAGCCCAAGGCGGCACCGATCGCCGGATTGCGTAGACAGTGCTCCATGCTCCAGCAGGCGGTCGCGTCGTCTTCCGCGTGGATGATCAGCAGGCGATCGAGATCGATGCCGGCCTGGCGCAGGGCG
>DSBO01000076.1 GCA_011046015.1 Thioalkalivibrio sp. | reverse complement strand
GTCTCGCACAACTGGGACGAACTGCGCCGCTTCATGTGGGATTACGTGGGCATCGTGCGCAGCACCAAGCGCCTGCAGCGCGCCAAGAGCCGGGTGGACCTGCTGCTGCACGAGATCCACGAGTACTACAGCAACTTCCGCGTCACCAACGACCTGATCGAGCTCAGAAACCTGGTGCTGGTCGCTGATCTCATCATCCGCTCGGCGCTCTCGCGCAAGGAAAGCCGTGGCCTCCACTATACTCTCGACTATCCGGACACCGATCCGGCACTCGACGGCGTGAACACCGTCCTGGAACCCGGCGGGTTCCACCGCGGCTTCTCGCCGCTACCCATCGCCGCACAAGACCAGTAAGGGAGCACCCATGCCGACCTGCCCGCTGCTCATGGAACCCGACGAGCTGGAGGCCCGGCTCGACGACCCTGAACTGCTCATCGTCGACCTGTGCAAGCCCGAGATCCACGTCCAGGGGCACATCCCGGGCGCCCTGCATCTCGATTACGCTGACGTGGTCTGTGCCGACCCGCCCGTCATGGGCCTGCTGCCCGATGCGGACCAGGTATCCCGCCTCGCCGCCCGCCTCGGCCTCACCCCCGGGCGCTGTGTCGTGACCTACGACGACGAAGGCGGCGGCAAGGCCGCCCGCCTGCTCTGGACGCTCGTCGCCTACGGCCATCAGCACATCTCGCTGCTCAACGGCGGCCATCACGCCTGGGCCAACGAGGGCCACCCCATGACGCAGGACGAGGAAAAGGCCTGTCCGAGCGACTATCGGCTGCACGACGTGGGCGACGTGGTGGCCGACGCCGACTACATCCGCCAGCACCTCCAGGATCCCGGCGTGGCCCTGCTCGATGCCCGCACCCCGGACGAATTCCGCGGGCTGGACCGGCGTGCCGCCCACGGCGGCCACATCCCGGGCGCGGTGAACCTGGAATGGACCCAGGCCATGGACAACGCCAACAACCTGCGCGTCAAGGACCGCGACGTGCTCATGCCCATGCTCGAACAGATGGGCATCACGCCCGACAAGGAAGTCATCACCTACTGCCAGACCCACCACCGTTCCGCCCACACCTGGCTGGTGCTGAAGACCCTGGGCTTCGACAGGGTACGCGGCTACCCCGGCGCCTGGTCCGACTGGGGCAACCGCAATGACCTGCCGGTGGAGTGCTGAACGGGCGGCGCGCCGCGCTACAGCTCCATGCCCCTATCCGCCGGCGGCAGACGCATGAAGTGCTCGCGGTAATACCGCAGTTCCTCGATCGAGTCGCGGATGTCATCCAGGGCAAGGTGGCTAGATTCCTTGTTGAAACCGCGGGCCACTTCCGGCGCCCACCGCCGCGCCAGCTCCTTGATGCTGCTGACGTCGAGGTTGCGGTAGTGGAAATAGGCCTCGAGCCCGGGCATGCAGCGCGCGAGGAAACGGCGATCCTGGCAGATGCTGTTGCCACACATGGGCGAGGCACCCGCGGGCACCCACTGCTGCAGGAAGGCAATCGTCTCGGCCTCGGCGCGCGCCTCGTCGCAGTCGCTGTGGCGCACGCGCTCGGTGAGGCCCGACTGTCCGTGCTGACGGGTGTTCCACTCATCCATCGCGGCCAGCACCTCGTCCGCCTGGTGAATCGCGATCACCGGCCCCTCGTCCAGCATGTTGAGATCCCGGTCGGTCACGACGGTTGCGATCTCGATGATCGCGTCGTTCATCGTGTCCAGACCCGTCATTTCCAGATCGATCCAGATCAGGTTGTCGGCGCTGAACGTCATGCGATGATTTCCTTATGAAAAATAGGTCGCCATTGTGCCGCTTGCCCCCCGTTCTCGCAAAGGGTTAAGCTCGAACGCCAAGGTCACGTTCACGACATCATGCAGTCCTTCACCGTCATCTTTCTAGCCGTTCTGCTGGCCAATGTCGCGCTGCGCCTCTGGCTGTCGTCGCGTCAGGCACGGCACGTACGCGCACACCGTGCGCAGGTGCCGACCGAGTTCGCCGCCAGCATCCCCCTCAGCGCCCACCAGAAGGCGGCCGACTACACGCTCGCCAAGGGGCGCCTGGGGCGCGCCGACCTGCTCTTCACCGTCGCGCTGCTGCTGGCCTGGACCGTCGGCGGCGGCCTGCAGGCACTCGACGATGCCTGGCGCCTGGCTGGCTGGAACGACCTGGCCACCGGCACGGCCGTGCTGCTCAGCGTGTTCCTCATCACCAGCGTGCTGGAACTGCCCTTCTCCATCTACCGCATCTTTGTGCTCGAGGCCCGCTTCGGCTTCAACCAGACGACGCCACGCACCTTCATTGCCGACCTCGCCAAGGGCGCGCTGCTCGCGCTGGTGCTCGGCATCCCGCTCATCACCCTGGTACTGTGGTTGATGCAGGTCACGGGCGAGTCTTGGTGGCTCTGGGTCTGGGCGGCCTGGACGGGTTTCACCCTGTTCCTGATCTGGGCCTATCCCATGCTGATCGCGCCGCTGTTCAACCGCTTCGAACCCCTGGGGGATGCGGCCACGCGCCAGCGCATCGAGGCGCTGCTCGCGCACTGCGGCTTCAGCAGCCGCGGCATCTTCGTCATGGATGGCTCGCGCCGCTCCGGCCACGGCAACGCCTACTTCACCGGCTTTGGACGCAACAAGCGCATCGTGTTCTTCGACACCCTGCTCAACACGCTCGAGCCGGCCCAGGTCGAGGCCGTGCTCGCCCACGAGCTCGGCCACTTCCGCCGCCGCCACGTGCTCAAGGGCATGCTGCTACAGTTCGGCCTGTCACTGGCGGCACTCGCCCTGCTCGCCTGGCTGATCGGCACCGACTGGTACTTCAGCGGGCTCGGCATCGAGACGCCATCGCTGCACCTCGCCCTGGCGAGCTTCCTGCTGGTGACCCCGGTGTTCGGCTTCTTCCTGCAACCCGTGCTCGCCTGGTTGTCGCGGCGCCACGAGTTCGAGGCGGACGCCTTTGCCGTCAGCCAGACCGACGCCGACAGCCTGGTCCAGGCGCTGGTACGCCTTTACCGCGACAATGCCAGCACCCTCACGCCGGACCCGCTGCACTCGGCCTTCTACGATTCACACCCGCCCGCGGCCATCCGCATCGCACACCTGAAGGTGCAGGCCGCCCTATAATGCGGGATAAAACCCCACAGGAGTCAGCCCCATGAAACGCATCATGACCCTCACCACCCTGCTCGCCGCGCTGGCCAGCACGCCCACGCTGGCCGCCGACCTCGAGCGCGGCAAACAGCTGCACCGCGACAACTGCATGGCCTGCCATGCGCGCATGACCGGCGGCGAGGGCGAGACCCTCTATACCCGCAACGGCCGCCGTGTCACCTCACTGCCCGGCCTGGAGGCCCAGGTCCGTCGTTGCGAGGCCAACCTCGAGCTCAAGTGGTTCGACGAGGACATCGCCGACGTGGTGCATTTCCTCAACCAGACCTACTACCACTTCTGATGCCGAGCCGGGAGTGACGCCATGTCCGACCTGACGCAAAAGCACTGCAAGCCCTGCGAGGGCGGGGTGGCACCGCTGGCACCAGACGAGGCGACAGCGCAGATGCAGTCGCTCCACCCGCAGTGGCAGCTCGCCAAGGATGGTCGGAGCATCCAGCGCGAGGTTCGGTTCGGGAACTATTACGAGACCATGGCCTTCGTCAACGCCGTCGCCTGGATCGCCCACCGTGAGGATCACCATCCCGATCTCGAGGTGGGCTACAACCTCTGCCGGGTGCGCTACAGCACCCATGCCATCGACGGCCTGTCGGAGAACGACCTGATCTGCGCCGCCAAGGTGGACGCCCTGCTCGACATCCCCCGCGCATGAGTCAGGACACTCGCCCGGGCCGGGTGATCACGCGCTACGGCGCGGAGATGATCGTCGAGGACCGCGACGGCCGGGCACACCGCTGCACCGCGCGCCGCAAGCTGCAGGACGCCGTGTGCGGCGACCACGTGCAGTGGCAGCCGTCGCAGACCGGCAACGCCATCGTCGTGGCGATCGAGCGGCGGCACAACGTGCTCACGCGCCCCGACCTGCGCGGCCGCCCCAAGCCCATCGCCGCCAACATCGACCAGCTGGTGGTGGTCAGCGCGCACCTGCCCGCCCCCAACTGGGAGATGGTGGACCGCTACCTCGTCGCCGCCGAACTGCTCCCGGCCGACGCCCTGATCGTGCTCAACAAGAGCGACCTCGCCGACAGCCACCCGGTCGATCGCGGGCTGCTCGACGAGTACCGGGCGCTGGGTTATCAGGTGGTGGAGGTCTCCAGCCACCGCGAACACGGACTGGACGCCCTGCATGCCGCGCTGAAGGATCGCACCAGCATCCTGGTCGGCCTGTCCGGGGTGGGAAAATCCTCGCTGATCCAGAACCTGCTGCCCGAAGAGAAGATCCGCATCGGCGCGATCTCCGACTACAGCAACAAGGGCAAGCACACCACCACCAGCGCCACGCTCTACCACCTGCCGAGAGGCGGCGACCTCATTGACTCGCCCGGCGTGCGCGATTTCAGCCTCGGCAAGGTCACACCCGCCGAACTGGCCAGTGGCTTTCGCGACATCGCCGCACACGGTGAGCACTGCCGCTTTCACAACTGCACCCACAGCGTCGAGCCCGGCTGCGCCGTCAAGGCCGCCGTCGAGTCCGGCGAGATATCACAACGCCGCTACCGGAATTATCGGGCCATCCTGAACGGGCTGAACGAATCTTAGCCGCGCCGCCTAGCAAACGCGGGAGCGACGACAGCCGCCATACCCGGGCCAACCCATGTTCACCCTCGGTACCTGTAGGAGCGCTGCAAGGCGCGATTCGGGGGTGGCAGGATCACCCGGGCATGGGTATCGCGGCTTTCACCGCTCCTACGGTCCGGCTGTGGTCCCGGTAGGAGCGCTGCAAGGCGCGATTCGGGGTGGCGGCATCACCCGGGCATGGGTATCGCGGCTTTCACCGCTCCTACG
>DSBO01000008.1 GCA_011046015.1 Thioalkalivibrio sp. | reverse complement strand
CCGGCGGCGCACCCGGCGCATGCCGACGAACCAGGCGATACCCGCGGCCGCGTAGAGCGGCAGGTAGGTCTGGGGCGAGAGGAAGCCGTCGGGGATGTGCATGCGTTCAGCCGGCGCTTCGGCGCTGGAACAACATGAGCAGGCCGAACAGGCCGAACAGGATGCCGACGCCCGCGACGATGCCTGCGTGGCGCTCGACGAGTGGCCGGTCGGCGGCGGCGAGTGTCTGAGTCTCGTCCACGACCAGCTCGAAGTTCACGCCGTGGCCGTCCATGGTGAAGACGCTCACCTGGTAGGCGCCGGGGGCGGCGGAGGCGAAGGCGATGCGGCCCTGGCTGTCGGTCCAGCCCATCTGGATGGGATCGACCTGGCCGCGGGGGCGGATTTCGTAGGGCGCGCCCGCTACGTTAACATCGTCGGCATAACGGATGGTGGTCACCAGCGCCGGGGCCTCGATGGTGACGTGACGAACTTCGTGGCCGTGGGTCATGCCCGTGGCGAGCAGCAGCAGGACGAGCAGGGAGACGCGCATGGTGTTCGGGGGATCTTCATTCCATTCGTTACCAGGGCCACACTACGCCGTGGCCATTTTTACTGCAAGCCGGGGACGTCCATGATCTACCTGTTACTGGCCAATCTGGTGATGCTGGTGCATCTGGCCTTCGTGCTGTTCGTGGTGTTCGGCGGCTTCCTGCTGCTGCATCGTCGCGAGTGGCTCTGGCTGCACCTGCCGGTGTTCCTCTGGGGTGTGTGGGTTGCCCTGACACCGGTGGTGTGCCCGCTCACGCCGCTGGAGCAGGGGCTGCTGGTGCGCGCGGGGCGTGACGGCTATGACGGCGGGTTCATCGCCCACTACCTCGGCCGCCTCGTCGATCCGGAGCTGGACGTGCCGAACTTCGGCCTGCTGCTGGGCGTCGCGGCGCTGTCGTGGAATGCGGCGGTGTATGCCTTCGTCTACTGGCGGCGGACCCGGAGAGGGGCATGAGTGCTTCCCTGCATGGACAGGCCTGGCTGGCCACCGTCGGGCACCTCGCCCGCTGGCTGCTGTTGCGGCGGTTCGGGGACGGGGTGTCATGAGCTATTCGCTGCTGGCCGATGGCGTGCTGTTGCTGCACCTGGCCTTTGTGCTGTTCGTGATCTTCGGCGGCCTGCTCAGCCTGCGCAACCACCTGTGGGCGCTGCTGCACGTGCCGGTCTTCGTGTGGGGTGCAATGGTCAACCTGATGCACTGGGTATGCCCGCTGACGCCGGTGGAGCAGCAGCTGCGCCGGCTGGCGGGCGAAGAGGGTTGCGTGGGCGGGTTCATCGCCCACTACGTGGGGGCGGTGGTGTACCCGGACGTCCCCGCCGAGCGGCTCGGCCTGCTGCTGGGGCTTGCCGCGCTGGCGTGGAATGCCGGGGTGTATGCCTTCGTCTGGCGCTGGCGGCGCCGCCGTTTGCTCAGGGGTGATAATGGATACTGAAGTCCTCGAGCTGCTCGCGCTGGCGGATGAGCTCGCCGCGGATGCCGGTGATCTCCAGCGTACGGTCGTCGCGCCAACGGAGCATGAGGTCGCTGCCGGCCTCGCGGGTGGCGAGCACGTTGCCCGGCAGGTTACTGGATTCGCGCTGCGCCCGGACGATCGAGACCTGCGTGGAGGGGCCGGTGGTCGCGCCACAGTCGCGCGCGAACAACACGGCGGCATGGGCCGCGTCGGGCGAGAGCACCCGCGCGATCTCCGTGTTCGCACAACCGGGCCTGATGGCCTGCGAGGCCTGCTGTGCCACGCCCAGCAGCATGAGCGAGACGAGCAGGACGATGGCGCTGACGGTCTTCACGGAGCGGAACATGCGGGGGACTCCTGGCCGGGTGGGCCGTGTGGCGGACACCCGTATAGTAATGTTTCCATCCCCGCGCAACAGGGGACGGCCTCGCGTTTCGCCGCGCGGGGTCGTTGAGTGGGTGCGGACATGAAACGCCGGATCATGGTCGGCTCGGCGGCGCTGCTGCTGGTCGTGGGCATGGCGCTGGGCCTCGCCACCTGGCTGGCGCTGGAGCCGCCGCCCGCGCAGCTGGTGACGGCGCAGGGTGCGAAACCGCGGTTCGTCGATCGCCACGGCGAGGTGCTCACCGTCACCTACGACAACCGCTGGAACCTGCACCAGCAGATGGCACTGCACGCGATGCCGCCGTTTCTGGTCGAGGCCTTCGTGATCTCCGAGGACCGCCGTTTCCACGCACACGGCGGGGTGGACTGGGCCGCGCGCGGGCACGCCGCCTGGCAGAACCTGAAGGCCGGCGGCGTGGTGCGCGGGGCGAGCACCATCACCGAGCAGGCCGTGCGCCTGCTGCGCCCGCGCCCGCGCACGCCCTGGGCACGCTGGCTGGAGGGTTTCGAGGCCGGCGCGCTGGAGGAGCGTTTCAGCAAGGCGGAGATCCTCGAGTTCTACCTCAACCAGGTGCCCTACGGGGCGCGCCGCCGGGGCGTGGCGCAGGCGGCGCGTCATTATTTCGACCGCGACCTGGATGCGCTCACGCGAAAGGAGATGCTTGCGCTGGTGGTGCTGGTGCGCGCGCCGGGCGCCTGGGACCCGTATCGTCATCCGGGGCGGCTGGAGGGGCCGGTGGCACGGCTGGCGGCGCGGCTGCACGCGGCCGACCGCCTCACGGCGGCCGAGTACGCACGCATCCAGGACGCGCCGCTCGTGTTCCGCACCGCGCCGCCCCTGCCGGTGGCCGCGCCCGAGTTCGTGCAGCACGTCCAGCGTGCGCACGGCAGTGCGCAGCCCAGGCGGCACACCACGCTGGATGCCCGCCTGCAACAGGTCGTGCAGGGCGTGCTCGATGCGCGGCTGGCCGACCTGGCCGCGCGCGACGTTGGCCACGCCGCCGCGCTGGTGGTGAACCACGAGACTGGCGAGATCCTGGCCTGGGTGAACGCGCGCCGCGTACCGGCCGACGGACTGGGCCTCGATGCCGTGCTCACGCCGCGCCAGCCCGGCTCCACCCTGAAGCCCTTCGTCTACGCCCTCGCGCTCGAGCGGGGCTGGACCGCCGCCACGCTGATCGACGACGCCCCCGTCTCCGCCTGGATCGGCCACGGTTCGCACCGCTACCGCAATTACAGCAACACCCACTACGGCCCGCTGCGCCTGCGCGAGGCGCTGGGCAACTCGCTCAACATCCCGGCCGTGCGCGCGGCCCAGTTCGTCGGTGTGGAGGCGCTGCTCGCGCGCCTGCGTGCGCTGGGCATCGAGAGCCTCTCCGCGCACCCGGACCACTACGGCGACGGCCTGGCGCTGGGTAACGGCGAGGTGACGTTGTTCGAGCTGGTGGGCGCCTACGCGGCCCTGGCCCGGCGGGGCGAGCGGTTGCCGTTCACGGCCGTGATGGACGGTCCTGCCCGGGACGTGGCCGCGCGGCCAGTGATCGATCCGCAGGCCGCCTCGCTGATCGGCAATATCCTCGCCGACCCCGAGGCCCGCCGGCTCGAATTCGGCGGCGGCAGCCTGCTGCGCCTGCCGGTGGAGACCGCGCTCAAGACAGGCACCTCCAGCGACTACCGCGACGCGTGGACGCTGGGCTTCAATCACCGCTACACGGTCGGCGTGTGGATGGGCAATCTCGATTACCGTCCCATGCGCGAGGTCACGGGCGCGATCGGTCCCGCGCTCGCCCTGCGCGCCATCTCCGCCGAGCTCAACCGCTTCGAGGAGACGCGCCCGCTGTGGCTGAGCCCGCGGCTGCGCCGCCTGCCGATCTGCCGCGACGACGGGCGTGCGGCCGACGGCCAGTGTGCCAGTGCGGATGAATGGTTCCTGGCCGGCACGTCGCCCGCGGTGCGGCCCGCGCCCGTGCGACTGGCACCCACCCTGCGCCTGGCCGAACCCAGCCCGGGCCTGATGCTCGCCATGGACCCGCGCATCCCGGACGGCCACGAGGCCTTCGCCCTGAGCCTGGTGGACGGGGTGCGCCCGCAGCGCACCGAGTGGTGGGTGGACGGGGAACGGGCCGCCACCACCGGCGCGGGCGTGACCCGCTGGCCGTGGCCGGTGAGCCGCGGCGAGCACGTGGCCGCCGCGCGGGTGTGGCTGGCGGACGAGGCGACGCCCACCGTCACCCCCGAGGTGCGCTTCTTCGTCAAATAGTATCGAATTTACAGCCGCTTACGCGCGCTATTCGGGCAGGGAAAAAAGGTTTGTCATGGCCCCGCCAGGGCCTATACCCTTGGGGCGTGACGAACCGAGCGAGGGCAGCCCATGAGTGAGATCAACGTCGTACGCAACCCGGACGAGGCCACCCTGACCGAACTCGGGGTGCTGGACTGGCCCATCTGGAGCAAGGAGGCCTCGATCTTCCCCTGGACCTACGTCGACGAGGAGACCTGCTACTTCCTCGAAGGCGCCGTGGTCGTCACCCCCAACGGCGGCGAGCCCATCGAACTCGGCGCGGGGGACCTGGTGACCTTCCCGGCAGGCCTGTCCTGCACCTGGAGCGTGAGCAAGCCGGTGAAGAAGCACTATCGGTTCGGTTAGGACCGCGGTGGATCCGGCAAAAAGAAAGCGCCCCGCGGGGCGCTTTCTCGTTACGGCGGGCGGGGCGCCTAGATGCGCGACATCACGTCAAAGCTCTTGACGAAGGGGCCGGCCATGCGCGGGTCCTTGACCATCGCGCTATAGTCGCCCTTCTTGAACTTGAGCTTGCCCGTGGTGAACGCCAGGCCGAGGCCGGTCATGCCCGGTCCCTTCTGCATCCAGTGCTGCCACTGGTCGGGGCTGGCGCGCAGGTCCCAGTTCAGGTCCTCGCCGTCGTAGGCGCCGGCCTTCACCACCTTGCCGTTCTCCACATGAATCACGCCGCGCGGTGCCTCGTCCTCCGGATAGCCGTAGCCGATCACGGAATTGAAGCCGATCTTGCCCAGGGCCTCGGCCAGTTCCTTCTCACCGTTCCATTCGTTCTGGAACTTTTCCATCCACGTGGCAGTAAACAGATCACTCATGTACTTGCTCCTTTGGTTTCCATGTCTTGTTTCTTG
>DSBO01000047.1 GCA_011046015.1 Thioalkalivibrio sp. | reverse complement strand
GGGTAGCCGAGCGCGTTGGGGGAGGGGGCGGTGCCCTCGGTGAGGATGAGGCCGGCCGCGGCGCGCTGGCCGTAGTACGTCGCCATGAGGTCGTTGGGCAGGTTGTCGATGGCGCGACTGCGGGTCATCGGGGCCATCACGATGCGGTTCTGCAGCCTGTGAGGCCCTAGCGTGAAGGGGGCGAAGAGGTTTTTTTGCGAACTCATGCCTTGGACTCCTGTCGTGTCGGTTTGGCTACATTGCCTGGGTAATCTCCGTCAGCCGCACCTCGGCCAGCGATTGCTCGAAGGCCTGCTGGGCCCTCGATAGATAGCCGGAGAGCACGGGGCGCACCCTGCAACTCACGGCGCAGCGGGTGTTCTTCGGGTTGTCGTGCAGGCTCACCAGCGGTTGTTCGTCCATCACTGCGCGGTAGATGTCCAGCAGGCTGATGTCGGCGGCATCTCGCGCGAGCCGAAAGCCTCCGTGCTTGCCGCGGTCGGCGGTGATCAGCCCGCTCCGCGTCAGGTCGCCGAGTAGTCGACGGATTACCACCGGGTTGGTGTTCACCGTGTGTGATAGCAGTTCCGACGAGGTCTTCTCGCCGAGATAGGCCAGCGCCGTCATGATGTGTACGGCCATGGAAAACCGCGTGTTGGATTTCATTGTGTAACTTTTATAGTTACTTTTTCAGGGAGTGCAAGTCACCGTCGGCGCCTGCTTGGCGTGGGCCCGGGGTTGGGTCATCGGCGCCTGTTGCACAGCTGCGATGGCGGGCGGGTCCGGCGTGCCGGCGCTATTCGGTCTGCGTTTCCGTTTCCCGGTAGCCGACCAGCAGCTGTTCCAGTGGTTTGGGTCGGCTGATGCCGTAACCCTGGGCGTAGTCCACGCCCAGCTGGCGCAACGCCGCGACGGTGGCCGTGTCCTCGGCGTATTCGGCGATGGTGTGCTTGCCGAGCAGGTGACCGACGTCGTTGATGTTGCCGACCAGGGTGCGGTTCACCGGGTCGGTAGCGATACCGCGCACGAAGGTGCCGTCGATTTTGAGATAATCCACCGGCAGGTTCTTGAGATAGGAGAAGGACGACAGCCCCGAGCCGAAGTCGTCCAGGGCGAAGCGGCAGCCCATGGCGCGCAGCTCGCGGATGAAGCGCAGGGCCGCCTGGAAGTTGGAGATGGCGGCGGTCTCGGTGATCTCGAAGCAGAACATCTCGCCCGGCAGGTCATGCAGGCTGAGCTGGGTCTTGATGAAGGGCAGCAGGGTCTCGTCACCCAGCGTGCCGCCCGAGAGGTTGATGGCGCAGTGGGCGATGGTGGGGGCGCCCTCCCGTCTCGTGCAGTCGGCCACCATGCTGAAGGCGCGCGTGATGATCCATCGGTCGACGATGGAAATCAGATCGAATCGCTCGGCCGCCGGCAGGAACACGTCGGGGGCGATCAGTTCGCCGCTGGGGTCGCGCATGCGCACCAGCACCTCGAAGGCCAGCCCCGGTGGCATGTAGCCATTGCCCAGGCGCTCGATGGTCTGTGCGTAGAGCACCAGCCGGTCGTCCTCCACCGCGTCGTTGATGCGCGTCGCCCAGTCCATCTCGTGCCGATGGCGCTGCAGGCCCTCGTCCTCGGCCTCGTAGATGTGGGTGCGGCGGCGCCCGGCGTTCTTCGCCGCGTAGCAGGCCATGTCGGCGGCGCTCAGCAGGTCGGTGAGCGACTGCTCGCCGGGTCGGAACTCCAGCACGCCGATGCTCGCGCCGATGCGGAACACGCGCTCGTCCCAGGCGAACTTGAAGTCGTCGAAGGTGTGATGGATGGCATCGGCCACGCGCTGCGCATGCCGGATGTCGCAGTGGGTGAGGATCACGCCAAACTCGTCGCCACCCAGGCGCGCCAGCATGTCCGTGTCGCGCACCTGCTCCTGCATGAGGCCACCGATCTGCTTGAGCAGCTCGTCGCCCGCGACGTGGCCGGCGATGTCGTTGACCACCTTGAACTGGTCCAGGTCGATGTAGAGCAGGGTGTGGCGCTCGGTCTCGCCGGTTCCTTCCGGGAAAAGTGCGAGCTGGCGCAGGCGTTCCTCGAAGGCCATGCGGTTGTGCAGGCCGGTAAGCGCGTCGTGGCTGGCCTGCCAGCTCAGGCGGTTGGCCATCTCGCGCGCCTTGGTCACGTCGTGGAAGACCAGCACCACGCCCATGACGGTGCCGACGCTGTCGCGGATCGGCGCGGCCGAGTCCTCGATGGCGAATTCACGCCCGTCGGTGCGCAGCAGCACGGTGTGGTTGGCCAGCCCCACGATGCGGCCCTCGCGCAGGCAGCGTTCCACCGGGTTGATAGCCGGCTGGCGGGTCAGTTCGTTGAGGATATTGAAGACCTCGGTGAGCGGCTTGCCCTCGGCCTGGGGCGTGCTCCACCCCGTGAGGTATTCGGCGACCGGGTTGAGGAAGCGTACCCGTCCGTCGGTGTCGGTGGTGATCACGCCGTCGCCGATGGAGGCGAGCGTGACCTGCGCCAGCTCCTTCTCGCGATACAGCGCGGCCTCGGCGGCCTTCATCTGCGAGATGTCCTGCACAATGCCGTACATGCGCAGCGGATTGCCCGCGGCGTCGCGCAGCACGTCGCCCCGGCCCATCAGCCAGCGCGGGCCGTCGGCGGGGGTCGCGACCCGGTACTCCACCTCGTAGGGCTGGCCGTGGTCCAGCAGGTTGCGCGCGGCGGCCTCGACCGTGGCGCGATCCTCCGGGCACACGGCCTCCATGAAGCGTGCGTAGGTGATCTCGCTGCCGACCGGCTCGACCCCAAACAGGCGGTAGGTGTTGTCCGTCCAGATCACCTTGCCGCTGGTCAGGTCCCATTCCCAGCTGCCGATGTTGGAATAGTTCTGTGCCAGCGACAGGCGGCGTTCACTGTCCTCCACCTGCGCGTGCTCCGCGGCCAGCGCCTCGGTCATGGCGTTGAAGGCCTGCGCCAGGCGTCCCACTTCGTCACGGCCCGCCAGGTCGGCGCGCAGGTCCGCTGCGCCCTTCGCGATGTGCTCGGCGGTGCGCGACAGGGTGGCCAGCCGGCGCACGAGCACCTGGTAAAGCAGCCACCACAGGCCCAGGTAGGTGACGGCGAGCAGCGGCAGCAGCATCAGGCCGGTGCGCAGTGCAGCCTGCCGGGCCAGGGCGTAGGGGTGGCTCAGGTCCCAGGCCAGGACCACGCTGCCGAGCGGCGGCGGGCCGAGACGGGTCGTCGTGCCGGTCATCTCCAGCGGGGCAGTGGCGAGCAGGGTGTTGGTCTCGGGCAGGTAGTCCACGTGTGCGGCCCCGGCGGCACGCGCATCCGCCAGCAGGCGCGAGAGAGGCGCACGCAGCCATGCATGGAGGTCGGTGTCCAGGCTGTCGGCCAGCGTCTGGCCGCGGTCGACCCGGTCGAGGGCGGCCAGGATGCGATCGTCGTCGTCCAGTACCAGGGCGAGACTGACACGGATGTCCGGGCCGAAGGCCGAGATCTCTTCCTGCAGGCGAGCGCGGTTGTCGCGCTCGATCAGGTGCTGCCCCATGCGTTGCAGGCGGCTGGTCTCGTGGGCGATCTCGCGTTCGGCATTGGCGCGGATCCATTGCTGCTGGCCATTGACGAGGGTGACCATGTAGAGGCCGGCGAGGATCAGGGTGCCGGCGAGCAGCAGCAGCGGCAATGTCAGGGAAAGGGGGTAATGGTACAGCCACTTCATCGCGTCGAGTCCTCCGTGACGTCGGAATCCGGTCCGCAGTCGAGCCGCTGCAACGGCCGGTCATCGAACAGTTCGTTGGCGCGGGGCGCCTCACCGAACACCAGCCCCTGCACCGTCATGATCCGGTGGAGGCGGTTGATGGTGGGACTTAGCTGCTCGCCGGAACGGGCCAGCAGGCGGCAGTTTTCCGCATGGGACGGGAAATGGATGCCGGCAATGGCCTGCAGAAAGCCGTCCGTGGACAGTTCGGTGCGCGGCGCCATGGCGGCGACGGCGTCGCGTGGGTGACGGCGCAGATGCCCGATGGCCGCGAACCAGCCCTGGAGCAGTTCGCTGAGCGCCTCGGGCCGTTCCTCGATCACCCTGCTGCGCGTGACCAGTACGTCCACGATCTCGCCGGGCATCTGGCGACTGCTGAAGATCTCGCGCGCGCCCAGCTCGAGCAGTCGGGTGCGCAGGGGTTCGAAGGTCGCAAGGGCATCCACCTCGCCGCGCCGAAAGGCCCGTTCCTGCCGGGCGGCATGGAGCGGTACCAGTGTGACGTCCGCCGTTGTCAGGCCGCCGATTTCCAGCGCCCTTGCGAGCAGATAGGCGGTGGCCGCGGTGCTCTCCACCCCCACGCGCTTGCCCCGCAGGTCCGCGACGCGCGCGATGCCCGGCCGGGCGACGATGGCGTCCGCGCCCTCCGAGTAGTCCATTACCAGGATTACCCGGGCGTCGTGGTCGGCGTCGCTCAGCAGCAAGACCTCGTCCAGCGTGAGGGCGGCCACCTCCACGTTGCCGTTGCGAAAGGCGCGAAGCGACTCCGTGTTGGAGCCGAAGTCGGTAAAGCGGAAGCGGTCAGGCGGGAGAAACGCGTGACCTTGGGCCAGGTGCAGGGGCTGGTAGCCCACCCACTGGCTGGTGGCCACGCGCAGTGGCGGCTCGGGGGCATGGCAGGCCGCAAGCCCGAAAAGTCCGAGCGAGACGAAGAATAACCGGAGGAGCCCGCCGCGCATGCGCAGGAGCGCGCGCATCGCCCCCCTGTACGTTGACCTCGCAGATCGTCCTTCTGCGTGCATGTGCTGCCCGTGATGGTTTTTCTCGATTGTTACGTAGTTCTCATTTCGTCACAAGGTGTGGGGGAGCGGCCGCCGTCGACGGGTCTTTTCAATTCAGTATTGCGAATGAGTCGTATTTCGTTTACCTTTCGCATCACTGCCGGCGGGGACCGGCACTCCAGGACCATTCAGGACAGGGGGAGATGGTGACGGCTGCGACGGGGCGGCGGGCAGGACAGGGCGGAATTTCGGCGCGTTGCTGGCTGCTGCGCGCGACGCTTCTGCTGGCCAGTGCCGGTGCCCACGCGGCGGCACTGAGCTGGATGCTCGGCGAGGCAATCCCGGAATCACCCGCGACGCGCACCGCGTCATCCAGCCTGCAGGTGACCTGGGTCGAGCGTCGCACCGGGGTCAGTGAGCCGGTGCCCCCGGCCCCCGCTCCCCCGGCGG
>DSBO01000116.1 GCA_011046015.1 Thioalkalivibrio sp. | reverse complement strand
GTAGTAGGCGGCCAGATCGCGCATGTCCTGCTCATCCAGCAGCTGCGCCAGTTTGTGCATGATCTGGGCCTGCCCCGTGCCCTCGTGACGGCGGCCGCTGCGGTAATCGTGCAGCTGCTTGTAGGTATACTCGGCGCGCTGGCCCGCGAGGTGCGGATAGTTGCGGCTGGGCGAGACGCCGCTCGCGCCGTGACAGGAGGCACACATCAGACTTTCGTGCAGGTCCTTGCCGCGACGAGGATCTGCCTTAGCCACGGTTGCCAGCTGGCCGAGCAGCTCACTGCGCTGCCACGGATCGGTGTCGGGGACTGCAAAGGGCGAATCGCTTGCGATGGCGGCGAGCGACAGACAGAGCAACGCCACGCAGGCGACGTGTTTTACGATGGTCATGGACATGGTTCGACCTCTCAGCTGAAGACGTCTTTGACGAAGGTGCGGTGCCAGTTCTTGAGGTACACGGACTCGAGCAGCGGCTGCGCCGGGTTGTCGGTGACCGGCGACACCGCGCCGCTGTCCGGCACCTTCTGGATCAGGCCATCGCGCAGCTCGAATACATCCGAGATAGACACACCATAATCCGACCCCACCAGGCTGTAGCAGGTGTTCGCCCAGGTGGGTACCACCGGGTCGAAGCCGCTCAGCTCGGCGCGGATCACATGGGCCACGAGCTTGGCATGGCTGTTGGCCGAATAGCCGGACTTGGGCATGGCATCGCAAACGGCCGAATCGCCGATGACGTGGATGTCGTCTAGCTGTGTCGACTTGAAGGTGGCGCGATCCACCGGGCACCAGCCGGTCTGGTCGACGAGTCCGATGTCGAAGGCCAGTTTCCCCGCCTTCTGCGGCGGGATGATGTTGACCAGGTCGGCCCGATGCATGCCGTTTTCGGCCTCCACGGTCATCCGCTCCGGATCGACGGAAAGGACGCGTCCACCCTGCGACCCCGATATCCACTCGATGCGGCTGTGTTCGGTGCCGTAACCGTAGAGCCGCTCCCAGCCTTTCTTGAAGGGCACATCCTTGGTGAAGCGATCCTTGGGGTCGAGGATCAGCACCTTCGCCCGGGGGTTATGCTGCGCCAGCCACTCGGTGATCAGCGACGAGCGCTCGTAGGGTCCGGGCGGGCAGCGGAACGGGTTCTGTGGCGGGGCAATGAGCACCGTGCCGCCCTGTGGTAACGCCTCGAGCTGGCGCTTGAGCAGCAGGGTCTGCGGCCCGGCCTTCCAGGCATGTGGCATGCGGGTCTCGGCCACCTCGGCGGTATACCCCTCGATCTCCTCGTACCGGAAGTCGATGCCAGGCGAGACCACCAGGCGATCGTAGCTGACGCGCTCGCCCCCCTGTGTACGCACCTCGCGACGGTCGGGATCCACACCCACGACGCGATCGATGATCACATCGACGTCGAAACGGCTCTTGATCGTCTCGTAGTCGAAGGTGAGGTCGTCCAGCGTGAAGTGCCCCGTAATCACCTCGTTGCTGCGCGGGCAGGTGATGTAGGCGGCATTCTGTTCAATCAGGGTGATCCGCACATCCGGGTTCATGATGCGGGTGTACTTGGCGGCCGTGGAACCACCGATCCCGCCGCCGAGGATGACCACGTGGGCGGCGGCACGGCGCTGGGCCTGCGCGGAGGCGCCGAACAGGCCAGTACCGGCCACGGCCGCGAGGCCGAAGGCCTTGATGAAGGCGCGGCGTGAAACGTTACTCATGCTCTTCACTCCCGTATTGCGTGGCAGGGCGCGAGGCAAACCATGCGGCCATGGCCTCGATCTCGGCATCACTGTAGGCGCGGGCGATGCGGTCCATCACCACGCCCTCGCGCCGTCCCTCGCGAAAGTCCTTCATGGCGCGAATGAACTGTTCGGTTTCCATGCCGGCGAGCGGTGGCATGGCCTCGTTGAACTCGCGCCCGTCGGTACCGTGGCAGGCCGCGCAGTTCTGGCCGAGCAGTTCCCCGCTGGCGATGTCGCGGGCCGCGGCCGGCTGCAGGGCCAGGGCCGCCAGGACCAGCGAAAGTCCCAGGTACTGTCTTGATGTCATGTCGATCTCCTCAATTCGGTTGCGGTATGGGCTGGCCGCTCAGCGTGCCCACACGACGAAACCGACCACAAAGTACTGAACGATCCACAGCGCAATCAGCGCGATGCTCACGACCCCCATGCGATGTACGGCGGGACTCGGCGTGTACACGCCGACGGTGCGCCCGGCCTGCCAGGCGACCGTGAGCAGGTAAGCGAGTACGGAGCCGCCGATTATCGCGAAGGTGCCGAAGAACAGCGCGGTGCTGTACCAGTCCATGTTGACCTTGTAATCCATGAAATCGTAGGCGTGAGCGCCGTACAGGATCACGTAGCGCAGCGCCTCGCGCGCGGCAGCGATGACGATACCGACCACCAGCAGCACGAGCAGGGGCAGGTAACTGCCGCGTTCACCATCCCCGCGGGCCAGGTGAGCGGCGATACCGCCCGCTACCAGTGCGGCCAGGGCGACCCACACCCAGATTGAGGTACCAAAGCCCGCGGCACTCTCCGGCAGCGTGGCCATCCACAGACCACCCAGCAGCAGCACGAGCGGCACGCCGACCTGCAACAGGCGCGCGCCCAGCCGGTTGACGAAGGCGAGGTAGCCCAGATCGGCGTCGGCACGGCCGCTCAGGTAGCGCGCGTAGGCCAGCAGCCAGGCGCCGACCGCCGGCACGGCCATCAGGATGAAGAAGCCGAAGCGCCAGGGGTTATAGGCATGCAGGCTTGCACCGCTGGTATCCAGGTCACCACCCGGGGCATACCACTGCATCCATTGATCCGGATGCAGCATCTGGCTGGTGAACACGTGAATCAGGAACCCCGCCACCAGGAACAGCGCCAGGGACACCAGCATTGCCCAGCGTGAACGCGGCGTACGGGACGTATCGGCGCGGTAGTTGCTGAAGTAGTACACGTACAGCAGCAGGTAGGCCGCGATCATGATGACGATGAAGCCGATCACCCACCGCGCCGACAGCACGCTGGACGTGTACCAGAACGGGTCGTAGATGACCTGGACGAATAGCAGCGGTGCGACGCCGATGACGATGGCCACGGACACGGCGATCTTCGCCACGTCGGTCATTGCCGACGCCAGTCGGCGCCAGTGCGGGTCGGCACGGAAGGCGCCGGAAATGACCAGCGACGAGGCACCGAGCATCACCTGCACGGCGAAGATGTGCAGGGCGAAGGTGAGCACGCTCAGGAGCATGAACACCACCGGGTAGAATGGGAGCCCGGCGGGGTCACGCAGGGCGTAGAGCATGTTGGCATCCATCACTTGTCCTCCGTGGTCTGGACCTTCGCGAGCGGCGCGCGCTCGGCCTGGTAACGGGCGACGACACTCGGATCATTGAGACTGGCGAGGTACACGGCCAGCGCCTCGAACTCGAGATCCTTGAGGGGCATCGCCGGCATGTACATCGTGTTGCCCGTACCGAGTGATCCCTTCATGTACCGCTTGATGGCGACGATATCGCTGCTGTCGCCGATGTAGCGACGGATGGGGCGGATGCCCGTATCGCTCAGGCTGTGGCAGTTGGTGCACATCGTGATCGCCACGGCCTCCCCGGCACGCGCAACGTTCTCGGGCGTGACCTCGCGCAGCTCCTCGGGCAGGAACGGGTGCAACGGCAACAGGCCGTGCGCCTCGAGCCGCGGCATCTCGGACTCGATGCCCAGGCCCGGCACGTCACGCCCGATGACCTGGTTGGAGTAAACGTACTGGCCGGCGACCCAGGGCTTGCGAATCGATTCGCGCGCCACCTCTTCCGGCCACAGGCCGAACACCAGCAGGGCGACGACCATCGTCGCCGCGCCCCAGGTCACGAGCAGGCGCGGCTGAAGCATGGTGGCGATGAAATACACCAGGATGCCACCGAGAATCGCCATGAGACTCGGCCCGAAATAGTCGGGCAGGCGGTTCTGCATTACCAGGTGCGCGTACTCGGGCAGGGTATGCAGATACCACTGGAAGAGCGCCGCGCCCACGATGGTGGACACAATGCCCAGCCAGCCCAGCTTGCGCGACATCTCTTTCTTGAAGGCGGGGTCCTTGATGCGCGCAGCCACGATGCCGCCGACGACCGCCGTCATGGTGAGCATGAAGGCCGTACGCATGGCCAGCTGTGCGAAGGTATTGGAGCCGTAGAAGCCATTCAGGTAACCGCCCTCGACAAACCACACCTCCTTTCCCGGCCACAGCATAAAGGAGAGGATCCCGATGATGATCAGCATGGTGGCGTAGGAGGCCAGGCCGAAGACCCAGGCGATGGTCATGTGCGTGCGCTTGTCCACCTTGCCGACGAGGTAGACAACCATGTACACACCGACCACCTCGATGACGAAGAACACCCATTCGGTCGCCCATTTCCACACGAAGGTATGGATCAGGGCAGAGATCCCGCGCGGACTCGCCACGGTGGTGGAGTACCAGATGCCGACCCCGGTGATGGAACCGACCACGTAGGAAAAGATCAGCAGAAACAGGCCGTACTTCTTGATGTAATCGAGCAGCTCGGGCCGGTCTTCACGGTAGGCCTTGGTGGAAAGATAGGCGAACAGGATCGCCGCACCCACCGCGGTGTGCGAGAAGAGCACATGGACGGTGGCGATGATCGCCACCACCCAGCCACTGCCGATACCGGGCTCATACCAGGTCGGATACAGGCCGATGAAATCCATCGGAATTCTCCCTTCTACGTATTGAACATCGGCGGCCGCGGCCCGGCTGATGCCAGCCAGGGCGCCCGCCACACGTGGCGACCCGATTTACTCCTCGGGCCGACAAATCCCCTGCACACGGATCTCCACCACGGTCATCACGAGCAACAGCGCGATCACGGCGGTGGTGAGAACCAGCAGGCCCTCGCCCAGCCAGGCGTACATCGCGTTGCCACCCACCCGCGCCATGACGAAACTCGCGGTGGTCACGGCGGCCAGCGGGAACGAATACGCCCACCAGGAGAGGAAAAAACGCAGGCGCGCAAAGCGCGGCACCTGCACCAACAACAACAGGGTAAGGAACAGCGCGATACCCAGCAGCACGCGCGCAAAGGGGTCCACGTCGCCGGTAAGCCCCACGTAGGCAATAAAACCTACGGCCGGCGGCGCGATGAGGATGAACAGGGTCGGCATCAGCCGCTGCGGCAAGGGCTGATGGAACAGGATACGGT
>DSBO01000175.1 GCA_011046015.1 Thioalkalivibrio sp. | reverse complement strand
GCCTGCATTCCGCTGGGCGGGCTGCTGGCGCGTATCGAGCGTGTGCGGCCGCAGTGGCTGGAGCAGGAGCTGCGCCACAGCATCATCGCCTTTGGCGGCATCATGTCGTGTTTGAGGAGGGGCAGGTTGCACTGGGTCATCTTTGAATGCAAGGAGGTCTTGTGTAGCCGTCTGCGTCTGCATCGATCATTGGGCTTCACAAGGGCAGTCGATTTCGGGATGATGAAAAGACTTGCATGATTATGTGTCGGGGAAACCGGAGGAGCGCCACACCCCATGGTCTTCATGGGGCGGCGTTTTCAATTTGTGAAAGACTGACCTAGGTTCGAGTCGCAATCCTGCGACTCAGGAATCCTTTCTCTGGTGATTTTACGGAGCTCCTTGGGATTGGTTAATGGCCTGGAAAGGTCATGCAGTCGATATGCAAAAGCCGGCTGGCGCTGTGCGCTGCCAGAGGGGGAGACAGAGTCGATATGTCGAATGCTCAAAGTGAAGAAAAAAAGCGCCTTAAGTCCTGCCGCGCGACCATTCGGCAGGCCATGGACCTTATCGAGACGCGCCTTGGCGAATATGCCGGCGAGATCCAGAGCCGCAAGGAATATCTGTGGGAGGCACGGCGCGACATGGATCACATCGAGAAGATCGCGGTGCGCCAGACCATCGAGCAGACCCTGGATTCCGCCGAGGTTCTCAAGTCGCAGCGGAAGAAACTCGCCAAGCTGATGCGTTCGCCCTATTTCGGTCGCTTCGATTTCCTGAAGCAGGATGAGACGACGGCCGGGCCGGTGTATATCGGCGTACATCACTTCCGCGACGAGCGTGCGCGCGAAACTCTGGTCTACGACTGGCGCGCGCCCATCGCCTCGATGTTCTACGACTACGAGACCGGGCCGGCTCGCTACCAGGCACCGTCTGGCGAAATTGAAGGCGAGTTGACCCTCAAGCGGCAGTTCCGCATACGCGATGGCGAACTGGAGTTCGTCATCGAGTCCGGCGTCCATATTGTGGATGATGTGCTGCAAGAAGAGCTCAGCCGCGCCAGCAGCGACGAAGGCATGAAGCACATCGTCGCAACCATTCAGCGCGACCAGAACGCCATCATTCGAAACGACGACGCCCACACCCTGATCATTCAGGGGGTGGCCGGCTCGGGCAAGACCTCCATCGCCCTGCACCGTATCGCGTACCTGCTCTACCGTTTCAAGGACACGCTCAGTTCCAACCACATCCTGATCGTCTCCCCCAACCGCGTGTTCGCCGACTACATCGGCAACGTACTGCCCGAACTGGGGGAAGAGCAGGTGGCCGAGATCGGCATGGAAGATCTTGCCGCCGAACTGCTGGATCACCAATATCGCTTCCAGACGTTCTTCGAACAGACCTCGCAGCTGCTCGAAAAGAACGATGGCGCACTCAGGGAGCGCATCGCCGAGAAGAGTCGGCCGGAATTCTTGCACCAGATCGACCGCTATGTCAGTCACCTTGAGAAAGAATCCTTTCAGCCGGTCGACTGGCGCACGGGCCGCAAGATCGTGCCGGACTGGTTCTTCGCCGAAACCTGGCAAAAACATCGCGGGGTGGCGCTCACCGAGCGTATCGCCCGGATGGTAAAGGCTACCGAGAGCCAGATCGGATTTCATTACAACTACGACCTGCGCGTCGATGAACGTCAGGACCTGCGCGAAGCCGTGCGCGGCATGGTACGCAAGCAAACCCTGCGCCAGGCCTATCAGGGCCTGTTCGAATGGCTGGGCCGCCCGGAACTGTTCCGTGCCACGAGTGGCAAACTGGAGTACGCCGATGTATTCCCGCTGATCTACCTCAAGATGCGCCTGGAGGGCGTCAAAAACCCCCGGCCCGACGTCAAGCACCTGCTCATCGACGAGATGCAGGACTACACCCCCGTGCAGTACGTGGTTCTGGACCGTCTGTTTGCGTGCCGCAAGACCGTGCTTGGCGATGCCAGTCAGTCGGTCAATCCCTATAGCAGCTCGAGCGCCGAGCAGATCAGCCGCCACTTGCACGCAGCCACCCGTGTGAAACTCACCAAGAGCTACCGTTCGACCTGGGAGATCATGCAGTTCGCACTGGCGATCGCGCCCAACCCGGAACTGGAGGCGATGAAGCGACATGGCGAACCGCCTCGCGTGGTGGCATGTTCACGCCCCATGCAAATGATCGGGCACATCGCCGACGAAATTCAGGCCGCCCAGGATGCAGGTCATCATCACCTGGCCATCATCGCAAAGACCCAAAGGCAGGCCAATCGACTACACAAATCATTGAGCGATGCGGGAATCGAGGCTCGGCTACTCGATGCTGGAAGTGCAGGATTTTTCAGCGGGGTGGTCGTCTGCACACCGCACTTGGCCAAGGGTCTGGAGTTCGACCGCGTAATCGTGGCTGACGCGAGCGCCAGGCACTATCACACGGAAATGGACCGCAATCTGCTCTACGTGGCCTGCACGCGTGCCATGCATCATCTGGTCGTGCTGCATGTGGGCAAGGCCAGCGAGTTTATCCCGGCATGAGCGCTATAACGATGATGCCATGACAGCCCCCTCGATGATGGAGCGAATCACCAGTGTGCACGAAGCGCGGCTGGATCAGGCGCTGTACCGAATTCGGGCCAGCGGTGCACGCCGCGTGCTGGACCTGGGCTGCGGCCACGGCCATCTGTTGCATCGCCTGCTGGCCGAGCCCCAGTTCGAGGAGGTCGTCGGACTGGAGACCTGCGCCGGCACCCTGTTCCAGGCCCGACAGATGCTCGAGGCGCACCTGCAGGGACCGGCACCGCGGCTGCGGCTGCTCATCGGCTCCTATACCAAACCCCAGCCCGAGCTCTGCGGTTACGATGCCGCCGCCATGGTGGAAACCATCGAACACCTGGACCCGGACCTGCTATCGGCCGCAGAGCGTGTCGTTTTTGCACAAATGCGCCCCCGTCTGGTCTACCTCACGACACCCAACCGTGAATACAACCCGCTGTTCGGTTTACACCCCGGCGAGTTTCGCGAACGCGATCATCGCTTCGAATGGGATCGTGCGCGCTTTCGCCGCTGGGCACAGGGGGTGGCCCAGCGCAACGGCTATCAGGTCACGCTGGGCGGAATCGGCGATGACGACCCGAATCTCGGGCCGTCCACGCAAACCGCCTGTTTCCAGCGAAAAATCGACCATGACCCGGCAAATCAGTAAATCAGATCAATGACCAAGGGAGTCCGTTCCATGCTGACTGATCTCGAACAACGTTTTTCCCATCCGGACGTACGCTTCACGCTGCGCGACCAGTTGATCATTATCGGACTGTCCAATCGCCACGGTTCGGCCACGCTGACTACCCACGGAGCCACCCTGCTCAGTTACCAGCCTGCCAACGGCCAGGAGCTGATCTGGGTGAGCGAGACGGCGGTCTACGACGGCAGCAAGCCAGTGCGTGGCGGGGTGCCGATCTGCTGGCCTTGGTTCGGCCCCTATGATCCGTCGGCGCTGGGCGCGGACCCGACGGATGCGGCGAAAAAAGGCCACGGCATTGCCCGTTATGAACTGTGGCAGGTGGCGGCCGTGCGCAGCGTGGACAATGACGCCACCCAGGTGGAGCTGAGGCTCGAACCCACCGATGCGATTCGCCAGGCCTGGCCGCTGCCCTTCATGCTCAAACTGATCGTGACCCTGGGCGAGCAGCTCACCCTGGAGCTGGTCGGAGAGAACCGCAGCGATCGCGACTGGCAGGTCTCCGAGGCGTTTCACACCTATTTCAAAGTGGCCGAGGCCGATGGGTTGGTCATCGAGGGGCTGGAAGGCTGCGACTATATCGACAAGGGGCGCGATGGCCAGCGCTTCACCCAGACCGGTCCCTTGCGGCTGACCCTGCCCATGGAGCGTGTGTTTGTCGATCATGCGGCTGACGTGGTGATCGACGACAGCGGCAACCAGCGCCGTATCGTGATGACAAAAGACAACAGCGCCAGCACCGTGGTCTGGAGTCCGGGGCCGGGAGGCGCCAAAGGCTTTGCCGACATGCCCGATGATCAATATGCCTGCATGGTCTGTGTCGAGGCGGCCAATGCGCTGGACAACACCTACATCCTCAAGGCGGGCGAGTCGCACAGTATGAAGATGGTGCTTGCGCAGAAATCCTAGCGCGCCATGAAGGCGCGGGACCGCTGCAAGCCAGGCATTCGTCAGTGTGAACTACCCAAGCCCGTCGTTTGCCCTCTCTCCCGCAGGCGAGAGAGGGCCAATTTCATCATCAGGCGTGCAACTTGTCATGACCGTCACTATCACATGAGAATCATCATGAACGACACAGCAGTGCTCAAACCCAACACCTTGTTCATCGAAGTGTCAGGCGCGGGGCTTCCCGAAGTGGACGGCTTGTACATACCCTCTGCAGCCCCACCCACAACATCAGAATCCGGCGTGGTATCCAGCCCCGGTTACTGGAACGGCAGGATGGCATGGGACCGTGCCGACGGAAAAGCCGCCAGAAGCCCGGCGATTTCCTATTCCAACAGCTACAAGAGCTGGCGCATCTGCCGGCTGGATGGCCACCTGGCCTACGAAATCACCTGTGATGAGCCACTGCCGCCTACCGATCGGCCCTGGAATGTCTACAAACTGGGGGTGGCGCCGGCGCCCAGCGTGATTGTGCACGAAGTCGACCCTCGCTAGCCCCGTATGAGCTGTTGGTGGCGGGCGCTTCGGTCGTGACGTGAGGGTGGTGCACACGCAACGGCTTGATCTATTGGTATAAGAACGGAGAGACGGGGTCGAGAGACAGGTCCAGGTCTATCATCTTGCATCCGAATCGGGCTGTAACTCTGGGCGGAGCGATTCAGGCAATGGGGTAGGTTCGTGTTCTCACGCAGAATGCGTGCCAAACACGTCAGCTCCACATTACTGACCGAGTCATGCATCAAAGGGCCAGTGCTTTCCAGCCCTTTGATAAACGGCGGTCTGTCTCGTTACAGGTTCATGAAGGCGTCGATCACCAGCACCAAGGCGGCTACGCCGAGGACGATGCCTGCGATGCCGGTGGGGGTGCTGCCGCTGAGGAAGCCGCCGATGGCGAGGCCGACGCCAAGGAGCAGGAACAGGATGGTGCCGAGCAGGTACCAGTATAAAAAGGTGTTCGACCGCCTGTCTCTGGTAAGCTTGCTGGATACGATGAACCGGCTTCAGAGCCAACCATGAACCGCCGTGGTACGGAACCGTATGCCCGGTGGTGTGAGAGGACGGGGGAG
>DSBO01000237.1 GCA_011046015.1 Thioalkalivibrio sp. | reverse complement strand
GGTCGCGGGAGCCAAGCGGTTGCAGCAGGGCCGTGTGCAAACCCTGGACGGCGACATGACCGATGCGCGTCACCGCGCCACCGTGGGCGGGCGCATCGCCTATATGCCCCAGGGGCTGGGGCGCAATCTCTATCACGACCTCAGCCTGCGCGAGAACCTGGAATTCTTCGGTAAACTCTTCGGTCAAGGCCGGGCCGAGCGCGCCGCCCGCATCGAGCGGCTGACCCGCGCCACCGGTCTCCATCCTTTTCTTGACAGGCTCGCAGGCAAGCTGTCGGGTGGCATGAAACAGAAGCTCGGGCTATGCTCGGCGCTGATCCATGACCCGGACTTCCTGTTGCTGGACGAGCCCACCACTGGTGTCGACCCGTTGTCGCGCCGCCAGTTCTGGGATCTGATCGACGCGATCCGCGCCGACCGGCCGGGGATGAGCGTGCTGGTGTCCACCGCCTACATGGAAGAGGCCGCGCGCTTCGACCATCTGGTGGCCATGAATGCGGGACGGATACTGGCCGAAGGTAGCCCGGCGCAACTAATCAGCAAGACCGGTTCCGGCTCGGTGGGCGAGGCCTATGTCGCGCTGCTGCAATCGGGCGCGGCCAATCCGGATGCTGTGCCGAAAGTCTCACCGCCTCGTGGGCCGGACGCGCCCCTCTCCGACGTGGGCGGCGAACCGGCGATCCGCGCCCGCGCCCTGACCCGGCGCTTCGGCGACTTCACGGCAGTGGATGCGGTGAGCTTCGACATCGCGCGGGGCGAGATCTTCGGTTTTCTCGGCTCCAACGGTTGCGGCAAGACCACGACGATGAAGATGCTGACCGGGCTTCTGCCCGCCTCGGAGGGTGAGGCCTGGATCTTCGGCCGGCCGGTGGATGCGCAGGATCCACAGGCGCGTCGCCGTGTCGGCTTCATGTCACAGGCCTTTTCACTCTATGGCGAACTGAGCGTGCGCGAGAACCTGCTGCTGCACGCACGGCTCTTTCATCTTGGCCGCGCGCAGACCGATCGACGGATGGCCGATCTGGTGCCACGCTTTGGCCTCGAGCCCTACCTGGACCAGCGCGCCGATACCTTGCCGCTGGGGCTGCGCCAGCGACTGTCGCTGGCGGTGGCGGTGATCCACGCGCCGGAGATCCTGATCCTCGACGAGCCGACCTCGGGCGTCGATCCGCAGGCGCGCGATGACTTCTGGCGGCTCCTGCTGGATCTGTCACGCAAGGAGGGCGTGACCATCTTCATCTCGACCCACTTCATGGACGAGGCGCTGCGCTGCGACCGCATATCCTTGATGCATGCTGGCCGGGTGCTGGTCACTGACACCCCGGCGGTGATCACTGAATCGCGCAACGCCGCGACGCTGGAAGATGCCTTCATCGCCTATATTTCCACCGAAATCACGCCCGAGCCCGCTCACGGCGCGGGGCTGGAGATCGCGGTTGAATATGCGGGTGCGCCGCGCGATACCTCCGGCTTCAGCCTGCGCCGCCTGCTGGCCTTTACCACACGCGAGGCCATGCAGGTGCGACGCGATCCGGTTCGACTGGCCTTTGCCTTTCTGGGCAGTGCGTTGTTGCTGCTGATCATGTCCTTTGGCATCTCCCAGGAGGTACGCAACATCCCCTTCGCCGCACTCGATCAGGATCGCAGCCCCGAAAGCCGCGCCTATCTGTCGGCGTTCGAGGACTCGGTCTGGTTTCGAGGCCATGCGCCGCTGGTGGATACCGATGCGCTGGAACGGCGCTTGGCCAGCGGCGAACTGGCGCTGGCCCTGCAGATCCCACCCGGCTTCGGCACTGATCTGCGACGCGGCGCCGGGGCCGAGGTGGCGGCGATGATCGACGGGGCCGATACCGGACGCGCGGGCACCATCGAAAGCTATGTCTCGGGCGCCCATGCCCATGTGCTCGCCGAGGGCGCTGGCGCGGCACCCGCGCTGGACATGCTCGCACAGCCCGCGACCAGGGGTCCCGGCGCACCGGTCGTGCTGGAACCGCGGTTCCGCTACAATCCGGCGATGGCAAGTCTGCCCGCGATCGGCCCCTCGATCCCGCCGCTGCTGTTGCTGCTGTTTCCCGCGATCCTGATGGCGGTCAGCGTAGCGCGCGAAAAAGAGATCGGTACGATCACCAATTTCTACGTCACCCCCACCGGCCGGGCCGAGTTCCTGATCGGCAAGCAACTGGTCTATATCGGTATCACACTGTTGAATTTCGCCATCCTGACGGCGCTGGTGGTGCTGGTGCTGGGGGTGCCGTTGCGCGGTGACCCGCTGGTGCTGGCGCTGGCGGCGCTGATCTATGCGGTGGCGGCAACCGGCTTTGGCCTGCTGGTGTCGATGATGACGGCGACCCAGGTAACAGCGGTGTTTGCCAGTACCATCCTGTCGGTGATGCCGACCCTGCAGTTCTCCGGCATGATGGAGCCGGTCTCGTCGCTGGAAGGCCCGGCGCGGCTGTTGGGCACCTTCTGGCCCACGACCTGGTATATGGCCATCAGCGTAGGCAGTTTCACCAAGGGGCTGGGCCTGACTGATCTGAGCGGGGCGCTGATCCGGCTGGCGGCCTTCGGGCCGGTCTTCACCGGTCTGGCCGTCCTCGCACTGCGCAAGCAGGAGCGATGATCATGCAACGCCTGGCCAATATCTTCTGGCTCTTCGGCAAGGAGTTGAAGAGCGTGCTGGGTGATCCGGTGATGGTGATCCTGATCCTGTGGTCCTTCGTCGTTGCCGTGATGCTGGAGGCCAGTGGCGCGGGGGACACGGTGCGCAACGCCGCCATCGCCATCGCGGATGAGGACCGGTCTCCCCTCACCCGGCAGATATCCGCGGCACTGGCACCGCCCTGGTTCCAGACGCCCGTTGCCATGAGTCCCGATCAGGCAAGTGCCGCGATGGACACGGGACAGATCATGTTCGTTCTGTCCTTTCCACCTGACTTCACCGCCGATGTGATTGCCGGCAAGACACCCACCGCCCAACTACAGGTCGATGCCACGGCGGTATCGCAGGCGCAGCTCGGTACTGACTACCTCAGCAATATCGTGCAGTCGGAAACCCGCGCCTTCCTCTCGGGCAGCCCCGACGCGCCCGATCCACCACTGCAACTGGAACTGCGCCGGGCCTTCAACCCCAACGGCAATCCAGTCTGGTTCAAGGCGGTGTCCTCGCTGCTCAACCAGCTGTCGCTGCTGACCATCGCGCTGACTGGCGCGGCGATGCTGCGCGAACGCGAACACGGTACCATCGAGCATCTCATGGTGATGCCCCTGACCCCGGTGGAGGTGGCGCTGTCCAAGGTACTGGCGACAATGGCCGTGGTGCTGGCGGCATTCATCGGCTCGCTGCTTTTTGTGGTACAGGGGGTCTTGCAGGTGCCGGTGGCCGGGTCGGTACCGCTGTTGGTCGCGGGTGCGGCGGTTTATCTGTGGGCGGCCGCCGCGATCGGCATGTTCCTGGGCACCATGGCGCGCAGCATGGCGCAATTCGCCCTGCTGGTGATCATGGTGATCATCCCGGTGATCATGCTGTCGGGCGGCATGGGCGCGGTGGAGAGCCAGCCCGAGATCGTCCAGCGCCTGACGTTGGCGCTGCCCTCGCGCCATTTCCTCGCCTTCGCCAAGGCGGTGGCGTTCCGCGGTGCGGGCATCGAATCGGTCTGGCTCGAACTCATGCTGATGGTGGGGCTGGGGGCCGCCTTTTTCGCAGCCAGCCTGGCGCTGTTCCGCCGCTCGATGAGTCTGAGTGGCTGAGTCGAGGGGCAGGCCGCCATGAGGCGTTTTCCGAGCATTCCGGGAACAGTATGGACAGTACCCCATTTCCCTGTGTGTTCCCCTTCGGACTATCCGAATGGCCGCTTCTGGCGCACGCCGTGAAAAGGCGGCACTTTCCAATGGGTGAAAGTCCCACCCGGCGACCGTTCCAGCCGGAAGCAACCCGAGCAAGGAGGTTACTCCGATGATTGGAAATGTCGTGCATGCCGCCCGCAGACTTCGTCACCGTGATCGGCGGGTACTTGCGCTCTTTCTTCTCGTCAGCCTGATGACGCTCGGCCTGGGCGAGTGGGCCGCTTTTCACTTCGGTATAGTCGAACAGTACGGCATCGCGCCGGTACTGTTGCGCACTGTCGTCTATGTTGCGGCCACCACGACAGCATGGGCCTACTTGCTGGCCATAGGCCGGCGCCATGTGGTAACGCTCATGCGTCAGAACGAGGCGCACTACGATGCATTGCTCCTCGCGTACGAAGGGGCATTGGGACTCAAGGACACCTATACCGGTGGCCATGGTCGGCGGGTCGCGCACTACGCCGCCACCATAGCCCAGGCCCTCGCGTTGCCGGAGGAGAAGATCGCCGAGGTCGAAAATGCCGCGTTGCTGCACGACATCGGCAAGATTGGCGTTCCGGACATGATTCTCACCAAGCCCGGGCCCCTGACTGCTACCGAGCGCACCCGAATCGCACTCCATGCCGAGCATGGGGCACACCTGCTCGAGCGGATCCCTCCTCTACAAGGGCTCGCACCCGCCGTACGCCATCATCACGAGCGTTTCGACGGTACGGGCTATCCCGCCGGGCTTAAGGGCGAGGCCATTCCGCTGGCCGCGCGCATCATCGCCGTCGCTGACACGCTCGATGCCATTACAACGGCGCGTCCCTACCGGGAGGCAGCGCACTTCGACCGAGCCATTACCGAACTGCAGCGCGGCGCAGGACAGGCATTCGATGCACAGGTCATTGCTTCGGCCACCGCTCCTGACACCGAAACCCTCCTGCGCCGACTGTACCTGGACACAATGTTGTAGCAGGTGTCCCTCTCGCGCGATCACCCGCGAATTTCGGGGACATATACCTACTCATAGCCTAGTTCTTAAGCGAACGAAAAAACATGCTTCAGCCCTGAAACATCCCCTCATTTTACACAGCAGAAAATATTTCATTTAACGCCCTGTGCTCTTTGAGCTTCATGGCAAAAGCCTCCATGATTTTCGATAGCCACTCATCCGGCATGCGAGGGATAAGGTCATGTACCATTTGACCCTGTCGAAACAGGGAATGTGTGCGCCGCTTGACAGTGTTGGCCTTAAGATAGCGGTCATATCCTACTTGCTCACAAGCCGCCCCGAGCAGCGTCATCAATACAATGGCCAGGGCGCTCAGTAGAAACAGCCTGTCCCGTCGCAGCGTGGATCTGGTATGAATGGCATCCATCCCAAGCCCAAAGCGTATATCTTTTGTGTCCCGGAAGTAGCTTTCAATTCCCCATCGCTTGCCGTAGTACTTGATTAGCATCGCTGCGCTGGCTTGCGG
>DSBO01000070.1 GCA_011046015.1 Thioalkalivibrio sp. | reverse complement strand
GGTCCAGGTTGCCTGGGAGGGCTTTCGGCCACAGACCCGCCAGGGGCTGGACGAGCCGGTACCTTACGACCGCGTCACCTATCATCCCGATGCCCGCGAGATCGAGCCGCGTCTGCAGGGTGAATTCGCCCTGGCGCTGGTGGTGCTCGAGCAGCGGTTGAAAGCCGCGGAGCAGCGCGCCGAGGGCAGCGTCATCGCATTCGGCCCCCGCTAGCTCGGGCTGCCCGGCGTATCCTCGGGCGTCGGCGCGGGCTTATATTTGGTCGGCCAGGCTTTTATAGTAGGCAGGGACATCCACGCGCCAACTGCCGACCAGATGCCATGACTCGCATGATACCGAAAGATTCCGCCTGGCTGGAGCGCGAGAGCGCCGCCTCCCTGCGCCGTCTGCTGCCCCGCATCGAGGCGCGGTTCGCGGCGCGCACCGAGCCCGGTGATTGGGAGGCCTACGTCGAGCGCCTGGGGCGCCATTTCCCGCGCCTGTTCAGTCGCCTGCACGCCCTGTACGGCGGCAACTACGACTTCTTCTATCACCTCGAGAGCATTCTCGCCTCGGCCACGCAGATGTGGCTGGATCGTCCTGGCGAGCTCAAGGCGCTGGACGCCATGCGTGAGGTGGACCCCCGTTGGTACCAGTCGAGCCGCATGGTCGGGGCCATGTGCTACGTCGATCTCTTTGCCGGCGATCTGGAGGGGGTGCGCGAGCGCATCCCCTACCTCACCGAGCTCGGTATCACCTACCTGCACCTGATGCCGGTATTTCGCACGCCCCGGGGCGATAACGACGGCGGCTATGCCGTGACCAGCTACCGTGAGGTGAATCCCGACCTGGGCACCATGGAGGACCTGGCGCAGCTGGCCACCGAGCTACGCCACCATGGTATCTCCCTGGTGCTGGACTTCATCTTCAATCACACCTCCGACGAGCACGAGTGGGCGCAGCGTGCGCTGGCCGGCGAGGAGCCATACCGCGATTACTACCGCATGTTCCCGGATCGCGAGATGCCCGACGCCTTCGAGCGCAGTATGGGCGAGATCTTCCCCGAGGATCATCCGGGTGCCTTCACGTACGTCAATCGCATCAAGAAGTGGGTGTGGACGACCTTCAACACCTTCCAGTGGGATCTCAATTACGAGAACCCGGAGGTGTTCAACCGCATGCTGGAGGAGATGCTGTTTCTCGCCAACCAGGGCGTGGAGATCCTGCGCCTGGACGCTGTGGCTTTCCTGTGGAAACGGCTCGGTACCGACTGCCAGAACCTGCCCGAGGCGCACTGGCTGATCCAGGCCTTCAACGCCATCGTCAACATCGTGGCGCCAGCGGTGGTCTTCAAGTCGGAGGCCATCGTGCACCCTGACGAGGTGAGCAAGTACGTCAGCCTCGAGGAGTGCCCGCTTTCTTACAACCCGGAGTTCATGGCCCTGCTGTGGGATGCGTTGGCCACCCGCGACGTGCGCGTGCTCAATCACGCCATGCGTCGGCGCTTTGCCCTGCCCGAGGGCTGCGCCTGGGTGAACTATGCGCGCTGTCACGACGACATTGGCTGGGCGTTTTCCAACAGTGATGTAGAGGCGGTGGGCTTCGATGCGGACGAGCATCGCCGCTTCCTCACGCAGTTCTTCATCGGCCGCTACGAGGGCAGCTTCGGGCGGGGGCAGCCCTTCCAGCAGAATCCGCTCACGGGCGATGCGCGCGTCTCCGGCACCTGTGCCTCGCTGTGCGGACTGGAGTTGGCGCTGGAGCAGTCCGTCGACGCGGAGGTCGAACTCGCCGTGCGGCGGATCCTGCTGATGCACGGGCTGATCGTCGCCATGGGCGGGATCCCGCTCATCTACCTGGGCGACGAGATCGGCACGCTCAACGATTACGGTTACGACCAGGACCCGGGCAAGGCGGGCGACACGCGCTGGCTGCATCGCCCGGCCTTCGACTGGGCGCGGGCCGCCGACCGCAGCGACGCGGAGACGGTGGTCGGGCGCATCTACCAGGGCATCCTGCGCCTGATCCAGCTGCGCCAGCAGAACCCGGCCTTCATGCGCGCGGAGACCGACATCACGGATACCGGTAACCCGCACGTGTTCGGGTTTTTCCGCACCCACGACCAGCACAGCGTGTTCGTGCTGGCCAACTTCACTGAGGATCAGCAGCGCTTGGAGGCGCGGCGCCTGCGGCAGATGGGTATGCGCAAGACCATGGTGGATCTCTTCGCCGGCCGCACGCTTACTGCCACCCAGGAGCTGGTGATGGAGCCCTACCAGTTCATGGTGCTGGCCAGGGCCGTTTGACGGACATCGGCCACCGGCTGTGCGCCGTCATGCCGACCTCCCCGTTGCGAGGTGGCGTTCCAGGATGTCGACGAAGTCGCGGATGCGGTTGACGTAGCGCACGGGTTCGGTGCCGCGGGCGTAGCCGTAGCGCAGGGTGGTGTAGTACTCCTTGCGCGAGAGCAGGGGCAGCACCTCTTTCATGTCCACCAGGCTGTTCGGGTCCTTGCCCAGGCGGCGCGCCAGCGAGCGGGCGTCGTACAAATGCCCCATGCCTACGTTGTAGGCCATGAGCGCGAACCAGATGCGGTCGCGCTCGGGGATGTCCTCGGGCAGGCGCCCCATCAGGTTGGCGAGATAGCGCGCGCCGCCGTCGATGCTTTGTTTCGGGTCGAGGCGATTGTCCACACCCACTTCCTCGGCGGTGGTGAGCGTGAGCATCATGATGCCGCGCACGCCGGTGGGGCTGCGCGCCGCCGGCTCCCAGTGAGACTCCTGGTAGGCCTGGGCGGCGAGGATGGTCCAGGGGATGCCGTGGGTCTCGGCCGCCTGCTCGAACAGGCGGCGGTACTGCGGCAGGCGATCATCCAGGCGGCGCTTGAAGGCGCGCAGGTCGACGTAGTCGAAGGTATCGATGTGGCCGTAGCTGCGATGGTAGGCGCGCGCCAGGGTGCCGTCGGCCTCGATCTGCCCGAACCAGTCCTGCAGGTAGACGCCCAGCGCCTCACCACCCTCGGGCAGCACCCAGGCCAGCGGTTGCTCTTCGGAAATGGCGAACGGTGCCACCAGTTCGGGCAGGTAGCGCCGGTTGATCATCACGATGTTCGAGTCCGCCACCGTGCAGTCCACCTTCCCGTCGGCCACGCGCTGGAAGATTTCCTCTGTCGAGTAGCGGGTGGTGGCCTGCCAGCGGAGGTCCGGGTATTCCTGCCTGAGCTCGGCTAGCCGCTCTACGTAACTGCTCTCGTCGATCACCAGCAGCGAGACCTTGGAAAGTTCCGCCACGCTGTCCGGCACCACACCCTGGCGGTGACACACCACCTGCTGCTGAATCTGCTGGTAGCTCGGGCCGAAGCGGTAGCGCTCGGCGCGCTGCGGAGTGCGGGTGAGGCCGGCGGCGGCGAGATGACCCTCGCCGCGTTCCACCGCCGCCAGCACCGCATCCACGTTGTCGAAGTAGCGATAGCGCACGGGCACGCCCAGCGATTCGGCCAGCGCCTCGGTCAGCAGGTACTCGATACCGCCCAGGCCGTCGCGGTCCTGGTAGACCGTGGTCGGGGCGTTGCGCGTGATGACGACCAGCTCGCCTTCGGCACGGATGCTCTCCGGGGTCACCTCCGTTGTCGCGACCCGGTCGAGGGTTTCCCCGGTCTCCGGCGTATCCGGCGAGCAGGCGGCGAGCAGGGGCAGGGTGAACAGGCACGCCAGGAAACGGCCTCGCAGCGAGGCGCCGGCTGCCTGGGCCGCGCTTAGCGCTTGATACATGCAACATTCCTCCGCGAGGTGAGCGCGGGTGGCGCGCGTCATCGGTCGGCTACGGTCAGGGCAACCTTAGCAGAGTCGGCTGTGGGGACCCAATATTTGAGATGTGGTTCACACCGCCGCGGACGGCCGGTGACGGGTCTTCATGCCCGGCACGCCGAGCCGGTCGTCGGTGGCGGGATGCGCGACACTGGCGCAAGTCGGGGCCGTTTCCCGTATAATCCGCAGCTTTCATGCCCGCGTGGGCGCGGGCCGAACGTCATCATATATTGAGATTTCCGGGGAACACTCCATGGCGCAGTCTTCGATCAACAAGGTGGTGCTCGCCTATTCGGGCGGGCTGGATACGTCGGTCATCCTCAAGTGGCTGCAGGAGACCTACGACTGCGAGGTCGTCACGTTTACCGCCGACATCGGCCAGGGCGAGGAGGTCGAGCCGGCCCGCGCCAAGGCCGAGGCCATGGGCGTGAAGGAGATCTACATCGAGGACCTGCGCGAGGAGTTCGTGCGCGACTACGTGTTCCCGATGTTCCGCGCCAACACCATTTACGAGGGCGAGTACCTGCTGGGCACCTCCATCGCCCGCCCGCTGATCGCCAGGCGCCTGGTGGAGATCGCCAACGAGACCGGCGGCGATGCCATCTCCCACGGTGCCACCGGCAAGGGCAACGACCAGGTCCGCTTCGAGCTGGGCGCCTACGCCCTCAAGCCCGGTATCCAGGTCATCGCACCCTGGCGCGAGTGGGACCTTAATTCCCGCGAGAAGCTGCTGGCCTACGCCGAGCAGCACCAGATCCCGATCGAGCAGAAGCGCGGCAAGAAGTCGCCGTATTCCATGGATGCCAACCTGCTGCACATCTCCTACGAGGGCGGCATCCTGGAAGACCCCTGGGCCGAGCCGGAAGAGGACATGTGGCGCTGGAGCGTCTCGCCGGAGAACGCCCCCAACGAGCCGACCTACCTGGAGCTCAGCTTCGAGAAGGGCGACGTGGTGGCCATCAACGGCGAGCGCATGAGCCCGGCCACCGTGCTCGAGACCCTGAACAGGGTGGGCGGCGCCAACGGCATCGGCCGCCTGGACATCGTCGAGAACCGCTACGTGGGCATGAAGTCGCGTGGCTGCTACGAGACCCCCGGCGGCACCATCCTGCTGCCCGCCCACCGTGCCATCGAGTCCATCACCCTGGACCGCGAGGTCGCACACCTGAAAGACGAGCTGATGCCGCGTTACGCCAGTCTCATCTACAACGGCTACTGGTGGAGCCCGGAGCGGGAGATGATGCAGGCCATGATCGATGCCTCGCAGGCGCACGTGAACGGCGTGGTGCGCGTGAAGCTCTACAAGGGCAACGTCACCGTGGTGGGCCGCAAGTCCGAGTCGGACAGCCTGTTCGACGAGAGCATCGCCACCTTCGAGGACGATGCCGGCGCGTACAACCAGAAGGAGGCGGAGGGCTTCATCAAGCTCAACGCCCTGCGCATGCGCATCGCGGCCAACCGTCGCGGCTGAGCCCGGTGAGCGGCGGCATGGCGGGCGGGGCGCGGTGGCACAGTCTGGGGGCCGGTCT
>DSBO01000042.1 GCA_011046015.1 Thioalkalivibrio sp. | reverse complement strand
CTGCCATGCTGTATGCTGCCGCCAGCATTGGTTTCATGGGCGCGAACATCTTCTACGATGCGCTGCTGGTCGATGTGGCCCCGCCACACAAGTATGACTTCGTCTCCGGCCTGGGTTATGCCATGGGTTATCTCGGCGGCGGTCTGCTGTTTGCCTTCTGCGTCTACATGGTGCTCAATCCGGCCGTCTTCGGCTTTGCGGACGAGTCGGTCGCCGTGCGGCTGTCGTTCCTGCTGGTCGGCATCTGGTGGCTCCTGTTCAGCCTGCCGCTGCTGTTGCTCGTGAAGGAGACACCGCACCCGGCCCCGCGCAACGGCGTGGTCACGGGAGGATTTCGCCAGCTGATCAATACCTTCCGCGAGGTCCGGCGCTACCGCCATGTATGGTGGTTCCTGCTGGCCTACTGGCTGTACATCGATGGCGTCGACACGATCGTGCGCATGGCGGCCGACTATGGGGCAGCGCTCGGTTTCTCCACCGGCAACCTGATTCTCGCCCTGCTGATGATCCAGTTCATCGGCTTTCCCGCCGCCATCGCCTTCGGCAAGCTCGGCGAGCGCATCGGCCCGAAGACCGGCATCTACATCGGGCTGGCCGTCTATACCGTCATCACGATCTGGGGGGCGCTCATGACCGAGCTCTGGGAGTTCTTCGCCATTGCGGTTGGCGTCGGTCTGGTACAGGGTGGGGTGCAGTCGCTGAGCCGCTCGCTCTACGCGCGGCTGATCCCGCAGGACAAGGCGGCCGAGTTCTTCGGTTTCTACAACATGCTCGGCAAGTTCGCGGCCGTGGCTGGCCCCTTTCTGATGGGCATCGTCGGCGTGCTCACCGGCAGTCCGCGCATCGCGATCTTCTCCCTGCTTGTGTTCTTCATCCTAGGCGCGCTACTGTTGCTCAAGGTGCCTGAGCGGAAGGAGCAGAAAGCATGAGCGAAGAGCGTCGCCGGGAATCGGTCGGTTTCTTCAGTACCGTGAAGAGCGTGCTCTCCGCCTTCTTCGGCGTGCAGAGCGAATCCAACCGTGCCCGTGACTTCGAGAAGGGCAATCCCCTGCATTTCATCGCCATCGCGCTCATCGCCACCATCGGCTTCGTACTGGTGATGTGGGGGGTCGTGAGCGTGGTGCTGGGACTGGCAACGGGATAGCGCATCGGCTACCTATCCACGGACGGAGCCATCGACTGTGTGTGTATTTGTCCCGGAAAGGCGGTGGCGCCAGTCACTCTCTGCTGCCCTGATCCGTTCCCCCTGCGTTGCTTCCGGGCAGTTCCTGACCGAGATCAGGTAGAAGCCGTTCAGGCGGCTATACTCGGCCTGGCATGGGTATCTCACATTATATGTAATTTTAATATATGTTATAAGTTCGCGAGGGGGGGTCCCCTGCCACGCCAGGCGTGGGCCGGGTAGCGGCGGAATGCAATGACAAGACCACCCGGGCAAGAGACACAGGAACCAGGGCAGGCGGAATCAGGGCCAGTGGAATCAAGGGAGGAGCGTCTATGAACGAGGGGCTTAGCAAGGCGGCAGCACGCAATATCTTCTACGGCGGTTCGCTGTTTTTCTTTCTGCTGTTCGTCGGTCTCACGGCGCACAGCCATCTCTATATCGTCAATACCTCCACGGACCGCGAGGGACTGACCGATTCGGTCCGTCATGGCAAGGAGGTGTGGGAGAAGAACAACTGCATCAACTGCCACACCATCCTCGGCGAGGGCGCCTATTTCGCCCCCGAGCTCGGCAATGTCTGGACCCGTTTCGGCGGCAGGGAGAACCCCGAGGCGGCCCGCGCCGCCATTGCCGGCTGGATGCGTGCCATGCCCACCGGCGCGCCGGGCCGGCGCCAGATGCCGTACTTCGATCTCAGCGACGCGGAGATGAACGCGCTGATCGATTTCCTGCGGTGGACCGACGCCATCGATACGCAGAACTGGCCACCCCACCGTTCCGGCTGAGCGCCGCAGGCGGTTGCATACGGCATTCACGATCCAAGGAGGACAGGACGTATGAAATATGAAACACAACGGGTGGCTTACCCGTTCTTCATCGTGGCGATGGCACTGTTCGCAGCCCAGGTCTCGTTCGGCCTGTTGAGTGGCGCCGTCTTTGTCTGGCCCAACTTCCTGGCCGAGGCCATGCCCTTCAACATCATGCGCACCAGCCATACCAACCTCCTGGTGGTGTGGCTGCTGATCGGTTTCATGGGCTGCACCTACTACCTCATGCCCGAGGAGGCAGAGCAGGAGATCTACAGTCCGAAGCTCGCCTACATCCAGCTGGCCATTTTCGCCTTCGCAGGGGCCGCGGCACTGGTCGGCTACCAGTTCGGCATACACGAGGGGCGGGAATTTCTGGAGCAGCCCACCTGGGTGAAGGTGCTCATCACCCTCTCCTTCCTCATGTTCCTGTTCAACGCCAGCATGACGCTGCTCCGGGGGCGCAAGACGGCCATCAACATGGTGCTGATGCTTGGACTGTGGCTGGCCGCTATCTTCTGGCTGTTCGCCTTCTACAACCCAGGCAACCTGTCGGTGGACAAGCTCTACTGGTGGTACATCGTGCACATCTGGGTGGAGGGTGTCTGGGAACTGATCATGGCCTCGCTGCTCGGCTACCTGCTCATCAAGATGACCGGGGTCGATCGCGAGGTCATCGAGAAGTGGCTCTACGTCATCGTGGGCCTGTCGCTGTTCACGGGTCTGCTGGGCACCGGCCACCATTATTACTGGATCGGCACGCCCGGCTACTGGCAGCCCATCGGCAACGTCTTTTCCACGCTGGAGGTGGTGCCGCTGTTCGCCATGGTGGTGTTCGCCTTCTACATGTTCTGGAAGGGCAGCCGTAATCATCCCAACAAGGCCGCCATGCTCTGGACCCTGGGCTGCGCGACCGTCGCCTTCTTCGGTGCCGGTGTCTGGGGCTTCATGCACACGCTCTCGTTCATCAACTACTACACCCACGGCACCCAGGTCACGGCGGCCCATGGACATCTGGCCTTTTACGGCGCCTACGTGATGCTGGTCCTGGCAATCGTCAGCTATGCCATGCCCCAGCTGCGTCGTGTCCAGCCCTACAACCAGGTGCTGAACATGTGGGCCTTCTGGATCACGACCTCGGCCATGGCCTTCATGACCTTCACCCTGACCTTCGCGGGCGTGGTGCAGACGCATCTGCAGCGTGTGATGGGCATGGGCTACATGGAGGTGCAGGAACAGATCACGATGTTCTACATCATGCGCTTCGGTGCCGGGGTGGTGGTGGTGATCGGGGCATTGCTGTTCATCTACGCGGTGTTCGGTCCCGCCCGTGAACAGGCGCCGGCCTATGTCAGGGGGGCATCCGCCACCGCGGACTGATCACCGTCCGGGTCGTCGTTTCCAGCACGTCATCATGATCAGGAGTCGCCCATGCCGCTGACCGCAAGCCCTGAACCGACGGACCGGGAGCTGCCGTTCTACCAGCCCGTCGGCAGCGAGTGCGACCTCTTCGAGCGGGCCTACCGGCAGCGGCTGCCGCTGTTGCTCAAGGGCCCCACCGGTTGCGGCAAGACGCGCTTCGTGAGTCACATGGCGGCGCGCCTGGGACGGCCCCTGTTCACGGTCTCCTGCCATGATGACCTCACCGCCGCCGACCTCACCGGGCGCTATCTCCTCCAGGGCGGGGAGACCCGGTGGGTGGACGGCCCGCTCACCCGGGCCGTGCGCGAGGGCGGCATCTGCTACCTGGACGAGGTGGTCGAGGCCCGCAAGGACGTGACGGTGGTCCTGCATCCGCTCACCGACGACCGGCGCCTGCTGCCGCTCGAGCGTACCGGCGAGCTGCTGGAGGCGCCGGACACGTTCATGCTGGTGGTCTCCTACAACCCGGGTTACCAGCACATCCTCAAGTCCCTCAAGCCGAGCACGCGCCAGCGCTTCGTGGCCACGAGCTTCGACTTCCCGCCGCCCGAGCTGGAGCGCGACATCGTGGCCCGCGAGAGCGGTCTCGCGCAGGCGCAATGCGCCGCACTGGTCAACCTGGCCGTGCGGTTGCGGGCGATGAAGGGGCAGGACCTGGAAGAAGGCGTCTCCACGCGCCTGCTGGTCTACTGCGCCACGCTCATCGCCTCCGACATGCCCATCCTCGAGGCGGCCCGCGTCACGCTGGTGGAGCCCCTGAGCGATGACGAGGACGTGCAGCAGGGGCTGCTCGAGGCCATACACGCCACCTTCGGCTGAAGGCAATACCGGCCACCACAGGCCGCAGGAGGTTCGGCACATGTTCCAGTTCCTCGAGGTCGAGGAATTCGTCGGCCGTTACTGGCACCGCTGGGCGGCACGGGCCGCCAGCTATCCCCGGTACCCGGAGGCAGCGGTCTCGCTCGACACGCTGCGCCCGGTGCTGGGCGTGTTCTTTCGCGCCAGCGGCGGCGAGGCGGGGCTGGCGGTGGAGGCCATCGCCGCCCGCGGCTCGGGCCATCGCCTCAGCCTGCGCCAGCGCCTGGGGCTGGACGAGGAGAGTATGGACCTCGCGCGTCGGGACGAGGAGAACCTGCTGCTGCCGCCGCAGATCGCGCTCTTTCCCGAGCGCCCCCTCAACCGTGATCTCTACTTCTGGCTGACCGCCTTCCTGGCACTGGCCCGGCGCCCCGAGCCCCAGTCCGATCCCCTGCGTCAGGACATCGCCTGGCTGCGCGAGGCCTTGCGCACGCAGACGGCGGTGCTCGCGCAATTCCCGGGGCTGCGCGAGCGCCATGCGCGCCTCAGTCAGGCCCTGCTGGCCATCCGCCCCCGGCGCCGCCTGCCCAGGGCGGAGTCCATGGTGGAGGCGGTCATCCTTGCCCTGCTCGGTGACGCCGGCCCGCACACCGGGGAGGCCCGCGCGCTGTTCGACCAGCTGCGCGCGCCGGGCGAGATCGGGCTGGCGGCCTATCGCGCGCCGCGGGACTACCGGCCGCCGCTGCCCGTGCCCCTGTGGGGCCAGGTGACGGCGCTAGGCACCGGCGAGGCCCGGGCGCCCGAAGACGAGGGCGATGACGATGGCGGCAGCGCCCAGGCGGTGAGCGGCGGCAAGCGCCAGGCACAGCGTCGCCGGCAGGAGCAGAGCGAGCGCAACGACCCATTGGTGTTCAGCCGCTTCGAGAAGCTGCTGACCTTCAGCGAGATGGTGAATCTCAACCGGCTGGTCGAGGACGAGGAGGACGAGGCGGCCCGACGCGCCGCCGACCAGCTCGAGGAGATCGTCATCAGCCCGCACCAGCGGCGTGCCGCCACCCGCTTGCGGGTGGAACTCGACCTGGCGCCGGACGCGGTCACGGGCGGTCGCCTCGAGGGGCGGTACCGCT
>DSBO01000231.1 GCA_011046015.1 Thioalkalivibrio sp. | reverse complement strand
GTGAGCACCTCGAAGCCCGCCTGACGTTCGCGCACGCGGTTGTCGAGCAGGAACTGACGGTCAGCGAGATAGTGACCGACGAGACGGACCTTGCGATAACGCAGCTCGTCGATGGGTAGCGCGGACAGAGATCCCGCGCCGAGGGCCGTCGCTTCCCGGCGCGCCTCGAAGCGCTCGATGAGGTCACGCTTTTCCTCGGCGCGGCCAAGCTGCCACATACCCAGGGAGATGAAGAGCGTCAGCAGCAGGATCACGGCAACACTCGGCAGCAGGTCAGGGGAAAATCGAAACGCCCCCAGGTGCATATCACGGGCGTCGGCCATCGCGGGGCACGCACTGCGTTATACTTCTGCCTGCAACACATCCGGAGCATTCCATGATCATCAAAATCGCGATTTTGCTTTTGTTTGCAGTCATTCTCGGCAGTCTCGGTTCCGCGTTGTTCTATCTGATTCGGGATCAGGGTGACTCCAAACGCACCGCCCGGGCCCTGACCGTACGCATCGCGGTCTCGATTGCCGCATTCCTGCTCCTGTTACTGGGCTACTGGACAGGGCTGATCGAGCCGCACGGCGTCCTGCCGCCTCCCCGCTAACCCCCGATGACACCCGGGGCAGGCTTCCGCCCCGGGTCCCTCGGCTCAGAGCCAGTAGACGAAAATGAACAGGCCGAGCCACACCACGTCGACGAAGTGCCAGTACCAGGCGGCCGCCTCGAAGGCGAAGTGGTTCTTGGACGTAAAGTGGCCCTTGAGCACCCGGATCAGCATGATCGCGAGCATGATGGCGCCGATGGTCACGTGCAGCCCATGGAACCCCGTGAGCATGAAGAAGGTCGAGCCGTAAATGCCCGAACTCAGCTTGAGGTTGAGGTCGCTGTAGGCATGGCCGTATTCGTAGGCCTGGAAACCGAGGAAGATCACGCCCAGCAGCACGGTCACCAGCAGCCCCAGGGCCAACTGGCCCCGCTTGTCTTCCTTCAGGGCATGATGCGCCCAGGTCAGGGTGGCACCGGAGGTGAGCAGGATCGCGGTGTTCAGCGCGGGAATCCCCCAGGCGCCCATGATCTCGAACTCTCCACCCACCTCGCCCGGACCGGCAGTGGGCCAGGCCGCCTCGAAGCTGGGCCACAGCACCGAGTTGGTCATCGCACCGTCACCCTCGCCGCCCAGCCACGGCACCGAGTACTGGCGCGCGTAGAACAGGGCCCCGAAGAAGGCGGCGAAGAACATCACCTCGGAGAAGATGAACCAGAACATGCCCCAGCGGAAGCTGAGATCCACCTGTGCGTTGTAGATGCCGGACTGGCTTTCGCGCACCACCGTGCCAAACCAGCCGAACATCATCACCAGCGTGATCACGACGCCAGCCAGCATCAGCAACTGCCCGAACTCCGCGCCGTTCAGCCAGGACGCAAAGCCCACCAGCAAGGTCGTGAGACCGACCGAGCCGACCAGCGGCCAGTGGCTGCCATGCGGGATGTAATACTGCCCTTCTGCATGAGCCATGGTAAAACCCCCTTTGGTTGTTATCCCATCCGTTGCGCGGGCATCGCCGGTTTATTGCAAGGCGACCTTCTGACCCGCATCGAAAAACGTGTACGAAAGGGTGATGGTGGTGACATGGGCCGGCAGCTTCGGATTGATCACGAAGCTGACCGGCATGTCACGCCCCTCCCCCGCCTGAAACAGTTGCTGGGTGAAACAGAAGCACTCTGTCTTGCTGAAGTAACGGGATGCGACGTTGGGTGCGACGCTGGGTATCGCCTGCCCCGTGACGTCACGATCGGTGAGGTTGCGGGCATAGAAGTTCACCGTATACACCTTGCCCGGGTGCACCTTCATCTTTGCCACCTCGGGCAGGAACTCCCAGTTGAGCTCCTGGTTCAGGCTAGTCATGAACTCGACGACGATCTCCCGATCGGGATCGAACTCATAACGGGCGACCACTGACTCATCGACGACCCCCGTCTTGCCGTTCAGCCCGGTGATCTCGCAAAAGACGTTGTACAGCGGCACCAGTGCGAAACCGAAGCCAAACATGGCGATCACGAATACGCCAAGCTTGAATGGTGTCCGGTATGTTGCGCCACGTGCTGCCATGAGACGCCCTCAGCGACTACCCATCAGGAAGAAGAAGCCCACGTAAAACCCGATCGCCACCAGCGCGAGCACAGCCAGCGTGATGCGTATACGTAGTCGTCTGTCTGCATCGTGCATGCTGTTTCTCCGGTCGGGGGCGGCCGAAGCCGCCTCGTTTGCGGCGGTCACTTGACCTCCGGCGCCGTGGTGAAGCTGTGATAGGGCGGCGGCGAGGACAGGGTCCATTCCAGCCCATGCGCACCTTCCCACACCTGATCGCTCGCCTTTTCACCGCCGCGAATCGTCTGGAACACGAGATAGGCGAACAACAGCTGGGCGAAACCGAAGCCGAACGCCCCGATGGTCGCGATTGCGTTGAAGTCGGCAAACTGCAGCGCGTAGTCCGGAATACGCCGCGGCATGCCGGCCAGCCCCACGAAGTGCATCGGGAAGAAGGTCAGGTTGACGAAGATGGTCGAGAGCCAGAAGTGCCACTTGCCGAGCGTCTCGTTGTACATGTGTCCGGTCCACTTCGGCAGCCAGTAGTACACGGCGGCGATGATCGAGAACACTGCACCCGGCACCAGCACGTAGTGGAAGTGCGCCACCACGAAGTAGGTGTCGTGGTACTGGAAATCCACCGGCGCAATGGCGAGCATCAGCCCAGAGAACCCGCCAATGGTGAACATGATCACGAAGCCGAGCGCGAACAGCATGGGCGTCTCGAAGGTCATCGACCCCTTCCACATGGTGGCCACCCAGTTGAACACCTTCACCCCGGTGGGTACCGCGATCATCATGGTCGTGAGCATGAAGAACAGCTCGCCCGCCAGCGGCATGCCGACGGTGAACATGTGATGCGCCCACACGATGAAGGACAGGAACGCGATGCTGGCCGTGGCATAGACCATCGAGGCATAGCCGAACAGCGGCTTGCGCGCGAAGGTCGGGATGATGCTCGAGGCAATACCGAAGGCCGGCAGGATCAGGATGTACACCTCGGGGTGCCCAAAGAACCAGAAGATATGCTGGAACATCACCGGATCACCGCCGCCCGCGGCATTGAAGAAGCTGGTGCCGAAATACTTGTCGGTGAGCAGCATGGTGACCGCACCCGCCAGCACCGGCATGGTGGCGATGAGCAGGTAGGCGGTGATCAGCCAGGTCCACACGAACAAGGGCATCTTCATCAGGTTCATGCCCGGGGCCCGCATGTTGAGGATGGTCGCGATCACGTTGATGGAGCCCATGATCGACGAGATCCCCATCAGGTGGATGGCGAAGATGACGAACGGGAACGCATCACCTGTCTGCAGCATCAGCGGCGGATACATGGTCCAGCCGCCCGCCGGGCCACCGCCATCCATAAAGAGCGTCGACAGCAGCATGGTGAAGGCGAACGGCAGAATCCAGAAGCTCCAGTTGTTCATGCGTGGCAGGGCCATGTCGGTGGCTCCGACCATCATCGGAATGAGCCAGTTGGCCAGCCCGGTGAAAGCCGGCATGACCACACCGAAGATCATTACCAGCGCATGCATGGTGGTCATTGAATTGAAGAACTGGGGCTCCACCATCTGCAGACCGGGCTCGAAGAGCTCGGCGCGAATGACCAGCGCCATCGCCCCGCCGACGAAGAACATCAGCAACGCGAACAGCAGGTACAGGGTCCCGATATCCTTATGGTTGGTGGTGAACAGCCAGCGCTTGATGCCGCTCGGGTGTTCGTCGTGATGTGTCTCGGAAATCACAGCACTCATGATCAGATTCCTCCCGTCGCGCTCAGCGCGCCGCCTTGATATCGGTGGGTTGGATCACGTCGCCGGTATCGTTACCGAAGGCGTTCCGCTGGTAGGTGAGTACCGCCGCCAGGTCGACGTCGCCAAGCTGCGGCCCGTAGGCGGCCATCGCAGTCCCCTGCACCCCGTTCATAACCAGGTCGATATGGCCCTGGATGCTGCCGGTTGCCACGGCACTGCCCTTGATCGCCGGGAACACACTACCCATACCTTCACCATTGGCCTGGTGACAGGCGGCGCAGTTGGTGTTGTAGATCTTCTCGCCGCGGGCCATCAGGTCGCTCTTGCCCCACTCCTGGTCGGAGGCGAGCATCTCGGCCTCGCGCGCCGCCTTCTGCTCGGCCACCCAGTCGAGGTACTTGGGCTCTTCCATCGCCACGACCACGATCGGCATGAAGCCATGATCCTTGCCGCAAAGCTCGGCGCATTGACCGCGGTACACCCCGGGCTCGTCGATGCGCGTCCAGAGCTCGTTGACGAAGCCCGGGATGGCGTCCTTCTTCATGGCGAGATCCGGCACCCAGAAGGCGTGGATCACGTCGTTGGCGGTCACCAAAAAGCGGATCTTCTTGTTAACGGGCACCACGATCGGGTTGTCGACGTCGAGCAGGTAGTGTTCACCCTTCTCGGCACGGTTCTCGATCGCGGCGCGCGACGTGGCGAGATTGCTGAAGAAGCCGATGCCCTCGTCCATGTAGTCGTAGTGCCACTTCCACTGATAGCCGGTGACCTTGATGGTCATGTCGGCATTACTCGTGTCCTCCATGGCGATCAGCGTCTTGGTGGCAGGAATCGCCATGCCCACGAGAATCAGGAACGGCACGAGGGTCCACAGGACCTCGACCGTGGTGCTCTCGTGGAACTGGGCGGCCTGGTGGCCTTTCGACTTGCGGTGCTTGACGATGCTGTAGAACATCGCCCCGAACACGACGATACCGATCACGACGCAGATCCAGAAAATCAGCATGTGCAGGTCATAGACGGTACGACTGATCTCCGTCACGCCCTGCGGCATGTTGACTTCCCAGGCCGCGACGGCCCCTCCGGCCGACACGGCCAGCGCGGCCCCAGACAACGCCGCCACTGCCGGTTTCAAATGCGCATTGCTCATGCGTCCCTCCTAAGTGGTGGTGGGATGGCACTGTCGCGCCACCCGGTTTCCCCGAATCCTCATGCGATTCGCTTGTTGTTATGTCGTTGTTATTGTTTTGTAGGGCGCGCCCGCAACGCGGGCACCCCGGGCCCTGCCCGAACTCGCTCAGCAACCGGCCCGCCATGCCGCGGCTGCGCGACATGGCGAATACGGGACGAGACATCGGTGTCGTCGCAGCATCAGAGACAGTGACGACACACACCACCCGCAGGTGCGGGTGATGGCAAGACATGGGGCAAGCACGCAGACGGGGCGTCGAACGGCAAAGAATCGAGACGGGGAAGCCGGCAAGGCGTGGCCGGCAAAAACGGAAGACAGGTACCGAAGGCTTTCCAACAACAGCACCCCGAGCCGGCTCGATGACCGGCACCTCTGGGCCTGGTTGTTTTG
>DSBO01000225.1 GCA_011046015.1 Thioalkalivibrio sp. | reverse complement strand
GAACACATCGGCGACGTTGAACTCCGGGTCCCAGCAGGGCTCGCCGCAGACATAACAGCCCAGGCGCAGGTAGGCCTTGAGCAGCGGCGGCATGCTGGCCCCCATGCGAATCGCCCCGCCGGTGGGCGGCACGGGCCGGCGCGGCTGCACGCGCAGGTGTTCGGGGGCGAGGTTGTGCTCGCGCATGCGCTGCATCAGTGCCTCCACGGTGAGGCCGTCGTCGGCCATGCTGATGCTGGCGCAGCCAATCAGGTAGTCGAAGCCGTTGATGCTCATAAAACGCGCGAGCCCGGACCAGAGCACGGCAATGGCCGCGCCGCCGCGGTGCGCCGGGTGGATGCAGGTGCGGCCGATCTCCATCACGCGACCCGGCAGCGGCAGCAGGCCGCTCATCTCGAACTCGTTGTCCGAATAAAACCCGCCGGCCAGGCGTGCCTGGCTGTCGGTGAGGATGCGGGTGCCGCCGACGATCGCGCCGGTGGCCTGGTCACGCACGACCAGGTGATGGCAGTAGTTGTCGTAGTGGTCAATGTCCAGGCCCAGCGCCTCGCTGTCCAGGCGTGCGCCCATCTCGCCGGCGAAGATGTCGTAACGCAGGCGCTGGAAGTCGCGTACGTCCTCCGCACTGGCGGCCAGTTCCACCGCCAGCCCCGGCTCGCGCGGGGCGCTACTGGTGGACGTAAGACCGATGAAGTTGTTGTGCTCGACGGCCGAATGCATGGCTGCCACTCCTGAGTTTGGACTGGGGCCATGCTAGGCAGGGGCTGTTTAAACCCCGTGACGTGGGGTTGAAGGTTTTGTGACGGGGCCGCGCGCCGTCATGGCGCGCGGCAATCCGCTACCGAGCCCGCGAGCCGTAACGCAGGTACAGGGCCGGCACCACGATCATGTTGAGCGCCGTGGAGCTGAGCAGGCCGAACAGGATGACGATGGCCATGGGCGTCTGGATCTCGCTGCCGGGCAGTCCGCCGGAAAGGGCCAGCGGCACCAGGGCGAGGCCGGCCGAGAGCGCCGTCATAAGGATCGGTAGCACGCGCTCCATGGCCCCACGCAGGACCGCCTCGCGCGCATCGTCTACAGCCTCGATGTCGGCGAGGTGATGGATGTGCGAGATCATCATCACGCCGTTGCGCGTGGCGATACCGAACAGGGTGATGAAGCCAACGATGGAGGCCACCGACAGCACGCCGCCTGAGACGAATACCCCCGCTACGCCGCCGATCAGCGCGAGCGGCAGGTTGAGCATGACCAGGGCCGCGTCGCGCACCGAGTGGAAGGCGGTGTAGAGCAGCAGGAACACACCCACGATGACCCCGGCGCCGACGATGAGCAGCGTGCGCATGGCCGAGGCCGCGCTTTCGAACTGGCCGCCGTATTCGAGGTGGTAGCCGGCCGGGAAGGCTACGTTGGCCTGTACCGTGGCGCGGATCTCGTCCACCACACTCGCGAGATCGCGGCCGGCCACGTTGGCCGAGACCACGATCTTGCGCTGTACGTCCTCGCGTGAGATGGTGTTCGGCCCGCGTGCCCGCCGGATGTCGGCCAGGGCCTTGAGTGGCAGCAGGGCCCCGTCAGCCGTGGTGATCAGCGTGTCGCGCACCGCATCGAGGTTTTTCAGTTGCTCGGGCGGATAGCGCAGGATGAGGTCGAAGCTCGCCTGGCCCTCGAGTACCCTCGTGAGAGTACTGCCGTAGAAGGCGGTTTCTATGGCGGTGGCCACTGCGCCCACGCTCAGGCCATGGCGCGCGATGGCGCGTCGGTCGATGTCGATGGTGAGCATGGGGATATCCACCTGCTGTTCGACGTTGAGGTCCACTACACCGTTCACTTCGGCCATCTGTGCGCGTACCGCCTGGGCGAGGTTGCGCAGGGTGTACAGGTCGTCGCCGAAGATCTTCACCGCGATGTTGGCCCGCGTGCCCGAGAGCATGTGGTCGATGCGGTGCGAGATTGGCTGACCGATGGTGATGCTCATGCCGGGCACGCTGGCTAGGCGCTCGCGCAATGCGGCGAGGAAGTCTTCCTTGTCGCCTCCGTCCAGGTCGAGCGTGGCCTCGACCTCGGTGCTGTTCACGTCCTGCGTGTGCTCGGCCAGCTCGCCACGTCCGGTACGCCGCGCCGTGGCCACGACCTCCGGGAACTCCAGCAGCGCGTCTTCTATCATCTGCCCCAGCGCAGTGGACTGCTCCAGCGAGGTGCCGGGCAGGGTCTGCGCACTGATGGTCAGGCTGCCCTCGTTGAACTCTGGCAGGAAGGAGCGGCCGGTGAAGGCCAGCGAGGTCATGGCGACCACGAACAGGGAGAAGGCGCCGACGGCCACGGTGCGCCAGTGGTCCAGTGCCCAGGTCAGCCAGGGGCGGTAGCGGGCCTTGATCCAGCGTGCGAGGCGGGTCTCGCCGTGCGAGAGTACGTCCGGCGAGCTGGGGAGCAGCAGGGAGGCCAGCACCGGTGTGACGGTGACCGCCACCAGCAGCGAGGCAGCGAGCGAGACGACGTAGGCGAAGCCCAGCGGGGCGAGGAGTCGTCCCTCCACGCCGCTCAGGAAGAACAGCGGCACGAACACCAGCATGATGATCAGGGTGGCGAACACGATCGAGCCCTGTATCTCGTGGGTGGCGTCGAAGACCACATTGAGCACCGGTTTACGGGCGTGTTCCGGTCGCTGTGCGTTCTGGCGCAGACGGCGCACGATGTTCTCCACGCCGATGATGGCATCGTCCACCAGCGCGCCCACGGCGATCGCCATGCCGCCCAGCGTCATGGTGTTGATGTTGGCACCCATGGCCTTCATCGCGAGCACCGCCGTGACCAGCGAGAGCGGGATGGCAAGTACCGTGATGAAGGTGGCCCGCGTGCTGAACAGGAACACGAACACGATCGCCACCACCAGCAGGGCGCCGTCGCGCAGCGCCGCCGTGACGTTCTCGATCGCCACCTCGATGAAGTCCGCCTGGCGGAACAGCGTGGTGTCGATGCGCATGCCCTCGGGTAGCACGGCCTCGAGCTGTGCCGCGGTTTCGTCCAGGCGCTCGGTGAGCTCCAGGGTGTTGGCGTTGGGCTGCTTCTGCACCGCCAGTACCACGGCATCCTTTCCGTTGGCCGAGGCCGTGCCTCGCTTGAAGGCCGGGCCGATGTCCACCTCGGCGAGGTCGGCGATGGTGATCGGCACGCCGTCGATGCGCGTGACCACCGTCTCGCCGATGTCGGAGAGGCGCTCGATGCGGCCGAGGCCGTAGATCAGGTACTCCTGGCCATTCTCACTGTAGAAGCCGGCCGATGTGTTCTCGTTGCTCTGCGCGAGTGCCTGCGTGAGCTGGTCGAGCGCGATGCCGTAGGCGGCCAGCCGGTCGGGGTGGACCAGCACCTGGTACTGGCGCGTGTCCCCGCCGATGGGCGTGACCTGGGCGACGCCAGGCACCGCCAGCAGGCGGCGACGCACCACCCAGTCGGCCGCGGTCTTCACCTCCATGGCGTTGTGCCGGTCCGAGCTGACCGAGAGGTACATGATCTCGCCCATGATGGAGCTGATGGGGGCGAGCGTGGGCGCCGGCATGTCCAGCGGCAGCGAGGCGCGGGCGAGCTGCAGGCGTTCGGCCACCACCTGCCTGGCTCGGTAGATGTCGGTGCCCCAGTCGAACTCCACCCAGATCACCGCCGCGCCTACCGTGGTGGAGGAGCGGATGCGCCGCACGCCGGCCGCCCCGTTCATTGCGGTCTCGATGGGCAGGGTGACGAGATTTTCCATCTCCTCCGGGGCCATGCCGTGGGTGTCGGCGAGGATGGTCACGGTCGGCGCCGTGAGGTCCGGGAACACGTCCACCGACATGCGCGAGGCTTCAATGCCGCCCCAGAGCATGAGCAGCAGCGCGCCGACGATGACGAAGAGCCGGTTGGCCAGCGACCAGCGTATGCCTTGAGCAATCATGGTCGTCTCCTGTCAGTGGGCGTGGCCGTGGCCAACCTCGGCGGGCACCGAGGCGGCGAGGTGCACGAGGTAGGCGCCGCGCGTGACGATGCGCTCACCGGATGTCAGACCATCGATCACTTCCACCCAGTCACCGTCGCGGATGCCCAGCGTGACCAGCCGGCGCTCGAAGTGTTCACCATCGCGCTGCACGAACACCACGTCGCTGCCCGTGTCGTCGATCACGGCCGAGCGCGGAATCGCCAGTGCCTCGCGCTCCTCGCCCGTGTAGATGCGCGCCTCGACGTACTGGCCAATGCGCAGGCGCGGATCGGGGGAAGGGAAGGCAAAGATCACGGGCGCGGTGCGCGTGCGCGGATCGATGCGCGCACCGTAGGACACGAGACGCGCACCCGTTTCGGGCGTCACGGCCACGGGCCCGGCACCGGCCTCGAACCATGCGCCGGTGGGGGCGTCGAGCGTCAGGGTGTCGGCCTCCGACACCTGGGCCTCCAGCCAGAGCTCGCGGCGGTCGACCACGTACATCAGCGGCGTGCCGGCACTGACATAGCTGCCGGCACCGACATAGACGCGTGCCACCTCGCCGTTTATGGGCGAGGGGACAACTACGCCGCCCGTCTGCTCACCCGACACCTTGCCGTACTGCTCCAGGCGCCGGCTGGCGGCATCGTGCGCAGCGCGTGCGCTTTCGTAGTCGGCCCTTGCCGCCTGGAGGCGGCGTTCGGCGATCACACCCTGCTCGAAGAGGCCGCGGATACGCGCCAGCTCATTCTGTGCGAAGCGGAAGGCGGCGCGAGCGCGCGCGGCCTCGGCCTCCAGCGTGGCGTGGTCGGTCGCCTCGCCGAGACGCGGCACGATGCGCAGCAGGGTATCGCCCTGGCGCACCTGGAGGCCGGGTGCCTGCAGGTCGCCGGCCGCGGTAATCCAGCCGTCGACGGGGGCGACCACCTGGGCCTCGCGCGCACTGTCCGCGCGAAGGGTGGCGGGGGCGCGTACCGAGGCCTGCAGCTGCCGGGAGCCGACGGGATCGACCCGGAAATCGGTCTGCCATTGCTGCTCCTTGAGGAAACGGATGCCCTCGTCGGCATCCGCCACGCCGCCGGCAGCCGCTTTGGCCACCTCGTGCGAGGCATGCACCTCGACCGGCCCCAGTTCATGTGCGATCCCGTCGTCGGCCGTTTGCAGGGTGAGGATGAGGTCGTAGGTGCCCGGCACCGGCGCGGTGAGCGTCGGCAGGAACACGCCCGGGCGTGCCGGTGCCTCGACGGTGGCGCTCGCGGCGTAGGTGTCTGCCTGGCCGAGCAGCACCGACACCTGGCCCTCGGTCACCGCGCGGTAGTCGCTGGTGCGCTTGAAGTGCACGATGAAGCGGGCGTGATGGCCGGCAACGAGGCTCGGGAACTCCACGAACAGCTCGGAGCCGTCGGTGACGTGGGTAACGACCCGCATGGCGTCTTCATCGTGGGCGTGTGCGTCATCATGAGCATGGCCGTCGCCT
>DSBO01000098.1 GCA_011046015.1 Thioalkalivibrio sp. | reverse complement strand
CTGCCTAGTGCCGTGTGTCCTCCCTCGACGTCCCCTCCCGCACTACCGATTACCGAATAGCGGAGGGCTTTCATGCAAGTTTCGTCTCGCGCCATCGTGGCGTCCGTTTCCCTGATCCTGTGCGGTGCCGCCGCCGTCCCGGCTGTGTGGGCTGCCGACGAGCTCGACACTGTCGTCGTTTCCGCAACCCGTAGCGAGCAGACGGAGGTCATCACGCCAGCGAGCATCACCGTCATTTCCCGGGAGGAGATCGAGCGCAGCGGTGCGCAGAACGTGGCCGAGGTCCTGCGAGGTCGCTCTGGCGTGTTCGTCCGAGACACCTTCGGCAACGGTGCGGGCGCGGTGATCGACATGCGTGGTTTCGGCCCGACCGCCAGCTCCAACACCCTGGTCCTGGTGGACGGGCGGCGCCTGAACAACGCCTCCGATACCGGTGCGCCGGACCTCAGTTCGATCTCGCTCAACGACGTCGAGCGCATCGAGATCGTGCGCGGCAGTGCCGGGGCGCTGTTCGGGAATCAGGCCGTGGGGGGCGTCATCAACATCGTCCTGCGTCGCCCCGTCGGTCGCGTGGCGGAAGTGGAGCTCGGCGTCGGTAGCTATGGACGGCAGCAGTTGCGCTTGAACCTGGTCGAGCAGATCAGTGACGGCATTTCATTGCGGGTCTCCGGCGAGACGCGCAATGCGGACAACTACCGGGACAACAACGCCGAGGAATACGACAACCTGCTGGTACGACTCGACAAGGCCCACGCCACGGGTCGGGTGTTCGTCGAGGGACAGGTGATCCGCGATTACCTGGAGCTGCCCGGTGCCCTGTTCGACGACGAGATGGAGTCTGACCGGCGCCAGTCGGCGGACGACTACGCCAACGATTTTTCCGATACGGATACCGATATCCTGCGTGTAGGTGCTCAGCAGGCGCTGCCGGACGGGTGGCTGCTGGAGGGTGAAGTGTCCAGGCGGCGTGCCTATCGTGACTTCGCAACCAGCTTCCGAGGCTGGCCGGTTCCTGCTGCCGATCAGGATCGCGAGGTGTACATGTTCACCCCGCGGCTCATCAAGGCGTTTGCGAATACCTGGGGGCAGGGCACGCTGACCTTCGGGGTCGATGTCGAGGATACGGACTACTACCTGGAATCGATCCTGGGCATGCAGCAGGTCGATCAGCGGATTCGCAGCTACTATGTGCAGGGCGTTACGCCGCTGCCCAATCAGTTCAGCCTGACCGCCGGTGCGCGCTACGCCAAGGTGGACAATGAAATACAGGACACCTACACGTTCACGGATGGCGCGAATCTCGACGATGACGTGGCCGTCGGGTCGCTGGGCGTCATCTACGAGGCCAGCGGCGATTGGCGGCTGTTCGCTCGCGCGGACCAGAACTTCCGCTTTGCCAAGGTGGAGGAGCAGACCAATGCAGTCAGTGGCCCCACGGGCCTCGAGACCCAGACGGGCATCTCCTATGAGCTGGGTGCTGAGTATTCCGGTGCCCGGCAGTTCGGCAAGCTGGTGGTCTATCGCATCGACCTGGAAGACGAAATCGCATATGACTCCGCATCGTTCGCGAACACCAATCTGGACGAGACACGCCGCGTTGGCCTGATGGCCGACTGGGGGCTGGACCTCGCCACCGGCAGGCGCGTCGGTGTGAACTATACATATACCGATAGCGAGATCACGGCGGGCAGTTTCGAAGGAAACGAGATCCCCCTGGTCCCGGAACACATGGCCTCGCTGTTTGCCGATTACCGGCTGACCGGGCGGTGGGACCTGCACGGGGAGTACCTGGCCGTGAGCAAGCGCCGATTCGGCGGGGACTTCGAGAACCAGTTCGGCTACCTGGATGGCTATGGCGTCGTGAACCTGCGGCTCGGCTATGCCAATGGCCCCGCGGAGTTTGCCGTGCGGGTGAACAACCTGCTGGATGAGGAATACAGTGAAGACGGGGCGACCGGTTACGACGAGGCGTTCACCTTGCGGCGGGCCTATTTTCCGTCGCCGGAGCGCAATCTCTGGGTGACTACGCGGGTTCGGTTCTGACTGAGAGTGTTGGGCTATGGGTAATCGACTGTCGAAGATCTACACCCGCACCGGCGACGAGGGCATGACCGGCCTCTCCACCGGCGAGCGGGTGCGCAAGGACAGCCTGCGCATTGAGGCGATGGGCGATGTCGACGAGCTCAACAGTATCGTCGGCATGGTACTGGCGCTGGAGCTGCCGGCGCAAGTGGCCGATTGCCTGGTGGACGTGCAGCACGATCTCTTCAACCTCGGTGCGGAGATCAGCATGCCGGGCGAGCAGCTGCTCGACCCGGCGCGCATCGACTGGCTGGAGGCTACGCTCGACAGCTTCAACGACGAGCTGCCGCCGCTGGTGGAGTTCATCCTCCCGGGCGGCGGCCTGGCCGCCGCCACCTGTCACCTGGCGCGCAGCGTGTGTCGACGCTCCGAGCGTCACCTGGTGGCGCTGGCCGCCGAGGAGCCGGTGACCACCGTGGCGCGCACCTATCTCAACCGTCTCTCGGACCTGCTGTTCGTGCTCGCGCGCATCATCTCGCGCGAGGCGGGGGAGGGTGAGGTGTTCTGGCAATCGGCGCGGCTGGATGGCAACGACGCCTGAAGCGGCTCGGACTGCATGGTATCCTGATCCCCGCACGCACCGGTTCTGGAGGGAAAAATGCGCCTGGGGATCGATCTGGGGGGCACCAAAATCGAGATCATCGCGCTGGACGAGTCGGGCGAGGAGCGCCTGCGTGAGCGCGTGGAGACGCCGCAGGGCGACTATGCCGGCACCCTCGAGGCCGTGGCTGGCCTCGTGCAGCGCGCCGAGCAGCGGCTGGGCACGACCGGCACGGTTGGCATCGGCACGCCCGGGGCGATCTCGCCGGCCACCGGCCTGCTCAAGAATTCCAACTCCACCTGCCTGAACGGCCAGCCCTTTCATCGTGACCTCGAGACCCGCCTGGGTCGCGAGATTCGCATGATGAACGATGCCAACTGCTTCGCGCTCTCCGAGGCGACCGACGGGGCGGCCGCTGATGCCGAGGTGGTGTTTGGCGTGATCATCGGCACCGGCGTGGGCGCGGGCGTGGTGGTGCGGCGCCATCCGCTGGTGGGGCCCAATGCAATCGCCGGCGAATGGGGGCATAATCCCCTGCCATGGCCGCGCGACGAGGAGCGCCCGGGCCCGGCCTGCTATTGCGGCAAGTCGGGCTGCGTGGAGACCTTCCTCTCGGGCCCGTCCATGGCGCGCGATCACGAGGCCGTGACCGGCCAGACGCTGGACACCCGGGCCATCGTCGAGCGGGCCGCCGCGGGTGACGCTGCCTGCGACGCGACCCTCGCGCGTTACGAGGACCGACTGGCGCGCGGGCTCGCCCACGTGATCAACGTGCTCGACCCCGACGCGATCGTGCTCGGCGGCGGCATGTCCAACGTCGAGCGGCTATATACCCATGTGCCGCGCCTGTGGGGGCGCTACGTGTTCTCGGACACGGTCGCAACCCGGCTGCTGCCGCCATACTTCGGTGATTCCAGCGGAGTGCGCGGGGCGGCCTGGCTCTGGAACGAAAACTGACGTCTCACATCAAGAAAAAGGGCAACACGACATGAATCCGCGTCTGGCAACCCTCATCGGCATCCTCATCGTCGCGGCGCTGTTCCGCATCCTGCCGCACCCGCCCAACGTCGCGCCGATCGCGGCCATGGCGCTGTTCGCCGGCGCCTACTTCACCGATCGCAAGCTGGCCTTCGTGTTGCCGTTCGCCGCGCTCGTCATCAGCGACCTGGTAATCGGGTTTCACTCGACCATGCTGTTCGTCTACGCCGCCTTCGCGATTACCGTGGTCATGGGCTTCTGGCTGCAGAGCCGTCGCCGCGCGCTGCCGATCCTGGGGGCCGCACTGGGCAGCTCGGTGCTGTTCTTCCTGGTAACCAATTTTGGTGCCTGGCTGAGTCACGGCATGTACCCGCTCAACGCCGAGGGCCTCATGGCGGCCTACACGGCGGGCATCCCGTTCTTCCGCAACACACTGATCGGGGATCTGCTGTTCGTCGTCCTGTTCTTCGGCGGCTTTAGCCTGGCCGAGCGCTATATCCCGGCTCTGCGCGAGCGCGGTGCCGCAACTGCATGATTTGATAAGGTAAACCCGGGAACCCAGAAAGGCCGGCGCATTGCGCCGGCCTTTTTGTATCCGCCCCGGGCGCGCGTCGTGTGGCGCGAATATGACGCTGATCTAACATTTTCTTGACAAAGTCAGACGGGTGTCTTAGGTTCAGCCTGCTGATTACGCATCCACAGGCAGGAGATAAGCCGATGAGCGAAAAGAAACTCGCAATTATTGCTACCAAGGGCACGCTGGACTGGGCTTACCCCCCGTTCATCCTGGCGTCCACCGCCGCTGCGCTTGGCTATGAAACCGAAGTGTTCTTCACCTTCTATGGCCTGCAGCTGCTGAAGAAGAAGCTGGACCTGAAGGTCACCTCGCTGGGCAACCCGGGCATGCCGATGCCGATGCCGATGCCGGTACTCGTGCAGGCGCTGCCGGGCATGCAGAGCGTGATGACCATGATGATGAAGAAGAAGATGGCCTCCAAGGGCGTGGCCAGCCTCGAAGACCTGCGCGAACTGTGCGTGGAGGCCGAGGTGCGCATGGTGGCCTGCCAGATGACCGTCGACCTGTTCGAAATGAACCCGAGCGAGTTCATCGAGGGCATCGAGTTCGGTGGCGCCGCCACCTTCTTCGAGTTCGCCGGCGAATCCGATATCTGCCTGTACATCTGATGCAGGGCATGACGGCCACCTTCGGGTGGCCGTCATCGTTTCGGGCCTTCTTCACGCAGGCCATCGAGGTGTGGCCATGGACACATCCCGCATAAAGGGCATCCAGAACCGCCAGCGCATCGTGGAAGCAGCCGATCGGCTGTTCTACGAGCAGGGCTACAACGCCACCTCCTTCAGCGACATCGCCCAGGTCGCCGAGATTCCCCGCGGCAATTTCTATTACTACTTCAAGACCAAGGACGAGATCCTCGAGAACGTCATCCATTGCCGCATGGACGGCGTGGCCGGCATGCTCGAGGGGCTGGAATCGCGCCTGGATTGCCCCCGTGCACGCCTGCTCGCCCTAACCGACATCATCGCCGGGCGTGGCGACGACATCACCCGCTACGGCTGTCGCTTCGGCACGCTGAACGCCGAACTCGGCAAGCGCCAGCAGGCGCTGCAGCAGAAGGCGGCAGGCATGTTCGACGTGTTTCGTGACTGGATGGAGCGCCAGTTTCGCGGCATGGGTTTCACGGACGAGGCGCGCATGCTGGCCATGCACCTGCTGGCTTGCATCCAGGGCACCACGCTGCTCGTCTACACCTACAAAGACAAGGACTTCCTGCGCTATGAAGTGGCGCGCATGCGGCAATGGATCGGCAGCCTGAATCCCGGAGAGACGACACCATGAGCGCCGCCCACGAGGCATCCCCCTTTTATACCGCGTTTCGCGGCCTGTTCTACGG
>DSBO01000172.1 GCA_011046015.1 Thioalkalivibrio sp. | reverse complement strand
GGTGAGGACTGCTGGCCGCCGCGGCTCTGCTGGGGGGCGGACTCGTAGGGGGCGTCGCCGCCGCGGCCGCCGCCGGCACCGCCGCCGAGCATCTGCATCTCGCTGGCGACGATCTCGGTGGTGTAGCGGTCCTGGCCGTCCTGGCCCTGCCACTTGCGGGTGCGCAGGCTGCCTTCGACGTAGACCTGGGAGCCCTTGCGCAGGTATTCGCCGGCGATCTCGGCCAGGCGGTTGAAGAAGACCACGCGGTGCCACTCGGTGCGTTCCTGGCGTTCGCCGGTGTTCTTGTCCTTCCACTGGTCGGTGGTGGCCAGGGAGACGTTGGTGACGGCGCCGCCGCTGGGCATGTACTTCACTTCGGGGTCGTTGCCCAGGTTGCCGACCAGGATGACCTTGTTTACTCCGCGTGCCATGTGTCTCCCCTCTTCTTGAGATGCGTTGATGCTGATCGGTCAATTCTACGCAGGGCTTACGGAGAATTCACGCAGTCGTTTCTCGTCCAGGGCGTGACGCTCGACCTTGAGGTAGGCCACGCCTTCGTCGTGGGCGATGATGGCCTCGGCCACGCCCTGCACGGCGGTGAGCCGGCGCACGAGGTCGCGGGCCTGCTCGGAGGGCATGGGGCCGACGTTGAGCAGGTAGCTGGACAGGTACCTGGGGTGACGCATGGTGACGGCGAGCAGCAGCCAGGCGACCACGGCCAGGCTGGTGAACCAGAACACGCCGTCGGCGCCGAAGCGACCAGCCAGGGCCCCGCCCACGGCCCCGCCGACGAAGATGCCGAGAAACTGGGCGGTGGAGTACACACCCATGGCGGTGCCCTTGCGGTCCGGCGGGGCGAACTTGGCGACCAGCGAGGGCAGCGAGGCCTCGAGCACGATGAAGGCCCAGAAGTAGAGGAACAGGGCCACCGTGAGCCCGGCCAGGCCGTCGGCCAGCAGGTAGGCGAGCTGGGCCACGCCCAGCAGGGCGATGGCGCCGAGGAACACGGGCTTCATGCGCCGGTGCTTCTCGGCGACGATGATGAACGGGATCATGGCGAGGAAGGCGCTGACCAGCACCGGCAGGTAGAGCTGCCAGTGCTGGGCGCTGGGCAGGCCGGCCTCGTTCTGCAGCAGCGGCGGGATGACGATGAAGTTGGCCATCATGCTCATGTGCAGGACGAAGATGCCCAGGTCCAGGCGCAGCAGCTGGCCGTCGCGCAGCACGCTGGCCAGACTGGCGGGTTCGGTCTGGGCGTCGCGGTGAAAGCGGATGGCGGCCGGGCGCGGCACGACGAAGGCGATGATGCCGATGGCGATGACGGCGAGCGCGGCGGTGGTCCAGAAGATGCCGGACACGCCGATCCAGCGGTCCAGCACCGGGCCGCCGACCATGGCGACGGCGAAGGCCACCCCGATGCTCATGCCGATCACCGCCATGGCCTTGGCACGGTGCTCCTCGCGGGTGAGATCGGCGGCCAGGGCCATGAGGGCAGCGGCCACGGCCCCGGCGCCCTGCAGGGCGCGGCCGAGGATGACGCCGTGGATGGAGTCGGCGGTGGCGGCGAGCACGCTGCCCAGGGCGAACACGATCAGCCCGCCGATGATCACCGGCTTGCGGCCCAGGCGGTCGGAGAGCATGCCCAGCGGCAGCTGGAAGGCTGCCTGGGTGAAGCCGTAGATGCCGAGCGCCATGCCCACCAGGAAGGGCGTGACGCCGGCCAGGTCCTCGGCGTAGAGCGCGAACACCGGCAGGATCATGAACAGGCCAAGCATGCGCACGGCATACACACTGCCCAGCGAGAACGCGGCGCGCCTCTCGCGCGGGGTCATCTGGTCGGAATAGCCGGACTTCAAAGCCTTTCCTTTCTACCTTGGGAGGTGGCGGGAGGCGTATCTTAACAAGTTTCCCCTCGCCGCATGGTATCCGGGCCTGGTTTTTCACCCACAAGGCGGGGCCCCACCCGTCATTCCCGCGGAGAGCCTGTGCCGGACTTGATCCGGTACGGGAATCCAGGCGGCGCTGATCAATCCCGTCGCTTTTGTGTACACTGGGCTGTTTCGCCAGCCTCTCCCGGACCGGGGGATTTCATTGGTACAACGCGCTCCTGTATACGAGCCCCTGAATTCGGTAAGCCCATGGATTTCATACGCATTCGCGGTGCGCGAACGCACAATCTGAAGAACATCGACCTCGACCTGCCGCGCGACAAGCTGATCGTGATCACCGGCCTGTCGGGCTCGGGCAAGTCGTCGCTGGCCTTCGATACCATCTTCGCCGAGGGGCAGCGCCGCTACGTGGAGTCGTTGTCGGCCTACGCGCGGCAGTTCCTCTCCATGATGGAGAAGCCGGACATCGACCACATCGAGGGCCTGTCGCCGGCGATCTCCATCGAGCAGAAGACCACCTCGCACAACCCGCGCTCGACGGTGGGGACGATCACCGAGATCTACGACTACCTGCGCCTGCTCTATGCCCGCGCCGGGGTGCCGCGCTGCCCGGATCACGCCATCGCCCTGGAGGCCCAGACGGTCAGCCAGATGGTGGACCAGGTGCTGGCCCTGCCCGAGGGCACGAAACTGATGCTGCTGGCCCCGGTGGTGCAGAACCGCAAGGGCGAGCACCTGCAGGTGCTCGAGGAGCTGCGCGCCCAGGGCTTCATCCGCGCGCGCATCGACGGCGCGGTATACGAGCTGGACCAGGCCCCGGCCATGGACCTGCGGCGCAAGCACAGCATCGAGGTGGTGGTGGACCGCATCAAGGTGCGCGAGGACCTCAAGCTGCGCCTGGCCGAGTCCTTCGAGACCGCCCTGCGCCTGGCCGACGGCATCGCCCGCGTGGCCTTCATGGACGAGCCGGAGCGCGAGGAGCTGGTGTTCTCGGCCAAGTTCGCCTGCCCGCAGTGCGGCTACTCGCTGGCCGAGCTGGAGCCGCGGCTGTTCTCGTTCAACAACCCGGTGGGCGCCTGCCCGAGCTGCGACGGCCTGGGGATCAAGCAGTTCTTCGACCCCGAGCGCGTGGTGGCCCGCCCCGAGGTGAGCCTGGCCGGCGGCGCGGTGCGCGGCTGGGACCGGCGCAACGCCTACTACTTCCAGATGATCTCCTCGCTGGCCGCCCACTACGGCTTCGACATCGAGACCCCCTTCGAGGAACTGCCGGAGGACGTGCGCCAGGTCATCCTCTTCGGCAGCGGCGACGAGGAGATCGAGTTTTCCTACATGGGCAACCGCGGCCAGGTGAGCAAGCGCACCCACCCCTTCGAGGGGATCCTGAACAACATGGAGCGCCGCTACCGCGAGACCGACTCCAGCGCCGTGCGCGAGGAACTGGCCAAGTACCTCTCGGTGCGCCCCTGCCCGAGCTGCAACGGCACGCGCCTGAACATACAGGCGCGCCACGTGTTCATCGCGGACAAGGCCCTGCCGGACATCACGGCCACGGCCATCGGCAAGGTGCTGGCCTTCTTCGAGGGCCTCGAGCTCACCGGCAAGCAGGGCCAGATCGCCGAGAAGATCCTGAAGGAGATCAACGAGCGCCTGGGCTTTCTGGTGAACGTGGGGCTGGATTACCTCACCCTGAGCCGCAGCGCCGAGACGCTCTCGGGCGGCGAGGCCCAGCGCATCCGCCTGGCCAGCCAGATCGGCGCCGGGCTGGTGGGGGTGATGTATATCCTCGACGAGCCCTCCATCGGCCTGCACCAGCGCGACAACGACCGCCTGCTGGCCACCCTCACCCGCCTGCGCGATCTGGGCAACACCGTGATCGTGGTGGAGCACGACGAGGACGCCATCCGCACCGCCGACCACGTGGTGGACATCGGCCCGGGCGCCGGCGAGCACGGCGGCCGGGTGGTCGCCCAGGGTACCCCGGCCGAGATCGAGGCCAACCCCGCCTCGCTCACCGGCCAGTACATGTCCGGCCAGCGCGCCATCGAGGTGCCGGCCGAGCGCACACCCATGGACCCCGGGCGCGTGATCACCATCCGCGGTGCGGCCAGCAACAACCTCAAGCAGGTGGACGTGGACATCCCCGTGGGCCTCATGACCTGCGTGACCGGCGTGTCGGGCTCCGGCAAGTCGACGCTGGTGAACGACACCCTGTACCGCTTCGCGGCCCGGGCGATCAACAAGGCCGGCGAGGAGCCGGCGTTCTGCGAGGGCATCGACGGCCTGGAGCAGTTCGACAAGGTGGTGGACATCGACCAGAGCCCCATCGGCCGTACCCCGCGCTCCAACCCGGCCACCTACACCGGGTTGTTCACCCCCATCCGCGAGCTGTTCGTGCAGACCCCGGAGGCGCGCTCGCGCGGTTACCAGCCCGGGCGCTTCAGCTTCAACGTCAAGGGCGGGCGCTGCGAGGCCTGCCAGGGCGACGGCGTGATCAAGGTGGAGATGCACTTCCTGCCGGACATCTACGTGCCCTGCGACATCTGCCACGGCCAGCGCTACAACCGCGAGACCCTGGACATCCGCTACAAGGGCAGGAACATCCACGAGGTGCTGGAGATGACCGTCGAGGAGGCCGTGGGCTTCTTCGAGGCCGTGCCCGTGGTGCGCCGCAAGCTCGAGACCCTGATGGACGTGGGACTCAGCTACATCACGCTGGGGCAGAACGCCACCACGCTGTCCGGGGGCGAGGCCCAGCGGGTCAAGCTTGCCCGCGAGCTCTCCAAGCGCGACACCGGCAAGACCCTCTACATCCTCGACGAGCCCACCACCGGCTTGCACTTCCACGACGTGGAGCAGCTGCTGCGGGTACTCAACCGCCTGCGGGACCACGGCAACACCATCGTCGTCATCGAGCACAACCTGGACGTGATCAAGACCGCCGACTGGATCATCGACCTCGGCCCCGAGGGCGGCGACGGCGGCGGCCAGATCATCGGCGCCGGCACACCGGAGGACATCGCGAAGATCGAGGGCTCCTACACGGGCCGGTTCCTGGCCCCGTATCTGGGGGTGACGAGAGGCGGGAAGCGAAAAGGGTGAAGGGCTAAGGGGCCTCCCGTCCGAACGCCTAACGCCTCCCGTCAGGACACGGCTGCTGCACAGCGGCTAAGCTCTGTGACCTCTGTGGAAAAAAGCCCCAACCAACGGACCTCGATCCATGCTCCACCTCTTCACCGATTTCGGCCTGCAGGGCCCCTACGTCGGCCAGCTCCATGCCGCGATCCTGCGTGCGGCGCCGGGGACGACCGTCATCGACCTGCTGCACGACGCCCCGATGTTTCGGCCGCGGGCGGCGGCGCACCTGCTGGCGGCCTGTGCGGGGGAATCCCGGTCGGGAGACGTGTTCGTCTGCGTGGTCGACCCGGGGGTGGGCACGGCACGGCGGCCGCTGGCACTGCGGGCCGACGGGCTCTGGTTCGTGGGGCCGGACAACGGCCTGCTGGAGGTGGTGGCCGCCCGGGCGGATGCGACCGCCTGGTGGCAGATCAGCTGGCGGCCGGCACGCCTCTCGGCAAGCTTCCACGGCCGCGACCTGTTCGGGCCGGTGGCCGCGCGCATCACCGCCGGCGACCCGCCCGAGGCCTGGGGCACGCCCATCCCCGCCC
>DSBO01000163.1 GCA_011046015.1 Thioalkalivibrio sp. | reverse complement strand
GATGTCGCCGAGCGCGTGGGGGCGAATCCGGAAGATGCCGCCGGCCTTGTTGCGCTCCTGCGAGGCGTCGCCCCGCAGGTAGGCGAGGCGAGCCTGGCCGAGTCCGTCGTTGACACCGTCACTGTTCGTGTCAAGGGCATCCTTCTGGACATTGGCCAGGCTGTTCCATGCGAACGACACGCCGGAGCCGCCCCCCTGCACCGGGTTCCAGGTATAGATATCGCGGTTGGTGTGACTGGGCATCTGCTGCGCGGCATCCCAGGTCAGCGCGCCGACGCTGCCATCGGCATTCACCGCGAAGGCGAGCAGCTGACCGCTCCAGTCCTTGGTATCGAAGCGCGCCTGGTAGATCAGCGTATCGGTATCGAGGCGCGTCGAGTTCGTGGCCACCGCCGAGGCGGAGCCGACGCTGTCGCTGATCTTGGAGAGGGCCTGCGCCATCTTGCTCTGGATCTCTGTCGGGGTCTGCGCGTTCAGCATCTCGCCCCGGCCATTGACGGCCGCGTGATACAGGTCATCCACCTGCACCGGGTGGCGGGAGGTGGTGGGGTTCTGCCAGGAAGGCGGATTGGCGTAGGCATCGGCCACGACGTTGTGCGTGACGCCGAAGATGGTATCACCCTGGGCACCCATGCCGACCGCGTAGGTATTCACGTGCAGGTCCCTGTTGCAGTCGAGGCGCGGGTCCGGGGGGGTCGAGTTACAGCCGGCCGGCACCGGCACGCGTCCAGCAGGTAAATCCGTGCGCAGTTTCCCCGTATAGTACTTCATGGCGATATCGCCGAGTGTACCGTCGTGCGCGTCCGCGTAGGGCGCCCCGGCGGCTCCATCCACGTTACCGGCAAGGCCGGCGCTCGGTACGGCGAAGCCATCGGTGAAGACCATGGCGAAGTTCTGCTGGCACTCGGCGATGATCGGGCGGCCACTGTCTGTGCGGCTAAACTGTTTCCCCGCATGATCGAGTGACTCCCTCGTCGGGGTGCCACCGTTGCCAACCATTTTCGTGTACAACTGAGTCAGCATCTCGCTGCGCTGAGTATCGATGTCGAACATGTTGGCGTTGACGCGGTAATTGAACCGGAACATTGCAACACGCAGCGCTCCGAGCCCGTCGAACGCGAGGCCGACGCCACCGCGCATGGCCAGGTGACGCTTGCGGTAGTAGGTGAACCAGTTGGCGAAATTCTGCAGCTCGGCATCACCGGCCTTGAGCTCGACCTTGCGCAGGCAGGCACCATCGGGACCGATGGCATCGACCCCGGTCGCCTTGGTCGGGTCGGCCATGAAGTCCTGGTACCACTGCGGGTTCGGTGCACTGCAGTCGCGCGGTGAGCCCCCATGATAGTACTTCAGCGACGCATCCTGCACGTAGTAGGTCGCCGGGTAATAGGTGAATCGTTCCGCGGGCTTGTTGATCGCGGTGACGAGCGTGCCGTCCTCGCCGCGCATGCCGTCGTGCAGCTTGAAGGTCCAGCCATTGTTCTGGTTGGTCAGGTCGGAGGTCAGGTCGATCCGGTTGGTACCGAACACCGGGTCGTAGGGTGCGTTGGCGGGATCCACGTCGCCAAAGGTGTAGGTGTCGGTCGAGGCCCAGGGCAGGTAGGTCTCGTTCGGATCGTAATAGGCGGCGTTGTAGTCCGGGCTGCGCAAGAAGGCGAATTCCGGGCGCGGCGGCACGGCGTAGTGGTCGTGCGTCGAGTCTGCGTAGGCACGCTGCCCGTCAGTGATGCCGCCCGTGCCGTTGGGAAACAGGTAGACGTACTTCTTCCAGGTGGCGCTGGCAACACCGGCCTCGTTGTAATTGATGACGCCCGCGGCGACGGCGTCACCACGCCCGAGCCCGACGAAGCTCTGCGTGACGGTGTTCCACCACAGCGCGCCGTCGTTGGTCGGCATCAGCACCTCGGAGTCCATGCTGCCGGAGTCGTCGATGGCCATGATGATATTGGGCGGCACGTTCGAAGCCACAAACAGCGGGTCCTGCGCGATGTCGAAGGCCGCCGCCTGGGCGGCGCCCGCTAGCAGACCGCTGGCCGCGACCAGCGCGGCCGACGACAGGAACAGGTGGATGGATTTGCGCATTTTCATCTGGGTACTCCGTCACCGACAGGTCGGCGATGCCGTTAGCGGCGATAGGTCGTTTGCAACATGACTCGGGTATTGACGTTGCCGCCATAACCGATGGCGGTAATCCGGTAGATCTGCACCTCGGGCAGCGGCTCGTCGGCCGCCACCGTGCCACCCGGGTCCGGGTAGGGCGCCATCTCCTCGATGATGTACTCGGGCTGACGGCCGACGTCTACGAGCTTGCCGCTCCAGGTCTTCCAGCTGGTGCCCGTGTCGTGCCACCGCGGCGTGCCGTCCGGTGCGGCGGGCTGGTACAGGCCGCCAGCGCCGTTGAACGGACCGACCACGGCCTGTTCCAGATAGGCTTCGGCCTCGCGCAGGGCAGCCTCGGCCGCCTGGAAGGCCACCGACGATTCGCGCGTATTCCCCGCCATGCGCTCCTCCAGGGTCGTACTCTGCATGGCGGTCACGCCGACCAGGGTGAGCAGGAGGAGGAAGACGAGGGCGATGATCAGGACCGAGCCCGCTTCACGTACCGACTGGCTTCTTGTCTGGTTCATGTATTGCATCCCGCGTCAGAACAGGCGATTGCGCACCGCGATATCGGCGCTGAAGACCTGGCGCAGGCGCCGGTCGTCGACGTCGACCGTGCGCCCGAGCACGTCGAAACTATGCGCCTCGGCGCCCGGTATCACGTCCTCGGTCGTGCTCACGAGCAGCGCAACGCGCACGCTGCGCACCTCGTTCCAGTCGGCGACCGAGGACGCGCCCCGGTAGTCATCGATCGCGAAGTCGCGATTGGTGTCGACACCAAACTCGAGTTCGAAGGCCTCGATCCCGCGCACGAGCTCCAGCGCCTGGTTGCCATCATAGAGGTACAGGCTGGCATCGGCGGCGCCATCGGCCCGCCCGACGAAGTATGTCTTCTCGCGAAAGGCCATCACCTCGGCGTCAGCCCGGTACGCCTTGGACAGGAAGTTGTCGCTGTTCTTCGCCTCGGAGTGCGCGATGGTGACCTTCGTGCCCCCACCCTCGGTCGAGACGGTGGTCGCGCGGAAGAGGTCCGCGGCGACGCAATCGGTGATGAACAGCGCCTCGCCCGACTTCACGCCGAGGCGATTATCCTTGACCTGAATGTTGGCGTTTTCCGCCGCCATGTTCCCCGTCAGCGTGAGACTCAGCTCAGACGCACCCCGCACCTCGATCACGTCGGTAGCGGCAACATGGGCGATGGTGGTCGGATTCGTCCAGCCTGCACCGCCCTCGTAGCCCACCACGGCGCGCCCCGGACTGAAGTCGGGCGGATCGTCGGCAATGACGTTGAGCGGGATGCGATCGAGATTGCCGCAGCCGATGTAGCCGGCCTGGCGGATGTCGTAGCTCAGGCGATCGACGGCGTAGCGGCCGACCTCCTGCACCCGGGACATGCCTTCCTGGACACGGTAGGTGGCCTTGCTGCTGAGAAACAGCTGGATCACGCCCGCCATGATCAACAGGCCGAGGACGGAGGCGATCATCAGCTCGACGAGGCTGAGACCCTGTTGCTTGCGAATACCTGGTGTCATGTTCACGAAACCCTGCGGCTCATAGCGCCGTCACGAAGCGGAATGTCTGGGCAGACTCGGCCCCACGGCTGTCATCCCACTGCACGTCCACGATGATGATGTTGCCGCTGCCCGAACAGGTGTTGCCATTGCTGGAACGACACACGCCGCCCTTGCCGTCCGGCAGGCGAGACTGGATCAGAGCCTTCCACGCGGCCAGGTCCTGGCTGGCGACCGTCGAGCCCGAGACCGTCTCGTCCAGTCCCACGTCGTAGGCGCCCTGCAGGGCCGGCGACCGGTTCGCGCGCATCTTGTCCGTGATGGAATAGGCGAGATGCGTGGCCTGTGAACGCATGTAGGCGCTGTGGTTGAACTTGAGGGAGTTGGCCTGCAGCCCCGCCAGGCCCAGCAGGCCGATCGAGAGCACGATGACGGCAACGAGCACCTCAGTCAGGGTGAAGCCCTCCTGCCGCCGGGCGGCGTAATTGTGAGTCGGTTGCATGCTCATCACCCGCAGGCCACGTGTTCGATTGCCGGCCGCCCGACGGCCGTGATGGTGATCTTGCGCGCGTTGTTGCCGGTGCACTTGGGCGACTTCATGACGAAGTCGTAGACCGTACCGGTCGCCACGTCGAGATAACCCTTTGACGTAAACTGGAGCGCCGTGATGCTCTGGGTGCTGGTGAAGGTGGTCTGGCCGGTCAGGGCCTCGAAGACCCGCAGGTCTTCGGTGCCGCCTCCGCTGAGGACCCGGGTCACCTTCCAGCCACCGGCCCAGTCGCCACCCGTTGCCTCGACCCGGGTCGTCGCGCCCTTGGAGACGGCCTCGCTGCGCGCCAGCGCCAGCGCCGCGATAAAGGAGTTGGCCTGGGTGGCGATCCGGTTGTTCTCGATGATCGTGAGGAACGAAGGCACACCCCACCCCAGCATGATGGCGGCCACCACCAGGGTGATCATCAGCTCGACCAGCGTAAATCCACGGTTGGTTTTCATGAAAGCGACTCTAGATCGTCAAATCCTGACATTCTACGTCCAGCGTCACGAACGCGCACATCGGGCTGACAAACGGTTCAACAGCTCGCCTTTTCCACACGGGGACGCCCGCTCCGGCTGATGACGATACGCCGGGCATGAGGTGGGGTGCAGAGGGTGAGCGTACCGGCCTGGAAGGCCCCGGAAGCCCGTTGTGTGTAACCCCGCGGGGTGTACATGACATAGTCGGAGACCGTGCTGTTGCCCGTGGCACTCACACCGGCACCCATGGCGTCGAATACCCGCCGGATGGGCTCGCCCGCCTGATGGCGGCCGTCGCGGTTGAGGTCGAGGAAGACGATCCAGCCCCGGTCGTAACTGCCCGGGCGACAGCCATCGGCGTCGCCCGGGCAGATCGTGGCGTGATGCCCGCTGCGCACGGCCTCGGAGCGGGCGAGGTGCAGGCTGGCGACGAGGAGATTGGTGGTCGTGGTCAGGCGGCTGCGGGCGACGAGGTCCTGAAACCCGGGCACGGCCACCCCGAGCAGGATGCCGGCCACCACCAGCGTGATCGCGAGTTCGGGCAGGGTCAGCCCGCGGTTATTTCGGTAGCCCATATGACACCATCCCTGTGTACATGTGAGTACGCTCAGGGTGCCGCAATCGCGACGCGAGGGCAAGGGACGGCAGAAACGAAAGAATAATGGTGCCGTTGAGAGGCACCAACCCCTTGTTTTTGCGTGTTTTTATTTGTCCAGCCCTGTCGGTATCCACCTTTGAAATAAGGCAAAACCCGTCCGAAACTGTCTTGACCTGTCCGGGGGTATCCGGCAAGCTAGGGTGGATATTTAGGGGGACGGGAAATGCGGGCGCGAAACAGATTGACGGCGGGCTTTCTGAAAACCGCCCCCGTGGGTAAACATTGCGACGGGGCCGGGCTTTGGCTGGTGAAGCG
>DSBO01000061.1 GCA_011046015.1 Thioalkalivibrio sp. | reverse complement strand
TTCTTCGAACGGGCCGAGGTGCGCGTCTTCGATCAGGAAAAGTCCGTGCGAGACGAGCCGCTCGCCGTGGTGCCGGTGAATGCCGACGGTTTCGCCGAGTGGCAGGCGGAGTTCGACGACTACCGGGCTCCGGGCCGGGTGCTCAAGTACGTGCTGCGCGTGTATGACGACGAGGGACTGTTCGACGAAACCCGTGAGCAGCAGTTGTGGGTGGTCGACGAGCTCGATACCGAGCAGTATGCGCAGACCGATGTGAAGCGCGAGCTGCTCGTCGGTTACGGCGGGAACCGCCTCGCGCTGCAAAACATCCCGCTCAACGGTGGCGCGATCAAGGTGCATGGCCGCTCCATCCCCGAGGGACATTCCGTCTGGCTGGCCGGGCGCCCCGTGCCGCTGGGGACGGGCAACGAGTTCGTGGCGGAAGAGCTGCTGCCCGCCGGACTGCACAGCGTGGAAGTCGCCGTGCTGGACGCGCAGGGCAACGGCGAACTGTTCCTGCGCGACCTGGAGTTGAAGAAAAGCGACTGGTTCTACGTCGGTATCGCCGATGTGACCGTCGCCCGCGACGATACCACCGGCCCGGCCCAGCTGGTCACCCAGCAGGAGGGGCCTTACGACAACTCGGTGACCGTCGACGGCCGCCTGGCTTTCTATCTGGACGGCAAGTTCGGTGAGGACTGGCGTCTGACGGCCAGCGCCGACACCCTCGAGGGGCCGGTCGACGAGCTGTTCAGCAACTTCATGAACAAGTCGCCCGATGCGGTGTTCCGCCGCATGGACCCGGATTACTACTCCCCGACCTTCGGTGACGACAGCACCGTGGAAGAGGGCGCGCCGACCATGGGCAAGTTCTACGCGAAGCTGCAGCAGCACGAGAACCACGGCCTGTGGGGTAACTTCAACATCGGTTATACCGACAACAGCCTGGCCCACGTGGACCGCGCGCTGTACGGGGCCAACGTGCACCTGCAGTCTCGCGAGACCACCAGTTTCGGCGAGCAGCGAATCTACTTCGACAGCTTCGCGGCCGAACCCGGCACCATCGCCAGCCGCGACGAGTTCCGCGGCACGGGCGGCTCGCTCTACTACCTGCGCCACCAGGACATCCTGATGGGTTCCGACCGCCTGCGCATCGAGGTGCGTGACCCCGACTCGAACATGGTGGTGGCGGTCAGGAACCTGGTTGCAGGCCTGGATTACGATATCGACTACATCCAGGGCCGCGTCCTGCTGACGGAGCCGCTGTCGGCGACGGTCGCCGATGACATGCTGGTGGACAGCGGCGGCTCCGGTAACCTAGCGTACCTGGTGGCGCGTTACGAGTACACCCCGGGCTTCGACGAGCTGGATGCGCTGTCCTTTGGTGGACGCGGCCATTACTGGTTTGGCGATCACGTCAAGCTGGGCCTGACCGCCAATCGCAACGACGAGGAAGGCGCAGAGAGCAGCCTGGGGGCGGCCGACCTGACCCTGCGGCGCAGCGCCGCGACCTGGCTCCGGGTCGAGGGTTCGCAAAGCGAGGGCGACAGCGTCGATACGCTGGGCTCTTTCGACGGCGGTTACAGCTTTGATACCACCTCGCCGCTGGTCGGCAGCGATGGCCGCGCCTCGGCCTACCGTGTCGACGGCAGCCTGGCGCTGGACGAGATCTTCGAGTCCGTGCCCGGGACCCTGAGTCTCTACCACCAGGCGGTGGATGCGGGTTATTCCGCGCCGGGCCTGGTGACCCTCACCGAGACCACCCAGCAGGGTGGCGCCTTATCACTGCCGGTCGGTGAGCGCGTGCAGCTGCGCATGAAGGCGGATCGCCGTACCCAGGACCAGGGCCTGGATACCACGGCGGCCGAGGTCAACGTGGATTACGAGGTGGATAGCCACTGGACCGTCAGCGGTGGGGTCCGGCGCGATGAGCGTGACGATAATTCGCCGGTGGTGCCGCTGACGCAGGAGGAGGGCACGCGTACCGACCTGAGGGTGCAGGCCGGATACGATTCCCGTACCCGGTGGAATGCCTACGGCTTTGTGCAGGACACGGTGAGCACCAGCGGCAACCGCGACGAGAACGCCCGATTCGGTACTGGCGGCAGTTACCGCGTGACCGACCGCTTCCGCCTGAATGGCGAAGTGTCGGACGGCGACCTGGGCGGGGCCGGGCGCATCGGCACGGAGTACCTGTACTCCGATCGCACCAACCTCTACATGAACTACGCTCTGGAAAACGAGCGCAGCGACAACGGCGTGCGTGCCCGTCGCGGCAATATGAGCACGGGTTTTCGCACCCGCTTCTCCGACAGTGCGAGCATGTATCTGGAGGAACGCTACTCCCATGGTGACGTGCCCACTGGCCTGACCCACGCCGCGGGCGTGGATCTGGCACCCAACGACCGCTGGAACTACGGCGCGCACGTGGACTTCGGTACCCTCAAGGATCCGGAGACCGCCGCCGAGACCGAGCGCCGCGCCCTGGGGCTGAGGGTCGGCTACGGCTACCCCGGCCTGAGCATTGCCAGCGCCCTGGAATACCGTATCGACAATCGCGAGGACCCGCTCGATGCAACCAGTTCGGAGCGCACCACCTGGCTGTTGCGCAACAGTCTCAAGTATCAGCTCAGCCCCGACTGGCGGCTGATCGGCAAGTACAACCACTCCGTGAGCGAAAGTTCGCTCGGCGAGTTCTACGACGGCAATTTCATCGAGGCGGTGATGGGCTACGCCTACCGCCCGGTCAGTTACGACCGTCTCAATGCGCTGTTCAAGTACACCTACTTCTACAACCTGCCGTCGGCGGAGCAGGTCACCGTTACCAACACGACGGCCGAGTATGTCCAGAAGAGCCATATTCTCTCGGTCGATGGCACGTATGACCTGACACGGCGCTGGTCGGCTGGCGGCAAGTATGCCTATCGCCACGGCCAGGTCAGCACCGACCGGGCCGATCCCGAGTTCTTCGACAGCCGTGCCCACCTCTACGTGCTGCGTGCCGACTGGCACTTCGTGCATCGCTGGGACGCGCTGATCGAATGGCGCCTGCTGGAGCTGCCCGATGCCGAGGAAAGTCGCGACGGGTGGCTGCTGGGGGCGTATCGCCATGTCGGCAGCAACCTGAAGCTGGGCGGCGGCTACAACTTCGCCTCCTTCTCGGACGACCTGACCGACCTGGACTACAAGCCCCAGGGCCTGTTCATCAACATGGTCGGCAAGTTCTGACCCCCCGGCGCCCTGCAGGGCGCCGCCCGACTCTGTTATCCTGAGTGGCGTCCCGTCACCGACGGGGCGGCGGGGCCCGCCTGATCCGCCGGAACGCGGCTGTGGAGCGCCCCGGATGCGGTCGCCAGGTTCGCTTCGGTCACGTCGTCCGCCGCGCGCATTTCCTTGCTGGCGGAACCACGCCGCCGGCCGGCAGTCACACGAACCATCGGTTCTCCAGCTTCGCCGGCTTGTGCCGGCGCGCGGCGGCAATTCAGGGTTACGGGATCTTCATGTTAGGCACGGTATCTTCCATCTCCTCGCTGCTGGCGGGGGTCGCCATTCTGCTCACCGGTATGGGGCTGATGGGCACCATGCTGGCGGTGCGCGCAAGCGTGGAGCAGTTCTCCGACGGCGTGACCGGGATCGTCATGGCCGCCTACTTCGTCGGCTTCTCGGTGGGCGCCTACATCTGCCCGCCGATCATCCGCCGGGTCGGGCACATCCGCGCCTTCGCCGCCATGGCCTCCATCGCCTCGACCACGGCAATCGTGCACGCGATGGTGGTCGACCCGTACATCTGGGCCGTGCTGCGTCTCATCACCGGGGCCTGTCTGCTGGGACTTTACATGGTGATCGAGAGCTGGCTGAACACGCTGTCGAGCAGCGAGACGCGCGGGCGCCTGTTCGCCTTCTACATGATGGTCACGCTGGTGGCCCTGGGTCTCGGGCAGTTCCTGATCCTGCTGGGTGACGTGAGCACGTTCATCAACTTCGGTGTGGTATCGGTGCTGCTGTCGCTGTCGCTGGTGCCCATTGCCATGACGCGCGTGCGCGAGCCGGCCCCGGTCGAGGCCCCGAAGCTCAGCCTGAAGCTGCTGAAGCGCCGCTCGCCCCTGGGCATGGCCGGTGCGTTCACGGCCGGCATCACGACCGGTGCGTTCTGGGGTGTGGGGCCACTGTTCGCCCACCGCGCCGGGCTGTCGGAGGCCGGCATCGCGGCGTTCATGAGCGCGGTGATCTTCGGTGGCGCGCTACTGCAGTGGCCCATTGGTCACCTGTCGGACAACCACGACCGGCGCAAGGTGCTGGTGGGGGTCTGCCTGGCCTCGGCCCTGCTCGCCATCGCCATGCTCGGCGCGCTGGGCGTGTCCACCTGGTTGCTGTTCCTCGCCGCCTTCGTCTACGGCGGCTTTGCCTTCACCGTCTACGGCCTGAGCGTGGCGCACGTGAACGACCAGGTGGAGAGCGGCGAGATCCTGGAGGCCACCAAGGGGCTGTTGCTGGTGCATGGCATCGGTGCCTCGTTCGGGCCGGTGATGGCCGGTTTCCTGATGGGCTGGCTGGGCTACCAGGTGGTGCTGGTCTATGCCGCGGTGGTCTTCCTCTTGGCCGCGCTCTATGGCGTGCACCGCCTGGCCGCGCGCGAGCCGGTTGCCACGGTGGAGGAGCAGGCCGATTACGTGCCGATGGCGCGTACCTCGCAGGCTGTGCTGGAGATGGATCCGCGCGTCGACGCCGACGAGGCGGCCCCCGGCGCGGTCGGGCCGGCCGTCAGGTCAGCAGCATCCTGATTCCCAGCACCAGCAGCACCACGCTGAACAGCCGCTTGAGGTGGCGTGCCGGCAGACGGTGGGCGAGCGCCGCGCCCAGCGGTGCGGTAAAGACGCTGGCGGCGACGATACCGGCCACGGCCGGCCAGTAGACGTAGCCGGTGGCGCCCGCCGCCGGTGTCGAACTCATCCCGAAGACCACAAAGCCTGCCGTCCCCGCCACGGCGATCGGCAGACCGCAGGCGCTGGCCGTGGCCACCGCCTCGCGCATCACCACGTTGCACCACACCAGGAATGGCACCGTCAGCGTGCCGCCGCCGATCCCCAGCAGCGCCGAGACGGCGCCGATGCCGCTGCCCGCCGTGGTCATGCCCGCGGTCGCGGGGAGCCGGCGCGCGGGCGAGGGCTTGAGGTCGGCGGCCATGTAGAGGGCGATGAGGATCTCGAACACGCCGAATATTACCCCCAGCGTGGACGAGGCGATCACGGTGGCGAGCAGGGCGCCGCCGAGCGTCCCGATCACGATCCCCGGTACCAGCCGGGCGACGATGTCCCAGCGCACCGCGCCGCGCAGGTGGTGGGCGCGGATCGAGGAGAGCGAGGTGAAGACGATGGTGGCCAGCGAGGTGCCGACGGCGTACTGCACCGTGTCCTCGGGCAGCAGCCCGGTGTCGAGAAACAGCCAGGTGAGCACCGGCACGATCAACAGGCCGCCGCCGATCCCCAGCAGGCCGGCGATGACGCCGACGATGGCGCCGAGCAGGAGATAGAGGATGATGACTTCCGGCATGGCGAGTGGGGTCTGGAC
>DSBO01000194.1 GCA_011046015.1 Thioalkalivibrio sp. | reverse complement strand
TTGCTGTCGGGCTGTTCCGGCGTGCGCACCACGCCGGACCCGCGCGACCCCTGGGAGGGTTATAACCGCGCGATGTTCGAGTTCAACGACTCGGTGGACCGTGCCGTCCTCAAGCCCGTGGCCAAGGGCTACCGCGCGGTGACGCCAAAGGCCGTCGACCGGAGTGTGACCAACTTCTTCGCCAACGTCGGCGACATCCCCAACGCCTTCAACAATGCCCTGCAAGGCAAGCTCACCGCCTCGCTGCAGGACCTCAACCGGGTCGTCTACAACACCACCTTCGGCCTCGGCGGGCTGTTTGACGTGGCCTCGCACATGGGGCTGCCCCGGCACGACGAGGACTTCGGCCAGACGCTGGGTGTCTGGGGCGTGAATGCCGGTCCGTATTTCGTGCTGCCGATCCTCGGCCCGAGCACCGTGCGCGACGCCGGCGGTCGGGTGGTCGACGGCTGGGCCCATCCGCTGGGTCAGATCGACGACGAGAGGCTCGCATGGTCGCTCGCCGCGCTCAAGCTGATCGATCTGCGTGCCGACCTGCTCGATGTCGAGAGAATGGTCGACGACGTTGCCTATGACCGCTATGTCACCATCCGCAACGCCTACCTGGATCGGCGCGAATTCCTGATCTACGACGGCAACCCGCCCGAGCGCGAGGAAGACGACCTGCTGCGGGAGCTGGAGCTGCTCGAATCCCAGCCCTGAGGCCGGTGCCAGGGGGCGTGGCGTGCGCCCCGGCGCGGCGATGCCGCGGGTGGACATGCTATGCTTGAGGCCTGTTGAACGCACCCGACTGCCGATGTACGCCAACATCCGACCCTTTCTCGAACTCTGTGTGATGGCCCGCGGTCCGCAGGACCTGCCGGCCTCGCCGAGCTGGCTCGTCATCGCCGCTGCCGGGTATTTCGCGGTGGGTGCCGCCATCGCCTGGCCCTTGTACCCGCCCGGCCTGGCCCTGCTCTCGGCCGGGGTGGACGTCGCCCTGCTGTTCGGCATCGCGGCCGGCCTGCTCGCCTGGCGCGGCTATACCGTCCGCTGGCTGCAGACCGCGCTGGCGCTGGCGGGCAGCGGCTTTCTCATGGGGGTGGTGGCCCTGCCCATCGTGTTCAGCCTGTATCGCGCCATCCTCACGGGTTCTGAAGCGACCTTCAGCGCGCTGGCCTACTGGGTGCTGGTCGGCTGGATCATCGCCATCTACGGTTATATCTTCACCCAGGCGCTGTCGCTCAAGTCGCGCTGGAGCGGGCTGGGCGTGGCGCTGGGGTATTTCGTCGTCAGCTGGATCGTCATGCAGTTGCTGTTCCCGCAGGGGCAGCTCGCATCGGGGCAATAGCCATGCACGTACACATTCTCGGGATCTGTGGCACCTTCATGGGTGGCGTTGCGGCGCTGGCCAGGGCCGCGGGCCATGAAGTGACCGGCTCCGATGCCAACGTCTACCCGCCCATGTCCACCCAGCTGGAGCAGCTCGGCATCGAGGTGTTCGAGGGCTACGACCCGGCCCATCTCAAGCCCGCGCCCGACTGCGTGGTGATCGGCAACGTCATGTCCCGCGGCAACCCGGCGGTGGAGTACGTGCTCAACCGGCGCATCCCCTATACCTCCGGCCCCCAGTGGCTGCACGAGCACGTGCTGCGCAACCGCTGGGTACTGGGCGTGGCCGGCACTCACGGCAAGACCACCACCGCGAGCCTGCTGGCCTGGATCCTCGAGGCCACGGGCCTGATGCCCGGCTTTCTCATCGGCGGCGTGCCCGAGAACTTCGGCGTTTCCGCGCGTCTAGGCGAGGGCCCGTTCTTCGTGGTCGAGGCCGACGAGTACGATACTGCCTTCTTCGACAAGCGGTCTAAGTTCGTGCACTACCATCCGCGCACCCTGGTGCTGAACAACCTGGAATTCGACCACGCCGACATCTTCGATGACCTCGAGGCCATCCAGCGCCAGTTTCATCACCTGGTACGCACCGTGCCGGGCGAGGGGCTGATCGTGGCCAATGCCATCGACGAGAACATCGAGAACACCCTGGCGCGTGGCTGCTGGAGCGAGGTGGAGGGCTTTTCCATCGACCGCGGCGAGTGGCAGGCCGAGCCGCTGGCGGCCGACGGTTCGCGCTTCAAGGTGCTGCGCCACGGCAAGGACATGGGCACCGTGGAGTGGGCGTTGATCGGCGAACACAACATGATGAATGCGCTGGCGGCGATCGCCGCCGCCCGCCACGCCGGCGTGCCGGCCCAACACGCCGTGGCCGCGCTGGGCGATTTCGCCGGCATCAAGCGGCGCATGCAGCTGCGCGCCGAGGTCGGCGGCGTGCGGGTCTACGACGACTTCGCCCATCACCCCACGGCGATTCGCACTACCCTGGCCGGCCTGCGGGCCCGGGTGGGGGGCGAGCGCATCATCGCCGTGCTGGAGCCGCGTTCCAACACCATGCGCATGGGTGTGCACCGGGATACCCTCGCCGACGCCCTGGGCGCGGCCGACGAGGTCGTTCTGTACGAGCCGCCCGGGCTCGGCTGGTCGCTGCAGGCGGTGGCCGCGGAGCTGGGCGAGCGGGCCACGGTCTGCGCCACGACCGACGAGATCATCGACCGGCTGCTCGGGCGCGTGCGCCCCGGTGATCAACTGCTCATCCTGAGCAATGGCAGCTTCGACGGCCTGCACGACGCGCTCGTCCGGAGACTGCAAGAGTCGGCCGGCCGCCAGGGGTGACGCGACCCGCCTGCTTGGGTATGCTGGCCTGATCCAACGGCGAACCACCCCATGCTAGAACTACAACCCCGAACCGAGCCGGACCAGATCGGCAAGTACATCATCAAGCGTCGCATCGGGCGGGGCAGCATGGGCGTGGTCTACGAGGGCTACGACCCCTTCGTGCAGCGCCCGGTCGCCATCAAGGTGGCCAGCCCCGAGGCCAGCGATCCGGCCACCAAGCGCCGTTTCCAGCGCTCCTTCTTTATCGAGGCCCACGCGGCCGGCAACCTGCAGCACCCCAACATCGTCTCGGTGTTCGACGCCGGTATCGACGGCGTGCAGAACTACATCGTCATGGAGCTGGTGAAGGGCAAGACCCTGCAGGTCTACACCCGCGGCGACGAACTGCTGGATGTCGACAAGGCGGTGGACGTCGTGTTCAAGTGCTGCAAGGCGCTGGACTACGCGCACCGCGAGGGCGTGGTGCACCGCGACATCAAGCCGAGCAACATCATGCTCACCGAAGACGGCACGGTGAAGATCATGGACTTCGGTATCGCCCAGCTCGAGCAACTGGACGAGACCCAGCCCGTGGGCCTTATCGGTTCGCCCAACTACATGTCACCCGAGCAGGTGAAGGACGAGCCCGTCGGTCCGCAGAGCGACATCTATTCGCTCGGTGTGGTGATGTTCAGCCTGCTGACGCGCCACCTGCCCTTCGAGGCCGATACCTACCACTCGCTGGTCTACCAGATCGTGCACAACGCGCCGCCCTCGATCCGCGATTTCCGGCCGGATCTGCCCGAGGCGCTGGACCAGGTGGTGCAGAAGGCCCTGGCCAAGCGCCTGGAAGATCGCTACCAGAACGGCGTGGAATTCGCCGCCGACCTCAGCCGCCTGTTCGACCAGCTGCGCCTGGCCGGCCGCCAGATCGAGAACCTCGAGCGCCGCGACATGCTCACCCAGCTCGATTTCTTCCGCGACTTCAGCATGGAGGAAATCCAGGAGGTGATGTACGCCGCCACCTGGGTCAACTTCGAGGCGGGCGACACGGTCATCAACGAGGGCGACATAGACGATACCTTCTACATCATCGTCACCGGCTCGGCGGTGGTGGAGAAGGGCGGTCGGCCCATCGGCTGGCTCAACGCCGGCGACTGCTTCGGCGAGATCGGCTTCATCACCCACCAGCGACGCACGGCCACCATCATCGCCGAGGCCCCGCTCACGCTGATGAAGATCAACGCCACGCTCATCGGCCAGGCCTCTGATCACTGCCAGCTGCGCTACTACAAGGCCTTCACCGAGACCCTCATCAAGCGCCTGTCCGAGACCAACAAGCTGCTGGCCAAGGAACAGGGCGCGCACTGATGGCCGCGGCTCGCTGCCAGTCCGTCGCGCTTGCCATTACCGGCGCCTCCGGCGCGCCCTACGGGCTGCGCCTGCTCGAGTGCCTGCTCGGGCAGGGGGTGGAGGTGCACCTCATGCTCTCCAGACCCGGCCAGCTCGTCATCGGCATGGAGACCGACGTCAAGCTGCCCGCGCGCCCGGCCCAGATGCGCCGCTTCCTTGCCGAGCACTACGGTGCGGCGGAGGGCCAGCTGCACCTCTACGACCGCGAGCAGTGGACGGCCCCCGTGGCCAGCGGCTCGGCCGCGCCGGACGCCATGGTCATCTGTCCCTGCACCACCGCCACGCTCTCGGCCGTGGCCACCGGTGCCAGCCGCTCGCTCATCGAGCGCGCCGCCGACGTGGTGCTCAAGGAGCGCCGCCGCCTCATCATGGTGGTGCGCGAGACCCCGCTCTCCGAGATCCACCTCGAGAACATGCTCCGGCTCGCACGCATGGGGGCGGTGATGATGCCCGCCAATCCGGGCTTTTATCATCGCCCGACCGGCATCGACGGGCTGGTCGACTTCATGGTCGCGCGCGTGCTCGACCATCTGGGGCTGGAACAGGACCTCGTCGCCCGCTGGGGCGAGGATGTGCCGGACGATGACTGAGTTCGGCGCCGAGCGCATCCCGCTCTTCCCTCTGCACACCGTGCTGTTCCCCGAGGGGCTGTTGCCCCTGCGCATCTTCGAGGCCCGCTACATCGACATGGTGCGCGAGCGCCTGCGCAGCGACGGGGTGTTCGGCATCTGCCAGATCCGCGAGGGCGTGGAGGCCGGCGGTCCGGCCGAGATCTACGCCGTCGGCACCAGCGCGCGCATCGTCGACTGGACGCAGACCCCGGACGGCCTGCTCGGCATCACCGCCCGTGGCGAGCGCCGTTTCCGTGTGCTCGAGAGCCATGAGGAGGACAACGGCCTGCGCATGGGCGTGATCCAGTGGCTGGCCGAGGAAAATGACACACCCTTGCCGCCGGAATTTGAATCCCTGGGGCAGCTGTGCGAGCGTATCCTGCACGAAATCGGCGGCCCGCTGGCCGAGGACTCGCACTGCGACCGCGCCGGTTGGGTCGGCGCACGTCTCGCCGAGTTGCTGCCGCTCGCGCCCGAGGTCAAGCAGGCCCTGCTCGAACAGGGCGATCCGCTGGCCCGGCTGTTCCAGCTGCGCGACGCCATGACCGAGGCACAGACGCGCTAACGTCCCGCAGGGCCTGCCGTTTTCACCTATTCTCATCCATACCTGAACTCATCCGGGAGACTGTCTTGGCTACTCTGGAACTCACCGCCGAAAACTTCGAATCCACCGTCACCGGCAACGACATCGTCATCGTCGATTTCTGGGCGCCCTGGTGCGGGCCCTGTCGTGCCTTCGCACCGATCTACGAGTCCATGTCCGAAAAGCACGGCGACATCGTCTTCGCCAAGGTCAACACCGAGGAAGAACAGGGCCTGGCCGCGCACTTCCAGATCCGCTCCATCCCCACC
>DSBO01000005.1 GCA_011046015.1 Thioalkalivibrio sp. | reverse complement strand
GGCCTGCCGTAGTGTCGATGTCCATGCCTGGGATCCCTGGCAGGCGGCGCCACGCCCCGGACATGCCACAGCCGCCCGGTCCGGACGGCGTGTTGCGGCCACTGCCGAACCTGAGCGCGTTGGCGGCGAGCCGGTGCGTAGCCTGGCGGGCCGTGCCCTGCAGGATGCGGCCCAGGCCGATGCCCTGGCCCAGGCCGAGCTCGATCGACGACATGCCAACGAGGTGGTGCTGACTGGCGTGGCCGCCGGCGATCCTGCGTTACATCCCGGTATGGTTTTGCAGGTAAGCGGCCTGGCGGCTGCCGTGAACGGGCGCTATGTACTTGCAGGCGTCAGGCATCGCATCGACCGCCGTCGCGGCTATCTCACCGAGATCGACACATCGGTGGTCGAGTCAGCGATATTGCCCGATCAGGGCAACATGACCATCGGCCTGGTAACCGATGTCGACGATCCACAGGGTCTGGGCCGTGTGCGGGTGAGCCTGCCAGGGTTCGCAGACACCAACTCGCTCTGGTTGCAGGTACTGCTCCCGGGTGCAGGCAGGGAGAAGGGCCTTGTCGCCTTGCCCGACACAGGCGATCGCGTATTGGTCATGTTTGCAGATGACGACCCCGCCCAGGGCGTGGTGATGGGCGGTTTGTACGGTGAAGTGACTCCGCCGGATGATGCCGGCGTGGCAGCCGGTGTCGTCGAGCGCTTTCTGTTTCGGACACCCGGCGGTCAGCACCTGACTCTCGATGACGGACGGCATCGCGTAACAGTGAAGAACGACAGCGGTGAGTTCCTGGAGCTCGCGCCGGATCGTCTGCGGGCTGGCAACAGTGATGGCAGTTTTATCGAGCTTTCCTCCCATCGTGTACGACTGCACGCCGAGGTGGACCTGGAGATCGATGCCCCGGGGCGGGCGATCACCATTCGCGGCAAGTCCATAGATTTCGAGAGTGCATGATGCGTTGGCTGACGGAAGATGCCGTTCTGGTCTGTGCCCATGAGACGGGACTGGTGGGTATTGTGGCGACACAGGGCCTGGTCAGCATCGGGCACAGAAGGGTGCTCGTTGCAACCGACCCGGAAGCTCGCCCAATCGTCGGATGCCCGAACGTGGGGCCGGCCATCAAGCCATGCACGGCCACATTGAAGGTAAAGCAGGGTTATTCCGCGCTAATTCGCATCGACGGTCGCCCCGTCTGCCTGGATACCGTAACGGGGCTCACCGACGGGACACCGCCGGGAACCGTCGAGTACAAGGTGCGGCAAAGTGGCCAGGATCTCGTGGAGGAAAGGCGCTGATGGAACGCTACCGGGCCTGGCGTTTTGTACATCCGGATTTCGATGCTCCTGTCGATGGTCGAGGTATCGGGGTTTCGCGTACCGGCGCGATCGCCATGGTCAGTGAGGCGGCCTCGGTGCGACAGTCCCTGCTATTGCTGATCACAACCAGGCCTGGTGAGCGTGTGATGCGCCCCGATTATGGCTGCGAACTATATCGCCTGGCATTCGCACCAAACGATGCCACCACGCATGGTCTTGCGATCCACTATGTGCGACGCGCAATCGAGCGATGGGAGCCGCGTGTGGATGTGCTGGATGTGGATGCGACGGCCAACCAGGAGGAGGCACAGCGTATGGATGTCTGGCTGTCATATCGCGTGCGCCGCACGCTACAGCAGGATGCGTTAACCATGAGTGTCATGCTGGAACAGGGAGAGATTTGATGCCGCTCCGTTCGCCCAATCTCGATGATCGCGATTTCGAACAGCTGGTCGCCGATGCACTGCATGTCATCGACCAGCGTTGCCCTGAGTGGAGCGACCGGTCGCCAGGCGATCCGGGCATGGTGCTGGTGGACGTCTTTGCCCACCTGACCGAAACCATGTTGTATCGCCTCAACCGCCTGCCGGAAAAGGCGTACATCGAATTTCTGCGGCTGATTGGCGTGAAGCTGTATGCACCGTCTGCCGCCTCCACGCAGTTGCGTTTCAGTCTGGCACGCGCTCGTGAAAAGGCAGTGACGATACCGCGTGGTACACGCGTGTCTGCAGCGGGCGGTGCGGATGCCCCGGTGTTCGTTACGCTGGAGTCGGCCACGATCGAGGCCGGGGCGACCGAGGTGGACGTGCCCGGGTTTCATGCCTCGATGATTGATGCCGAGCTCCTGGGTCATGGTACCGGGTTGCCCGGTCAGTTGCTTCGACTGCGTCAGACCCCCGTCGTGGCTGCCACCGATCCACGCCTGCAACTGGTGGTCGGGGTGGAAGTCGATGCCAGTGAACTGGGTTCGGATACCCCGGCCCTGAGATACGAAGGCAAGGCATTCCGGATCTGGCGCGAGGTGCAAAACTTCAGTGATCCGGTGGAAGATCGGTTCGTGTTCGTCGCCGATCGCCTGAGCGGGTTGATTCAGTTCGCTCCGGCCATTCATCTGAGTGGCGAAGGAGGCCTCGGCGAGGCACAGGCCCTTGCTGAGATTCCGCCGAAGGATGCGGAGATTCGCGCCTGGTATCTGCACGGCGGGGGTGATACGGGAAATGTGACGGCGCAGACGCTCACCCAGCTCAAGGATGCGATTCAGGGCGTGCAGGTGACAAACCCGGTGCCGGCCAGCGGGGGGAGAGCGACCGAGACACTGGATAACGCCATGCGCCGCGGAGCACAGGAGATACACGCGTTACATCGTGCCGTGACGGCGCGTGACTTCGAGATGCTCGCCGAGCGGAGTTCGGGGGCAGTGGCTCGCGCCAGGGCCTTTACGCGTGCTGCCATCTGGCGCCATGCGCAGCCGGGGGCGGCCGAACTGGTGCTCGTGCCATCTGTGCCAGCTCAGCTCTGGTCCGGCGACCGGGTTACCCTCGAGCAATTGCATGCCCATGAAAATGCCAGTTCATTGGCAGCATTGCAGAAGACGCTCGATGAGCGCCGTCCACTCGGCACCCAGTGTCTGCTGTCCTGGGCCCGCTACAAGCAGGTGGTCGTCAAGGCGACCGTCGTGGTCTATCGCGAGGAAGACCCGGATGCCGTGCGTACACGAGTCATGCGCCGTCTCAATCGAACCCTCAGTCCCCTGGCGACAGAGAGCGGTGTTGCCGCGTGGCCTTTCGGCCATGCGCTGACCAACTGGCATGTGTACAAGGTGCTCAGTTCCGAACCTGGGGTGCGTACCGTCGATGATCTCACCCTGCAGGTCGATTATGCACCAGATGCAGAGGTGCGGGCCGTGACGGTGGATGCCTTCCAGCCAAGTACGTGGTATGCCGCAGCAGGGGATGCAGTTTATCGTTCGATGAACAACGGCGAGGGCTGGGAGCAGTTACGACGCTTCGAGGACGAGACGCCCGTGCTGTTGAAGCCCTATCCGCGCGAAGCGGCTACGCCTACCGAGTCGGGGCGGCGTCCGGCGCGTGCCGGCTTTCTCGCCGTGGTGACCCAGGTTCCCGGGGAGACCCAGTCATCGCGCGTCTATTTCTCCACGGATTGCGGCGATAGCTGGAAAGCCGGTCCCCGTACCGATTTTCAGATCTACGACATGGCATGGGTCGAACAGAACGATACACCCGGCCTGATGCTCGCCACCGAAGCCGGCCTTTACTATGTGAGGGTGCAGGAAGCCGCCGTGCCGGAGCAGCTGGTAGTCGCACCGGATGATCTCGGTCTGGGGTTCTACAATGTCGCGGTATCGAGTGATGCAATGGGTGGCGTCAGCGTGGCAGTCGCCGCACGCGGCAAAAAGGGTGTGTACCTCTCCCACCAGGGTGGTCAGTCACGGACCTTCACCAATATTGGCCTCAGGAACGAGGAGGTGCGCGTGCTTGAGGTGCAGCATGTGGGCTTGCGGCGATACATCTGGGCAGGAATGGCAGCAGTGGGTGACGATCCGGGCAAGGGCTGTTCCCGCTGGCTGCTGACCGGTGCAGAAGACAATCCGGAAGGATGGATCGGCTTTGGCAAGGACTGGGATGCCAGCAGTTGTCGCTTTCTTGCCTTCGTGGGGAACAGGGCCTACGCCGCCACGCAGCGTGGCGGCGTGCTGTCACTCGACCTGGAGGCGCGCAACGCGGGCTGGAAGGCATCCAGCGTTAATGGTGGGCTCCCTTTACGGGAGCTTCGCAGGTTCGAGCCCGTTGATAGTCTGGCAGCGAGTGCCGATGGTCGTTGGCTGATGGCGGCCGGGATGAAGGGGATATACCGCAGTGAGGATGGTGGTGGAAGATTCGATTCCTGTTCGTCCCGGACGTTCAGTGACCGGGTTACCCTGCCGCCTACCTGGCTCTTCTGTTCGGGTGAGCACGAGATAAAGGTGATAGGCGAAGATGAACTCCAGCACGATTGAGTCGCTTCTGCCCGAGGTGTTTCGACGCACCCTGCATCCGGGGGGGGTTCTGCCTGCCCTGCTCGAGGTCATGGAGTCACTGCACGGGCCGTCAGAAGAGGTGTTGCGTGATGTGGACCGGTATTTCGATCCCTACCGCACGCCTGATGCGATGGTGCCTGTGTTGGCGTCCTGGGTCGACCTGGATCGGTTCTTCCCGGAGTACGCCAGGGAGAGTGAGGGTGATCTGGGCGAGACGCAGACATTATCGACCGGTGTCGGACATCTGCGCGAGTTGATAGCCGCCGCCATCGAGCTTTCGCAGTGGCGGGGCACGCGCAAAGGCCTGCGCCGGTTCCTGGAGGTGGCAACCGGCTTGCAGGGGTTTCATATCGATGAGCAGGTGGCGGACGAGCATGGTTTGCCCCTGCCATTTCATATCAGGGTGAGTGCGCCGCCAGCCGCTGCTCCTCACCGTTCGCTTGTCGAGCGAATTCTCGAGCAGGAAAAGCCGGTGTATGTGACCTACGAACTCGTATACAATACCTGATCAGGGAGTAAGGCATGGCCAGTATCGTCGAAATCAGGGCGGCTACCACCAGCGTGGTATGTGATGACAGCGGAGTTGCACAACACGTCATCAACGTACACAACGTGAGTGGCCGGCGTTTGCGTATCGGTGCGCGCGTGCACATGGATGCGCCCGCAGAAGCTGGCTGGATAGGAAAGATCCATCTTCCTGCCAACGAGCGTCAGCAGGAATGGGATCTCGAGCCGGACAAGACGATTCAGCTCACCGTGCCCATACAGGCGGGTGATGCGCCGGCAGGAAAGTATACCTTCCGTGTCGAGGTGTATTCCACGGATGCACCGAGTGAGGATTACACGACTGGGGACGGAATCGCCTTCGAGGTAAAAGAGAAACCGGTCGTCACGGAGGAGAAGAAACCGTTCCCCTGGTGGATCATCGCCGTGATTCTCGCCGTTCTGGTGGTTGGTGGCGTTACCTGGTGGGCAGTCAGCCAGTTTACGAAGGCCACCGTGCCCGATCTGGTCGGCCTGTCCCAGCCCGAGGCGGCAGATGAGATCGATGCCGCTGGTCTGACGCGCGGTGATGTCACGCGAGAGATCAGTGAGGACGTCGCGCCTGACATCGTGCTGAGACAGGACCCTCCGGCAGGGGAGCGCGTAGCGAAGAAGTCCAGTGTCTCGATCGTGGTCGCAGAGGCTGACATGATCGCGACGGTGCCCGATCTTGGTGGCCTGACAAAGGC
>DSBO01000091.1 GCA_011046015.1 Thioalkalivibrio sp. | reverse complement strand
CCTCAACGGCCCGGTCTGGCGCACGAAGCTCGTCCCCTGGGGCGCGTGGATGCCCGCGCTGCTCACCTGGTCGCTGTTCCTGCTGGTGATGTTCGCCACCATGCAGTGCATCGCCGCCATGGCCGAGCGTGAGTGGACGCTCTCCGAGCGCCTGCCCTACCCGCTGGTCGAGATCCCGCTGGGCATCACCGAGCAGCGCAGCTTCGCCTCGGGCATCCCCTTCCTGCGCGACCCGCTCATGTGGGTGGGCTTCATCGTCGGCGCCAGCTACGGCATCCACGAGATGATCGCGGCCACCACCTTCGCCTTCCCGCAGTTCGGGCGCGAGTACCCGCTGGGCCGGTTGCTCACCGAGTACCCGTGGAGCGTGATCGGCGGGGGCATCAACATCTTCCTGATGCCCGAGGCCTACGGGCTGGCGTTCTTCGCGCCGCAGGATGTGCTGCTGACCACCTCGCTGGCGTGGATCCTGTACAATCTCTTCAAGGTGGCGGTCGCGGCCGGCGGCGGGCAGATCCGCGGCGAGACCTACCGCGACACCGCCGCGGGCACCTTCGTGGGCGTCTTCCTCGCCGCGCTGTGGGTGGCGCGCCGGCCGCTGTGGCAGGCAATCCGGGGGGCCCTGGGCGTGCGCCACGAGGGCGACGAGCTGCCCGCCGGCCACGTCTGGCTGATGCGCGGGGCGCTGCTGGGCATCCTGTTCATGTGCGGCTTCTGGTACTGGACCGGCCTGCCCGGGCACTTCATCGTCTTCGCCATGTTCATCTTCCTGGCCGGGACCATCGGCCATGCGCGTGTGCGCGCGGTCGCGGGCGCGGCCACGCCGTGGATCTTCCCGCATAGCGCCATGACCGAGACCTATGTGCGGCTGTTCGGCGCGCAGAGCATCGGCGGTGAGGGCAACTTCCGGCCCTTCGCGGCGCTGTTCAACGTGCGCTGGATCGACCGCGGCTACGCCCACTCGGGCATGGCGGCGCAGCTTGAGAGCTACAACATGGCGCGGCGCGGCGGCATGGACTTCCGCGACATGAGCGCGATGCTGGCCATCGCGGTGCCCATCGGGCTGGCGCTGGGCTGGTGGATGTACCTGGGCACCTACTACGATCACGGCGCCAACATCCTCGGCGGCAGCACCGGCGCGGGCGGGGTGCGCGTGCGCTACGCCGAGCAGGACGCCACCTGGGCCATCGGCCTGGCGACCGCCCCCCTGCCCATGGCGCCCGCGTCGTGGTGGGGCTTCGGCACCGGCGTGGTCCTCACGCTGGGCGGGCTGATCGTGCGCAACGTCCTGCTGCGCTTCCCCTTCCACCCGGTGGGCTTCCTGGTCGCGCTCACCTACGGCCAGCGCTTCTGGGCGCCCTTCGGCATCGTGTGGCTGATCAAAGAGCTGATTCTCAAGCTCGGCGGCGTCGGGGCCTATCGGCGGGCGATGCCGGGCTTCCTGGGCGTGGTCATCGGCCACTTCTTCTTCACCGGCATCGTCATGGGCCTGGCGAAGACGACGGGGCTGCCGATCTTTGACAACCTGCCGATAATCTGGTTCTGAGGTCGTGCGCTGGCGGGCCAGCGCACGACCTCAAGCTGTCAGCTATTAGCGGTCGGCTGTCAGCACACGGCACACGGCGGACGGCACAGGGCACACGGCCAACTTCATGCGGCAGGAGACTACAGGGCGCAGCGACGGGGGAGATGACGTGTGAGTAACAGGACGGGCGGTTACCCGGATCTGGCGGTCTGGCGGATGGCGATGGACCTCACGGTTGAGGTCTACCGGCTGACCGGTGACTTCCCGGGTCACGAGCTTTACGGACTCACGTCGCAGATGCGCCGATGCGCGGCATCCGTGCCCGCCAATGTCGCCGAAGGGCGCGGTCGCGGTGGGGATGCGGAGTTCTGCCGCTTCCTCTGCATCGCTGCCGGGAGCATCGCCGAGCTTGAGACCTTCCTTGAGCTATCGCGTCGTCTGGGCTACGGCACCGAGGGAGACCTCAGCCGCGTTCGCGCTCAAACCGGGGAGGTCGCCCGAATGCTCTACGGGCTGATCAATACGGTGCGGCAGTCGATAACCAGGTGATCCCCGTGCTGGTGGCTGCCGCCCGCCAGCTGTTCGCCGTGAGCCGTGCGCTGTTAGCTGATAGCCGACCGCTGAAAGCTGGTAGCTGGCAATGCTCCACAAGCTGGGAACACTGCAGGACCACCTGGTCGAGACCTCGCCGTTCGTCTATCGCGGCGAGCTGCTCATCCTCGAATCTGTTCGGCCGCGCACACCCGACAACACGCATGGTGGCGAGCACTACCTGCGCGTGCGCCGGCTCGCGGACGGCACGCGCGATGTGCGCGACCGTGAGGAGTTCGCCGCCTGCGAGGTGCTGGGCGAGTTCGGCGAGGGCTTCACCTTCGCGGCGCCGTTCGTGCGCGGCGACGAGGTTTTCGTGTACGCGTCGCTGGGCGTCAAGGAGACGCCCAGCGATGACATCCACGTCTTCCGCGGCAGCGACCTGCGCGCGTGGGAGCAGTCGGTGGCAATCGCGGGCGTGGACGAGCGCCTCTACAACTGCTCGGTGTGTGCCGATGGCGAGCGCTACATGATGGCGCTGGAGAGCAACGACGCGCGCTGGCCCGCGTTCACCATCAAGTTCGCGGTGTCCGAGGACCTGATCGACTGGCGCGTGCTGCCGGTCGAGGAGGCGATCCTGGGCACCGATCGCTACGCCGCCTGCCCGTCGATGCGCCGGCATGACGGGCGCTACTACGTGTGGTATCTCGAGCACGCCGGGCCGTGGTGGTTCGAGACCTGGCTGACGCGCTCAGTGGACCTGTTGCACTGGCAGCAGAGCCCGCAGAACCCGATCCTGCGCCCCTCCACCGGCGAGAACATCAACAACTCGGACATCGACTTCTGCGAGTTCGACGGTCGCGTGGCGGTCTACTACTCCTGGGGCAGCCAGAAGGGCGACGAGCACCTCGCGCACGCGGTCTACGACGGCACGCTCGCGGAGTGGATCGCGGACAGCTACCCGGGCGGGTGAGCGGACCTCACCCCCCGGCGCGATCCGGCGCTCGCGCCACCCCCCTCTCCTTGTTCGGCGTGCGGGATCTATGATCCCGCACGCCTCATGCAGGACGAGGGGGGAACGGCAACGGCGACAACGCGGCGGAGTCATCCTGGTCTCCATGATGACCTCCAGAGGCGTCGGGGCCGATGAGATGTGGACCGCGGTCTCACCTGCCCGCATCCGGCCAATTCCCCTCCATCGCGGCCTCCGCCCGCGCCGGTCTGGACGCACAGGTCGCAGCCGGGGGCGGGGCGAATAGCGCCCTGACCCGCGACAGCGGCGCGCGATGAACTCCTGCGGCGGCCCTCAAGGCCGCCGGCCGTCGCACTTGTGGTTGCCTGTATGCCCGCAGACGAACAGACACAGATGACCTTCTGGGAGCACCTCGAGGCGCTGCGCTGGCACCTCGTGCGCATGATGGCGTACGTGGTCCTCGCCGCCGCGGCCGCGTGGGTCATGCGCGAGCCGCTCCTCGCCGTGCTGCGCTACCCCGCCGAGGCGGGCGCGCACGCGGCCGGCGTCGATGACTTCGCCTTCCGCATCTTCGAGGCCGCCGGCGGCATCATCCTGATGATGCAGATCTCGCTGGTGGGCGGCCTCATCGCCGCCTCGCCGCTGATCGTGATGGAGCTGTGGCTGTTCGTGAAGCCGGCGCTGGAGCCGCACGAGCGCCGCTACGTCTACATCGTGGTGCCGCTGGCCAGCATCCTGTTCCTGGGCGGCGTGGGGTTCTGCTACTGGATCGCGCCCAAGGCCTTCGCGTTCTTCTTCCGCTTCAACGAGGGGCTGGGCGTAGAAGTCGAGCTGACCCTGCAACCGTACCTCTACTTCCTGATGCGCCTGCTGCTGGTCTTCGGCATCGCCTTTGAGTTGCCGCTGGTGCTCACCTTCCTGTCGGTGATCGGGCTGGTGACGCGCGCGCAACTGCTCTCCTGGTGGCGCCACGCCGTGGTGATCATCCTCATCTTCGCCGCCGTCGCCACACCCACCACCGACCCCGCGACCATGTCCTTCCTCGCCGCGCCCATGGTCGCGCTCTACATGCTGAGCGTCTTCCTGGCGGGGCTGGTCGAGAAGCGCCGCCGCCCGCAGGGCCTGCAGGAGCCGCAATGACCCGATGACGACGGGCCGTCGGCGCGGCGACCGGCGGCCGGGTGACCCGCTCATGGACCTCGGCCGCTTCATCGCGGCGATCCGCGAGGACCCCGACTACCGCGGGCAGATCCGCTGGCTGGCCGAGCTGCCCGCCCGCGCGGCGCGCCATGCCGACCTGCAGGTCGAACTGCACGCGACCGTCCGCCGCATCCTCGAAGACCTGGGCATCGAGCGGCTCTACGTGCACCAGGCGCGCGCGGTCGAGGCGGTGGAGCGCGGCGAGCACGTGGTGACCGTCACCGGCACCGCCTCGGGCAAGACGCTGACCTACGTCATCCCGCTCGCCCAGCGCCTCTACGAGCGCCCGGCGCGGCGCGCGCTGCTGATGTACCCCACCAAGGCGCTCGCCCAGGATCAACTCCGCAAGCTCGCCGACTTCGGCGCCGGGATGGCCTTCCGCGCCGCCACCTACGACGGCGACACCCCCGGGCGCGAACGCCGGCGCATCAAGCGCGAGGCCCAGGTGGTGCTCACCAACCCCGACATGCTGCACATCGGCATCCTCCCCTACCACCACACCTGGGGCGACTTCCTGCGCAACCTCGAGTTCGTGGTGCTCGACGAGGTGCACACCTACCGCGGGGTCTTCGGCTCGCACACCGCCAACGTGCTGCGGCGGCTAAGGCGCATCTGCGCGGGCTACGGCGCCAGCCCGCAGTTCATCGCCTGCTCGGCCACGATCGGCAACCCCGGCGAGCTGTTCGCGAAGCTCACCGGCCTGCAGGCCACGGTCATCGACGACGACGGCGCGCCGCAGGGCCGGCGCTTCCTCATGCTCTGGGAGCCGCCCGAGATCGAGGGCCAGCCCCTGCGCCGGCGCTCGGCCAACCTCGAGGCAGCCGAGCTGATGGCCGAGCTGGTCAAGGCGCACATCCGCACCATCGTCTTCGTGCTGGCGCGCTCGGTGGCGGAGCTGATCCTGCGCTACGCCCGCGAGGGCCTCGGGGAGTTCGAGGACCTGGCGGAGCGCATCATGTCCTACCGCGGCGGCTACCTGCCCGAGGAGCGGCGCGAGATCGAGCGCCGGCTGTTCGCGGGCGAGCTGCTGGGCGTGGTGTCCACGACCGCGCTGGAGGTGGGCGTGGACATCGGCGGGCTTGACGCCGCGATCCTCAACGGCTACCCGGGCACCATCTCGTCCACCTGGCAGCAGATCGGGCGCTCGGGGCGCGGGCGGCAGGACTCGCTGGCCGCGCTGGTGGCGCTGCCCGGCGGCGTGCACCGCTACCTGCTCGACCACCCGGAGTACCTGCTGGAGGCAACCAGCGAGCGCGCGCTGATCGACCCGACCAACCGCTACATCCTGGCCGGGCACCTGCTGTGCGCGGCCTTCGAGCGGCCCGTCGAGGACGCCGACGGCGCGCTCTTCGGGGACGAGATGGGGCCGATCCTCGAGATACTCGCCGACCCCGACAACCGCGAGGACTCCGACCTGCCCTTCGTCACGAAGCGCACGAAGTGGTACTGGGTCGATCCCGACCTCTACCCCGCGGCGGAGATCTCGCTGCGCTCCACCGGCGGCCCGCCGTGGAGCATCCGCCTGCGGGGCCGGGG
>DSBO01000065.1 GCA_011046015.1 Thioalkalivibrio sp. | reverse complement strand
GGACGTAGTTGGGCATCATCGCGAGGTAGGTCCACTCCGCCGCCAGGTCCACGCCGGCGGCGGCGCGCAGCGCGTGGATCAGATGCCACTCCGCCAGCGGGTAGTCGGCGAGTGAGTAGGTCAGGGTGGGCGAGGCGGTCCCGCCGTCATCGCCCGCCATGGCCGCACGGTTTTCGAGCAGCCGCCGGTACATGCCCCAGCCCTCGAGCAGGTACTCCAGCGCGGCCTCGTCATCGATGCCCTCGTTGTAGAACAGCAGCCCGGCGAAGAGGCTGATGTTGCGGCCGCCGTAGTAGCCGGTGGTATGCCCGCCGCCGTTGCGCCGGGCGATGTTGGGCTTGTGGAGCACCTCCTCCACGTGCCGGATCATGCTACGGCCCAGCTCCGCGCGCTCATCCGGGTCCAGATCGTTCCAGACCCAGTCCATGGCCGCCAGCCAGCTCAGCCGCGAGTAGGAGTACCAGTTGACGGACTTGTTGGCGGCGTAGCAGGCGTGGTAGTAGTCGAGGCCGGCCCAGAGCATGTCGCGGATGCGCTTGAGCCGCTCCGGCGACGGCTCGATGCGGTAGACCATGGCCGAACTGAGCGCCTGCGGGCCCCAGTCGCGCACGTCCACCTCGCTGCCCTCGCGCGGGTCCGGCACCATCAGCGAATCCGGATCGCCGGACGCCGCCCACCAGCCGCGGCCCGGCTCCGTCGTGTCGGCGTGGGTCTTCATCGCGTCGAAGTACTCACCGTGCACCGTGAGCGCGCGCTCGCGCACCGCGGGCCAGGTGTCGGCATTGAGGAACAGGCGCGGATGATCGGGGCGGATCTGCGCGACCCACTCCGGGGCCGCGTCCTGGGCATAAGACTGCGACACCATCGCCCCCAGCACCAGCGCGACCGTTGAGGACACAGCCAGCGATCCGGACAGTCTTGCCATGGTGCATCCCCTTCCCATGCGGCAGTGGCGGTTCAGGGCATGATGAGGCGCTCGCTGCAGGTTCCGCCCTTCGGGTGTGAGGCGCGCACGGTCAGCTCGCTGCCTGCCGGCGCGCAGACGAACCACTCCAGCGGGCGGAAGTCGCCGCCGCCGCCGATGGCCGGGAACTCCAGCACGCGCTGGCGCGAGAGCACCTCAGCGCCCTCCGACTGCTCGATGCTCACCTGCACCGGCTCGTGCGTCCGTGAGGTCAGGCCCGTGGACATCACGTTGGTGGCGAAGCGCCCGACATTCGCGACGCGGCCGCGTACCCGGTAGAGGTCCGGCCCCACGGCCGTGACCTCGCAGCCCGACAGTACCAGCCGCGGATGCCAGGCGGCGTGCTCGCGGATGAAGCTGGTGGTGCCGGCCGAGATCTCCGCCATCTGCGGCGGGTAGACGTGGGACGTTGCCGCGCGCGTCAGGCCGCCGATCTGCACGCGACCCAGTTGCGGGTGGTCGTAGTCCTTCCAGGGCACGAAGAGCACGCGGCTGTCGGTCTCGGCGTGCTCATCGGCGAAGCGCATGATGCGGCGCATGAAGTCGCGCTCGCGGGTCTCGGGCTGCGCGTCGAAGGACTCGTCCGGCCCAATGCCGGCGGTGCTCAGGCCCCAACCCACCTCGATGACATACCACGAGAGCCCGAGGCCGAAGTGCGCGAAGTCCTTGGAGTTGCCCGGGAGCACGTTGGGCGTGCGCCACGAGGCCCGGTAGTCGCGGCTGCTCATCAGCTTGAGGCCGGTGATGCGCTCGCCCATCTGGCCGACCTCGAGCACCAGCGCCAGGTCGGCCTCGTTGATCTCCTCGTCGGGCATGCTGTCGGGGCGCAGGATCGCGGGCGTGCCGCCGTGGAAGTCGATGCCCGCGAAGACGTTCGGGTGGGAGATAAGGAAGTCTCCCACCGCGCGGATCTCCGGCTGCTCGAAGGGATAGCGGGCCTGGTCGGTGCCGCGATCCCAGCCGACGGGGTAGTTGCGGTTGAAGTCGTAGTTGCTGACCGCCGGTCGCAGCGGCCCACCGTCGTACTCGTGGATGGTGCCCTCCATGCACTGGTGGTAGAACGGTCCACTGTCGCCCGGGCGGCGCGGCACCAGCAGGCGGCCGTCTTCGGGGTCCTCTGTCAGCGGCCCGGCCGGGTCCTCCCAGCGCATGTTCAGGATCATGCCGTCGCCGTTCAGGTCCTCCGGAACGACCGCGTTGAGCTTCTCCTCGATGGCAACCCGGCTCCGCACCTCGGCGTGCGTGCTGAGGGCGTACTCGGCCCCGTCGGGGTTGGCGCGGGGAACGATGTAGAAGGTGACCTCGGCCAGAAGCCGACGCGCCTCCGGCTCCGTCAGCAGCGCATGCAGCAGGTGCAGCGCCGCCGAAGTGCCGTACATCTCGTGGGCGTGCACGTTGCCCTGCACGTAGTAGGCGGGCTGGTGCTCTGCGGAACCGGCCACGGGATCGGCCAGGGTCGCGAGCCATACGTCGCGTCCCTCGGGGGTCTCCGTCAGGCGGTCGAGACGCATCAGGCCGTCAGCGCCGGCCTCCGCGGCCTGCAGGAAGGCGGTCAGTTCCTCGTGGCTGTAGAAGCTGTCGAACTTCACTTCCGGCACGCCGGACATTGCTTCCTCCTCATGGGCGGTGAGAGATGGCCTGTGGATGACGGTGACCGCGCGGCCACATGACGAGACCCGGCGCGCTGTCTCCGCGCTACTTCCCCGAATGGGCGGCAGCGGCCTCTGGCGGTATTGTGCCATGGGGCTTCCTTGCTCCGACAGGTGCGGCCTTCCTGATGGGTGCGAGCGCAGCGACGTTCCGGGGCGCGAGTGGCTGGGCGGTACCATGGGAAAACCAGCGACGTCGATCAAGTAACCAGACTGCCGCTCCATTCGAATGGAAGAAACCAACAGTACCGCTAGGAACGTTCAAACCAACGTACGCTGGTTTATGCAAGTAAGCACTAGAGCAGCGCCAACGCCCTGGCCTACGGCGTCGAGCTGGACGGCCACCGCGCCGAGCAGGCCAAGCGACGCAGCACGCATCGCTGGGGGCACTTCTCCACGCACTGGAGCAGGCGAAGCGCCACGCGTTGGGGAAATGCCGATGAGCGGAATCAGGCCCACCAAGGTCCGGATGATCTTGCCGGCATGAGATCCACCCGGACGGGAGGCCGAAGACCAGGCCCCCCCCCCGAGTTGGTGCATATGGCGCAGCGATCGGACGAAATGGAAGCTCGTAGTGCCGCGGAGGCGATCGCGCCCCGCGGACTGAGGCTGCGCACGCTGGTCGTGGCGCTGGTCATCGTCGTGGCCAGCGTCTGGCTGAGCGTGCATCAGAACATGGTGCAGTCGGCGGGCGGGGGGGTGGACTACGCGCTGGCCGCGCTGCTGGTGCTGGTGCTGCTCGAGCCGGTGATCGGGCGCCTGTTCGGCCTGGGCCGGCGCAGCTACCTCTACATCTACGTGGCCACGCTGGTCGGCGTCGGCGTCTACGACGGCGTCAGCCGCTTCCTCCCGGTCTACACCGCCGCGCAGTACTTCGCCGCCCCCGACAACAACTACGACCAGATCGTCGAGACCTACCCCTCCTGGTTCATCCCCAAGGACCCGGAGCTGATGCGCCAGTTCTACGAGGGCGCCACCGGCCCGGTCAACCTGATGCCGTGGGTGCAGACCATCGGGGTGTGGACGCTCTTCTTCGCCGTCCTGTGGGGTACGCTGCTGTGCATCTGCGTACTGCTGCGCCGGCACTGGGTCGAGGACGAGCGGCTGGCCTTCCCGCTGGTGCAGGTGCCGCTCTACATCACCGGCTTCGCCCGGGCATCGCAGCATTCCGATGACCGGGGCATCTGGCGCCAGCCGCTCATGTGGGCCGGCTTCGGCGTGGCCACCGTCCACTTCGCCACGATCATGGCCCACGGCGCCAACCCGTCGCTGCCGACCCTCGGCCCGGGCTACAACCTGGGGCAGTTCTTCACCGAGCACCCGCTGAACGCGCTGTCGGTCCACTTCCTCTTCGTGCACAACCCGCACCTGGTGGGGCTGGCCTACTTCGCGCCCCAGGACGTCTGCTTCTCGATGTTCTTCTTCTTCTTCCTGGTCAAGCTCATGATGCTGTTCTACCGCGCGACCGGCCTCGAGGAGCCCTCGGGCTTCCCGTTCTTCTGGGAGATGGCGGCGGGGGCGTTCGTGGGCATCGCCATCTACTACGCCTGGTCGGGCCGCGGCTACTTCCGCAGGCTCTGGCGCAGCATCGTCGCCGGCCCGGGGCGGGAGGGCGCGCTGGCGCGGGACCCGATGGCGCCCATCTCCTACCGGCTCGCCGCCTTCGGCGCGGTCACCGGCTTCCTGTTCCTGTGCGCGTGGTACATCGCCGCCGGGATGAGCTGGTGGATACCGCCCATCTTCTTCGGCCTGATCGTGCTGTTCGCCACCATCTTCACCCGCGGGCGCGCGGAGGCGGGCATCGGCTCGCTGGCGTCGTTCCCCTTCTGGCAGGCCAGCCGCCAGATCAAGAGCTTCCTGGGCACCGAGCGCCTCACCCCCGACGGCGACTACACCAACCTGTCAATGCTCGCCAGCCTGATCTTCCTGCACTTCGGGCTCTTCCCCGAGACCATGACCTACCAGATCGAAGGGCTGAAGATCAGCGAGGACGCGCGCCTGAGCCCCAGGGGCATGACCGGTCTGATGTCGGTCGCGCTGGTGCTGGGGATGCTGGCCATGATGTGGTTCGCGGTGAACGCCTTCTACGAGTGGGGCGGCAACACCCTCTCCGCCGGGATCACCGAGGGCGGCTATCATGTGCGCATCACGACCACCGAGCTGACGGATGTCAACACCGTCATCAAGGGCACGCACAGCCCGCCCGACCGGGCCCGCAACATGTTCACCATCGGGGCGCTGCTGTTCACGCTGCTGATCGTGGTGGTGCGCGTGAACTGGCTGCGCTTCCCGCTGCATCCGCTGGGGCTGGTGATGACGCTCCCGTACGGCTACGCCTACTGGGGGCCGTTCTTCGCCGCCTGGCTGGTGAAGTGGGGCATCCTCAAATTCGGCGGCATCCGCATGTACCACGCGCTCATCCCGTTCTTCATCGGGATGATCGTGGGGCAGATCTTCTCGCTGAGCATCGTCTGGCAGGTCGTGGCGCTGTTCATGCCCGAGCAGTGGCGCACGCTGGCCGACCCGCTGAGCTACTTCTGAGGCCCCTGGCGCGACGAGGGTGCGGCTGAGGGCTGGGCAGGGATTCAGCGGGGCAGTTGATGACCGGCTGCAGGTAGTGGCGACGCGCGAGCGTGCACGCGAGGAGTACCTCCGACTCACCGACGAGATCGACGAAGCGGTCTTCGACGCCTTCGGTATGCCGGACCGACTCCGGCGGATCATCCGCCGCCGCATGACCCAGTTCCCGCTCGACGGGAACGCGGCCCGACCCCGCCTGCCCTGGGAGCCCACCCGCAAACCCACGATCAAGCTCTTCGAGCCCGGTGAGCGCTACCACTAACAGGCCGCGGGCGGCGTCATCCTCGACGGCACGTCCGCCGAGGCCGTCTACGAGACGGCGCTGGTCTTCCTCATGCGCCTGGTCTTCCTGCTCTATGGCAAGGAGAACCACCTGCTGCCCTACGGCGAGGTGCTCTACGACAACTCCTAGGGCCTGACCCGCCTGTGGACGCGCCTCGAGCGCGAGCACCACGAGGACGCCCCCGCCATGGCCCGGCGTTGCGACGCCTTCGGCCGGCTCCTCGCCACCTTCCGGCTCATCCACGCCGGCTGCGAGCACCCCGACCTCGCGCTCATCGGCTACGGCGGCCACATGTTCGACCCCGAGCGCTTCCCGGCGCTCGAGGACCGGCGCCTGCGCG
>DSBO01000187.1 GCA_011046015.1 Thioalkalivibrio sp. | reverse complement strand
GTGGTGAGTGGGCTCTTGTCCGCCTTCTCCCGCACGTCGAAGCCCTCGCGGTAGACACGCAGGATTTCGACGCCGGCCTCGCGGGCCAGTACCAGGGCCTGCCTCAGCAGTCCGGCGAGGGTGTCGGTATCGGGCGTCATGCCGGCTGGCGGGCGAGGTGGTCGCGGGCCAGGTAGAGCGCGGCGACGCTGCGGGCCTCGGTGAAGTCCTCGCGGGCGACCAGTTCGTCGAGCCGGTCGAGGCGCCAGGGCACCACCTCGATCTCCTCCGGCTCGTCGCCCGGCAGGCGTTTTTCATACAGCTCGGTGGCCAGTACGATGTGGGTGGTGTGGCCGAGATAGCCCGGGGCGAGGCTCAGATGGTTGAGGATCTCGAGCTGACGAGCGCCGTAGCCGACTTCTTCCATGATCTCGCGGTTGGCGGCCTCGAGGATGTCCTCGTCGCGCTCGATGCGGCCCTTGGGCAGGGCCAGCTCGTAGCGGTCGGTGCCGCCGGCGTACTCGCGGATGAGCAGCACGGTGTGGGCGTCGAGCAGGGGGACGATGAGCACTGCGCCGAAGCCGGAGCTGCGCAGCCGCTCGTACTGCACGCGCGTGCCGTTGGCGAACTCGAGGTCGAGCTGCTCGACGCAGAACAGGCGACTTTCGGCGACGATGCGCTGGTCGAGGATACGGGGCTTTCGCTTGTCAGACATGTGGCGTCAGTCCTCGGGCGCCACCGGCGGGCACTCAGCAGGTTGTCGGCCCCGGGTTGTCGCAAAAATCGGGCTGGAAGCGGACCTCGGTGTGCAACCTTCCTTCAAACCAGGCATTGATCTGAACCCCTTCCGGTGTGGACCACACGTCGAAACCGTCCTGACGCGGGGGCTGGGTGCCGGCAAAGCGCAGGTACTGCTCCGGCACCCGGATGTCCATCGACACCCGCATCGGGTAGTAGCCGTCCAGGAAACGGCGCATGAACGGCCCGTTGCGCAGGCTGTAGCTGCCATCCTCGTTCGCCTCCAGGGCGAGCGTCTCGGCGCGCACGCACAGGCGCGCCCGCTGGCCGACGTCCTCGAGCTGGACCGTGGCGCCTTCCACCCAGGCCCGGCCGATGTTCTCGAAGGATGTCACTTCGAGCCCGCGGCTGCGGTGTTCATTGTACACGACCTGTGCGCGCCTGACGGCGTCGAGGTTCTCGTGGCACTGCACCAGTCCCACCCAGCCGTCGTCGAGGCTGGTGTCGAACAGCTCGATGCGGTTGTGGTGGTGATGCACCGGCTTGCCTTTCGGCTCGTCGATGAACTTCAGCTCGCCGTCGTTGACGGCCAGCGCGCGGAACTCGCTGTCGTCATTGAGCCAGTCATCGTCCGGGTCCGTGGCCAGGGTGGTGTGGGGGAGCAGGGCAAGGATGCCCAGCAGGGGTAGGTACTTGGCATGCATCGCGCACCTCGTCGTTTTCCGGCTTCTCAGGCAGGGAGTCGCCGATCCGCCCTTTAGTTCCCTGACTATAGCCAAACCGCCACCCGGACGCCGGGCGCTCGTGTAGACTGTAGCGGGTAACCGCCGACTCGCGAGATGTCATGACCCTGCCGACCCTGGACTGGTCGCGGATCCGCACCGTGTTTCTCGACATGGATGGGACGCTGCTCGACCTGCACTTCGACAACCACTTCTGGCTGGAACACCTGCCGCGGCGCTATGCCCAGGAGCACGGTATCGGGGTGGTCGAGGCCAAGAGCCAGCTGTATCCGCGCTTCAAGGAAGTCGAGGGCACCCTGGCCTGGTACTGCCTGGACCACTGGAGCCGGGAACTGGGACTGGACATCGTGGCACTCAAGCACGAGGTGGCGCATCTGATCGACGTGCACGGTCACGTACCGGAATTCCTCGATGCCCTGCGCCGTGCCGGCAAGCGCGTGGTGCTGCTGACTAACGCCCACGGCGCCAGTGTCTCGCTCAAGCTCGATTACACCGGCATCGAGGGGTATTTCGATCGCGTGATCAGTTCGCATACCCTGGGGCTGGCCAAGGAGGAGCCGGGATTCTGGGCGAGGCTCAATGCCGTCGAGCCCTATGTGCCGGCGGCCACCCTGATGGTGGACGACAACCTGAGCGTGCTCGCGGCGGCGCGCGACTACGGGGTGGGCTACCTGCTGGCGATCCGCGAACCCGATTCCCGGGGTGCGCCGAAGGACACGGCGGACTATCCTGCTGTGAACGCCTTCGACGAGGTGATTCCGGCGATCAACGCCAGCATCCACCGAGGCTGATCAGCCCCGCTCCCATTTCTTGAAGCGCTTCTTGCAGTACTTGAGCAGGGTGGCGTAGTCGGGAAAGTAGAGTTCGAAGCCATCCTCGGCGGGGGCGTCGAACTCGCAGTAGTCGTTGTCGTGCTCGCGGCAGATCTCGGGGCGCACCTCGTAGATGCCGCAGCCACCGTCCGGCTGCAGGTGCGTGCAGCGCGCGTCCACCAGCAGGTACCAGCCGTCCTCGTCCTTGTAGGCCGATATGTTCTCGTGCGAGACCTGCCAGAGCAGGTGCTCGAAGTCGTACTTGCTCTTCGGGGTGTCGATTTCCTGGGTGACGTAGGTGCAGCACTTGGAGTTGGTGCAAAAGCCGCACTTGTTCTCCGGCGTGATCTTTACCTTGATGTCCCCGAGTTTCTTCTTGGCCATGTTTCCAGCCGCTTCGCCTGTGAGTGAGGGGCGATGATACCCCAGCGCAGATGCCTGCCCTAGTGTCGAAATCTATGGGTCACGGTATTAGTTTCCGAGCCAGCGGCGCAGGTCGCCGCGTTGCGTCAGCGAGACGCTGCCGTCGGCGGCCGGGCGGCCGACCAGGGCCAGGGCGTCCTTCAGTGCGGGGCCGGCCTCGCTGTCCGGGCGCAGCGTCAGGTTGAGCTGGTAGCGGCTGCCCTGGGTGATGCGGACCTGGCCGCGGGCGCTGAGCGGCTTCTCGCTGCTGCTGATGGTCCCGGTGATGGTGTTGTTGGCGGTGGCAAAGTCGACCATGAAGTCGCCGAGTGCGAGTTCCATGGGGAAGGTGAGCCCGGTCTGCTGCAGGCTCAGCTGGCCCTCGAGCCGGGCGATGCCGTCGGCGTCGACGCGGGCCTCGCCGATGCGGCCGACCAGGCTCCCGCGGGTGGGAAAGAGGGCCGGCGGGCGTGAGGTGATGGCCAGTATGTCGAGCGAGAGGTCCAGGTTCCGGATGGTGATTGCGGGGCTGTCGACCCGCACGTGCCCGCGTGCCTCGCCCAGCGGTCCATCGAAGTGCAGGTCGGCGCCGAGCCGGCCGAGCAGCAGCGGGAGGATGTCCAGCCGCCAGTCGATGTTGCCGAGCGGGCCGTGGCGATCGGCCAGCGTCGCCTGTCCAGACCAGGCGCTCCCGCGGGGATTGCTCACCTCCAGCCCCTCGGGCAGGGCGACGCGCTCGAGTACCACGCTGGCCGGCAGGCCCGCCACCAGGAACAGCAGAAAGGCGAGCAGGAACACGCTCGCGTACCCGATGAGCGCCTTCCTCATGCCGGGCGCTCCAGGGTGAGGCGGATATCGACCTGGCCGGGCTGGGCGGTACGGTTCAGGGTGAGACTGCTCACGGTGATGCCGTGACTGGACTCCAGTTCGCCGAGCCAGGTGACGAAGCGATCGAAGTTTGCGCCGGTCAGCTGTAGCTCGATGGCGCGCTCTCCCTGCGGGTTCATGCGCTGGATCGTGCCGGCGAGTTCGTGGCGCTGCGCCATCTGGTTGACGATCGAGAGCAGCGAACCGCCGCCGCTGGCCTGCTGCGGCGCCTGCGCACCCTGGGCCCGCAGGTTCATCACCTCCGCGGCCGCCGACTGCATCCAGGCGAGGGTGTCGCGCTGGGCGGCGACGGCCTGCTCCAGCGTGTTCGTATCGCGTTTGATCGGTCCCCACACCAGCACATAGAAGAGCAGCGGCAGCGCGACGGTCGCGCCGACGATCAGCGTGAGCCGTTCACGCGGTGCGAGCTGGTCGAACCATGCCTTCATCGTGCACGCTCCACATTGATCCGGCCGGTCACGCGATTCCCCTGTGTATCCACCGATTGCAGGCTCGCCCGGAGTCCGCCGGTCTCCACGGTCTGCTTGATCTCTTCCAGCATGGCGGCGCTCGCAGCGTCGAGTTCCACGTCCAGGCGGCCGTCGCGGAACCGCAGGCTGACGATACGGGCGGCGTTCGGGTCGGGGATTGCCGCGCCGACTGCGTCGAGCAGCACGAGCAGCGAGCCGGAGGGCCCGCCGCCGGCGTCGGTCCTGAGGGCCTCGAGTCGCTGCTCCATCAGCAGACGCGGGTCCGGCGCCCGGCGCGCGTCGGGGAAGGTGTCGAAGTAGATCTGGCGCATCGCGTCCTGGTACCCCGTCTTGAGGTGGTCGAGCTCGCGGAGCTGCGTCACGTCCTGGACGAACGCCAGCAGCAGCCATGCGCCGGCCAGCGCCGCGGCGATCCACCACGGCGCATGGCGGCGTGCCGGGCGCCGCGGACGGAACTCGCCCTGCAGCAGGTTCAGCGGCAGTTGGCGGCCCCAGCCGGCCGGCACCAGCTCCAGCGGGTTGTTCGGACAGCGTCGTTCCTCCACCGGAATGCCCAGGCGGGGGGTATCCCCCGTCGCCTCGGCGCAGCGCCACACGTCGAGGCGCTCGGGCGCGGCGCTGGCCTCCAGTTCGGTGGCCAGCAGCGTGTCCAGGGTGTCGCGATCGGCGGCCAGGCCACGGGCCGGGCCGGTGCGGACCAGGCCGCGTCCGTCCTCGAGGAGGATGCTGGCGTGTGCATCCGCAAGCGGCAGTGCCAGCACGTCCGGCACCACTGCCTGCGGGCGCAGGCCGTGGTCTGCGAGCACGGCGAGCCAGCCGGCCAGCCGCTCGCGGCCGATCACCGCCACCGGCACCGGGGCGTTGGCCGCGGCCTTGCCGAAGGCGAAGTGCAGCCTGTCGATGTCGTCGGCGAGCTCGTCTTCCAGGGCGTAGGGCGCCGCGCGCCGCAGCTCCCGGCGGTTGGCGATGTTGACCTCGGTGAGCAGGATGTCCTCGGCGGGCGCCAGCCACAATAGCCGGGCGTTCTCGCAGGCCTGTGCGAGTTCCGCGAAACCGCCCTCGCCGAGCCGGACGCTGTCGTCAGACGACTCGCGGCGCCACTGCAGGTGCGTGGGGTCGAGCGGGTGTTGGCGGGCGATCACGGTATCCATGGGCGTCAGAACAGTTCGTGGCGGCGGCGCAATACGCGCAGTGTACCGTTTTCGTCGCGCCGGATCAGGCTGAACAGTGACAAGTCGGTGTTGGCGAAGCGTACCTGGCTGTAGAGACCGAAATAGCCGGAGCCGACGCTCAGGCCGGCGCGCTCGATGTCCAGCTCCCTGAGTGACGACAGGGCGAACAGGGCGTCGACGGACTCGAAGGGTTTGTCGGCACGCGCGTCCAGCACCGCGCCGAGGACGCCCTCGGGTATGCCGATGGCCTGCAGCACCTCGGGCGAGGCGGTGTTGATGTTGATGGGCGTGGGCTCGGGCAGTGTCGAGACGTAGGGAGCGAGGCGCTGATACCGCTCCTCGTCGATGCCTGCGACCAGCCGCAGTTCCGTCACACTGACCAGCCAGGTGTTGGCAGGCAGGTAGGGTGGATCGAGACGGGTGTAGGCATCATCTTCGGCGCCACCCATGCCGTAGGGTTCGCGGTCGGGGTCGATCCAGTCGACGATCGCCGCGGCCAGCATGGGGGGCAGCTCGAGCCGGGCCAGCAGGCGTTCCAGCCGCGCGAGCGCGGTGGCGTTGATCTTGCCGTCGGCGTTGACCAGGCTGTTGAGATTGAGCCGCCCCTGCAGGTCAATGATCTGGCCGCTGATCATGGCCTGGTCGGAGAGCGGCAGGCTGGCGGGCTGGGCCCAGGTCTCGTCCAGCGAGTCGACGTTGCCGTCGGCGGCGTC
>DSBO01000220.1 GCA_011046015.1 Thioalkalivibrio sp. | reverse complement strand
GTCGCATAGAGCACGCCCACCAGCCCCAGCTGCCCCCAGTCCACCCACAACACCTGGCCGGCGAGCAGGTCGCCGATCACCGCGCCCGCGTGGGGATCGCCCGCCACCACCAGCAGGGCGCCGGTGGCGGCCAGCACGAAGGCCGAGCCGATGACCGCCTCCTGCACGGCCGCCAACCGGCGCTCGAAGACCGAGAGCAACAGCGCGCCGAAGACCGCGGCGGCGAACGCTGCCGCCTGCACCGCCAGCCCGCCGCCCCAGCCCAGCGCCTGACCGAGCACCACCCCGAGGCCTGCGATCTGGGCGACGGCCAGGTCCATGAAGATGATGCCCCGGGCAAGCACCTCGCGCCCCAGCGGCACGTGGACGGCGAGCACCAGCAGCCCGGCGACCAGGGCCGGCAGCAGGATGCTCGCCTCGAGCCCGTCGAGGCTCACGGGGCGACCGCCTCCAGGCGTGCGAGGATGGTGTCGAACAGGGCGAACAGGTCGACCACCTCGCCGCCCACCGTGTGCGGCAGCACCAGCACCGGCGCGCCCGTGCGCCCACTCAGCCAGTCGGCGGCGCGGCCATCCTGGTAGCCGGTGCGCAGGATCGCCGCCACCGGCCGCTCGGCGACCTCCGCCTCCAGCCGCGCCAGGTGCGCGCTGGTGGGCGGTACGCCCGGCAGGGGCTCGAGCTTGCCGACGACCTCGAGCCCCAGCCAGCTGGCCAGATACAGCCAGTCCTCGTGATGCGTGACCACGCGCAGCCCTTGCAGGCGTTCGGCCCGTCTCTCCCAGTCGTCGATGGCCGCCGCCCAGCGCGCCTCGAACGCGGCCAGCCGCTCACGGTAGTGCGCGGCATGGGCGGGATCCAGTTCGGCGAGACGGGCGGTGAGTGCCCGGGCGACACGCCCGATGTTGTGCGGGTCGACCTGCAGGTGCGGGTTGCCGTCCGCGTGCAGGTGGCCTTGGGCGCGGTCCACGTCGCCCGGCACGCCGCGCATGGGGACCACCGTGGCGGCCAGCAGATGCCCGGGGGACCCCGGCTGCACGGCCGGGTTGTTGGCCCGACGCAGCAGCACCGGCAGCCAGCCCTCCTCCAGGCCGGCACCGCTGCAGACCATGAGATCCGCCCGGCGCAGCTGGCTGATGAGGCTTGGCCGGGCCTGGATGTAGTGCACGTCCTGGCCGGCATGGGTGGCACTGGTAACCGTCAGCCGCTCACCGCCCAGTTCGGTAGCGAGCGCCGCCCACTCGGGCTCGCAGGCGAAGACCCGCACCCCGGCCCATGCGGCCGGGGTCAGGATCGCCAGGGCGCAGACCAGCGCCCATGGCATGAGGTATTTCATCGCTCGTCTCCTCTAGAACGCGTGCGCGCCATGTGCGCCGAGACTCATGATGTACTGCACGAGCCAGACGTTGTTGGGCTCATGGCCGGACTCGTCACGGTTGTACTGCAGGCGGATGCGGCTGAACTCGCTGGGCGAGTAGTCCACCATCGCGCCCCAGCGGCTGGGGTCGTTGCCGTCCAGGAGGCCCGACTCGTCCAGCACCTCGTCGGGCGTCAGGCCCGCCGTGATGCTGTCCACGGCCAGGGTGTTGGAGGTCGACAGGCGCTCGTAGCGCAGGCCGGCGCGCCAGCGCGGGTTGAAGCCATACACGCCCTCGACGTACCAGCCGCGCTGGGTGCCGTCGTAGGCGAGTTCGGCGCTCTCCCCGTCCTCGGCGAACGCCACCTCGCCCTGCTCATCGCGATAAAAATACTCCCCCTGCACGGTGAAGCTGCGCCGGCGGTAGTCGCCGTTGGGTGCCCACTTCCAGACGAAATCGGCGATCAGCAGGTCGGAGTCGCCGGTGAACTCGACGTCCGGCCCCACCGCCTCGCCATGGTGGTGGCCGCCGCCTTCGCGCCCGGCCGGCGTGGCCCAGAGCGCCGACAGGCCCGCTCGCCAGGCATGGCTCATCCCGACGTCGCCGCCGATGCGGACGAAGGCCGTGGTCACGTCGCCGAAGTCGGGATCGGCGCCACCGGGAAAACTGCCGCCCTGGTAGACCTCGGTGCCCAGCTCCAGGAACAGGTCGGTGGGTGCCACCCAGGTCGCGCGGATGCCGTCGTCGCCGAACTGCCCGCCGAGAAAGGCGATATAGGGCAGGGGCGCATCATGAAAATTCCAGGCGTGCGGGTGATGCTGGTTGAGGTAGCCGATGCCAGAGTAGAAGCGGCCGAAGCGCAGCCCGGTGCCGCCCGGCAGACCGAGGGTGTCGAAGAAGGCCTCCTCGATACCCACCTCGGTCCCCTCCTCCCCGTCATGCAGTCCCACGGTGAGCTGGCCATAGAAGCGCTGGTCGACATTGGCCGAGAAGATGATTTCGCTCTCGCCCAGGCTCAGGCCTTCGGGCGCGTAGTCGGTCTCGCCGCCGAGCTGGAAGCCGGCCAGCTCGCGCTCGGGGGCGTCGTCGTAGGAGAGGTACGACCCCATGACGATGGCCGAGATCGCCGGGTTGAAGACGTTGCTGCCGGGTGACCGGCTCGCAGCGCCCATGGCCGGCAGCGTGTCGCGGGCCTCCAGCACGCCCAGGCGCGCCTCGTGATCGGCCTTCAGGGCCTCGAGTTCGGCCTCGAGCGCAGCCGTATCGGTTTCCGCCGCCAGGGCAGCAGGCAGGTTCATCATCACGCCGCCCACGCAGGCGGCGGCAAACAGGACAGGTTTCATGCTTAACCCCCAGAAAATAATTCGAAAATCCACGGTGCAGCACACCGCCGGCCACGGCCGCGGTGCGCATCAAGCAGTGCCTAACCGGGGATCAGACCGGGGGAGCGCGTGGCGCGTAGGGGTGATGGAACGGGGTGGTCGGCGTACCGGTGAGGGAAACGACCGGCGCCTCGAAGCGGTTCTTCGCGAGGGCAAGGCTGAACGACGGGGTCGTCGGCGCGCCGCCGAAGTGGGCGAGCAGGCTGACGTCACAGGACTCGCCGTGGTCGTGGGCATCGGCGTCCAGCGCGTGCGCGAACAGGCCCGCCTGCACACTGACGAACAGCAGCAGGACGAGCAGTGGCCAGCGCCAGTGACGGATGCGGCGTGCGAACACGGGAGTCTCTCCGGGCAAGACGGGCATCATACCCAATGCGGCGGGTCTGTGCGCAATGGATGCCGCATTTTCGTGTAAAATGCGGCATCCATCATCCAGTCATGGCAGCACGACCCGAACCCCATGCAGATTCTTCTCAACGGCGAACCCCGCAACGTACCGGACGCACTCACCGCGGCCGGGCTGATCGAGCTCCTCGAGCTCACCGGCAAGCGCCTGGCCGTGGAGGTGAACGAGGAGATCCTGCCGCGCAGCCGGTTTGCCGAGCACCAACTGCGCGCCGGCGACCGGGTCGAGATCGTGCATGCCATCGGCGGCGGCTGAGCCGCGCCCCAACCTGTAAGGTAACCCCATGTCCAGCGCCCCCAACCAGACCCTCATCCCCGACGATCCGCTGCTGATCGCCGGCACCGCGTATACCTCCCGCCTGCTGGTCGGAACCGGCAAGTACCGGGACCTCGACGAAACGAAGCGCGCCATCGAGGCCTCGGGGGCCGAGATCATCACGGTGGCGATCCGCCGCACCAACATCGGCCAGAACCCGGACGAGCCCAACCTGCTCGACGTGCTGCCGCCGGACCGGTACACCTACCTGCCGAACACCGCCGGCTGCTACTCGGCCAAGGACGCGGTGCGCACCTGCCAGCTCGCCCGCGAGCTGCTCGACGGCCACGACCTGGTGAAGCTCGAGGTGCTGGGGGACGAGAAGACCCTCTACCCGCACATCACCGAGACCCTGAAGGCGGCCGAGCAGCTGGTAAAAGATGGCTTCAGGATCATGGTCTACACCAACGACGACCCGATCATGGCCAGGGAACTCGAGCAGATCGGCTGCGTGGCGGTGATGCCGCTGGCCGGCCCCATCGGCTCGGGGCTCGGCATCCAGAACCGCTACAACGTGCTTGAGATCGTCGCCAATGCCTCGGTGCCGATCCTGGTGGACGCCGGCGTGGGCACCGCCTCGGACGCGGCCATTGCCATGGAGATGGGCTGCGACGGCGTGCTCATGAACACGGCCATCGCCGCCGCGCAGAACCCGGTGCTCATGGCCTCGGCCATGAAGAAGGGCATCGAGGCCGGCCGCGAGGCCTTCCTCGCCGGGCGCATGCCGCGCAAGCGCTATGCCTCGGCCTCCTCGCCCATCGACGGCACCTTCTTCTGAGCCACCTGCCGAGCCGCGCGGTGACCGACGAGACCCCGGGAAGACGCCTCATCCGCAGCTTCGTGCGTCGCGAAGGCCGGCTCACGCCCGGCCAGCAGCGCGCGCTGGACAGCCTGTGGCCGCGCTTCGGCCTGGAGCTGCCGGCGCAGTCCGGTGACCTGAAGGCCCTGCTGGCCGGCGAGCGTCCGGTGACGCTGGAGATCGGCTTCGGCAACGGCGCCTCGCTGGCGCAGATGGCGGCGGCCGACCCGGCGCAGCTCTTCATCGGGATAGAAGTCCACCGACCGGGCGTCGGCCACCTGCTGCAGCTGGTGGAGAAGGGCGGGCTCGAGAACGTCCGCGTGATCTGCGAGGACGCCGTCGAGGTGCTCAAGCTCCACGTGCCGGATGCGAGCCTCGACCGCCTGCTGCTGTTCTTCGCCGACCCCTGGCCGAAGAAACGGCACCACAAGCGGCGTATCGTGCAGCCGAAGTTCGTCGAACTGGTGGCAAAAAAGCTCAAACCAGGCGGCATCTTCCACATGGCCACCGACTGGGAGAACTACGCCGAACACATGCGCGAGGTGATGGAGGCCAGCCCCGACTTCGAGAACACCAGGGGTCCGGGCCAGTTCAGCGAGCGTCCGGACTACCGCCCGGTCACCAAGTTCGAGCAACGCGGCCAGCGCCTGGGCCACGGCGTCTGGGACCTGCTCTACCGACGGCGCTGACGACCACCGCCCGGCCGACACGACAACGCCCGCGTGATGCGGGCGTTGTCGTGTCGGCCGGGGGCACGGTCGGTCACATCAGGGGGGCCCTACATCAAGTCGGCATTGACCAGGAAGTGTACCCAGATGCTGGCCGCGTAGCCCAGCGCAATGGCCCAGGTCCACTTGAGATGGGCGAAGAAGGTGTAGACGCCGCGCGCCTGCCCCATCAGCGCCACCCCGGCGGCGGAACCCACTGACAGCAGCGAGCCGCCGACCCCGGCGGTGAGCGTCACCAGCAGCCACTGCCCGTCGCTCATGTCCGGCGTCATGCTGAGCACGGCGAACATCACCGGGATGTTGTCCACCACGGCGGAGAGAATGCCGACCAGCACGTTGGCGTTGGTCGCGCCCAGTCCGTGGTACATCCATTCCGAGACCACCGCCAGGTAGCCCAGGGTGCTGAGGCCGCCCACGCAGAGGATGACGCCATAGAAGAACATCAGGGTGTCCCACTCCGCGCGCTTCATGGAGATGAAGATGTCGAAGGGCTTCTGCCGCGGCTTGTATTCGCGCGACAGCTCACTGCTGGAACCCTCGAAGCTGACCTCGTCGGGGCCGGTCAGGGTATCGGCGTTCCAGCTGCTGTGGAGTTCGTGGCGACGGAGGAAGTAGCCGTACACCTTGAGCACACCCAGGCCCATCATCATGCCGAGCATCGGCGGCAGGTGCAGCTTGTTGTGGAAAGTGACCGCGGTGGCGATGGTGGCGATGAAGAGGAAGATCGTGACGAAGCCGCCCTTCTTTACGCGTACCGCCTCGGCGAGCGGCGCGGGCCGGCCCTTCTCCACGGCAAAGGCCATGATGAACGCCGGCACCAGCCAGTTCACCAGTGCCGGCACGAACAGGTTGAAGAACTCGGGGAAGGGCAGGATGCCGCGCTGCCAGACCATCAGGGTGGTGATGTCGCCGAAGGGGCTGAAGGCGCCGCCGGCGTTCGCGCCCACCACGATGTTGATGCAGGCCAGGGC
>DSBO01000075.1 GCA_011046015.1 Thioalkalivibrio sp. | reverse complement strand
CCGCGTCATGCACGGTGTCGAACACGGGCAGGTCGAGGTGGGTCTGTCCGCCCTTGCCCGGCGTCACGCCGCCGACCATCTGCGTGCCATAGGCGATGGCCTGCTCGGAGTGGAAGGTGCCCTGCTTGCCGGTGAAGCCCTGGCAGATCACACGGGTGTTGCGGTCGACGAGGATGCTCATTGCGCACCTCCCACGGCCGCCACGACCTTCTGCGCGGCATCGGTGAGCCCCTCGGCACTGATGATGTTTAGACCGCTGTTGGCAAGCAGCTGCCGCCCGCGCTCGACATTGGTGCCCTCCAGGCGCACTACCACGGGTACGGCCACGTGCACCTCCTCGACGGCGCGGATGATACCCTCGGCGATGAGGTCGCAGCGCACGATGCCGCCGAAGATGTTCACCAGCACGCCCTCGACCTTGTCGTCGGAGAGGATCAGCTTGAAGGCCTCGGCCACGCGCTCCTCGGTGGTGCCGCCCCCCACGTCCAGGAAGTTGGCCGGCGCGCCGCCGTGCAGCTTGATGAGGTCCATGGTCGCCATGGCCAGGCCCGCGCCGTTGACCATGCAGCCGATGTTGCCGTCCAGGCGGATGTAGTTGAGCGCATGCTCGGCAGCCCTGGCCTCGGCTGCATCCTCCTGGCTGGGGTCACGCAGCTCGGCCAGGGTGGCGTGACGATAGAGGGCGTTGTCGTCAAGGTTCACCTTGGCGTCCAGAGCGATCAGCGCGCCCGCGCCCGTGACGATCAGCGGGTTGATCTCGATGAGGCTCGCGTCGCTGGCCACGAACAGGTCATACAGTCCGGCCAGCAGCCGGCCGAAGGCCCGGATCTGCTCGCCCCCGAGCCCGAGGGCGAAGGCCAGCCGGCGGGCGATGTAGGGCTGGAAGCCGGCCGCCGGGTTCACGTGGGCAGTGACGATCTGCTCCGGCGTCTTCGCCGCCACCTCCTCGATGTCCATGCCGCCGGCCGCCGAGGCCATGATGGCGACCTGGCGACGCGCGCGGTCGACCAGCAGGCTCAGGTACAGCTCGCGACCGATGTCGGTGAGCGGCTCGACCAGCAGGACGTGGACGGGCAGGCCCTCGGGGCCGGTCTGGTGGGTGGCGAGCCGCGCGCCGAGCAGGACCTCGGCGGCCGCGCGCAACTCGTCGACCGAGCGCACCAGCTTCACACCGCCGGCCTTGCCGCGCCCGCCAGCATGGACCTGGGCCTTGACCACCCAGCCCTCGCCGCCGAGGGTGGCGGCCGCCGCCACGGCCTCCTCGACGCTGTGCGCGGTCACGCCGGCGGGTACGGGGATGCCATGGTCGCGAAACAGCGCCTTGGCCTGATATTCGTGGAGATGCATGGTCGCGTGCTTTATTCTTGGTTGGCTGGTAATTTTGGATGAAACCGCGGCCGCGCGCAAAGTGAATCCGGCGACCGCCACTGACTGCAACACAGAGACACACCGCATGTTCCGTACCCTACTCATCGTCGCCGCCATCGCCGTGGCCGTCCTGCTCGTCAGGCGCCTGCTCGCCACCCGCCCGCCTCGCGAGGACAAGCCGCCGCGTGTGCAGCAGGGCCGCGACATGGTGCGCTGCGCCCATTGCGGCCTGCACATCCCTGCCAACACGGCCGTGCACGCCGGCGGCAAGACCTACTGCAGCGATGAACACCGCCGGCTCGACCAGCCGGGCGGCGAGGACTGACGCCCCGGATGCCGTTCGCGACGCGCCCGGACCATGACTGACTGGTTGCGCCTGGACACCGACCGCGAGGGCTGGCGCTCGCTGCGGCTGTTCAACCTCTATCGCCTGCTGGTGGCCACCCTGCTGCTCGGGCTGTGGCTGGCGGATATCCACCCGCAATCCCCGGGGCAGTTCGACCCGCGCCTGTTCGTCACCACCGACATCCTCTACATCGCCCTGGCCGCGCTGGCCTTCGTCACGGGCCACCTGCGCTTCCCGCCGTTTCTGATCCAGATCGTGGTACTGGTGGTCTTCGACATCGCCTGTATCGTGTTGCTCATGCACGCCAGCGGCGGCATTACCAGCGGGGTCGGCATGCTGCTCATCCCGGTGATCGCCGCCGCGAGCCTGCTGGTGCCTGCCCGCCTCGCTGCCTCGTTCGCGGCGCTCGCCTCCATCGCCCTGCTCGCCGACCAGGGCCTGTCGCAGTGGTTCGAGGCCGACTACGCCCTCAGCTACGCCCAGACCGGCATCCTCGGCGCCACCCTGTTCGTCACCGCCATCATCGCCATCATCCTGGCGCGGCGCGCCGAGGAAAGCGCGGCGCTGGCCACCCGCCGCGGCGTGGACCTCGCCGACCTCACCGCACTGAACGAACACATCCTGGAGCGTATGCAGTCGGGCATCCTGGTGGTGGACGATGACGGCAACATCCGCTCCATCAACGAGGCGGCCTGGCAGCTGCTCGGCAGCCCCCCCCACGGCAACCCCTACGAGCTCAGGCAGCTCTCGCCCGAGCTGCTCGCGGCCCGGGACGACTGGCTGCAGACCCGCCGCGCCGGCCCGGTGCGCCTGCGTCCCGACCTGGTCAGCGGCCGCGAACTCCAGGCCCGCTTCACCCGCCTGGAGTTCACCACCCAGCCGGCCACGCTGATCGCCCTGGAGAACGCCGCCGACCTCAACCGCCAGCTGCAGGACGAAAAACTGCTGTCGCTGGGGCGACTCACCGCCAATATCGCCCATGAGATCCGCAACCCCCTGGGGGCGATCAGCCATGCCGCGCAGCTGCTCCACGAGTCCGAGGCGCTGGACCCGGGCGACGCGCGCCTGGCGACCATCATCCACGAGCAGTCCGGGCGGGTGAACGAGATCATCCAGGACGTGCTGCGCCTGTCGCGCCGCGAGCCGGCCCGCCCGGTGGCCATCGCGCTCGAGCCCTGGCTGGCGGGCTTCGCCGACGAGTTCGCCACCGGCAAGGGGCTGAACCGCCGGCAGCTGCGCATCACCGTCACCCCCGTACACGCGGAGGTGATGTTCGACCGCGGCCAGCTCCACCAGCTGCTGTGGAACCTCTGCAGCAACGCGGTGAAGTACGGCACGCCGGCGGGCGAGGAGCCGCGGGTGGACATCAACGCCGGCCTGTCGACGTACGCAGCCGGCGCCTTCCTCGAAGTCGTCGACTACGGTCCGGGCATCCCGGCCGACCTGCGGGCGCAACTCTTCGAGCCGTTCTTCACCACCAGCGCCCAGGGCACGGGGCTTGGCCTCTACATCGCGCGCGAACTCTGCGAAAATAACCATTCACGGATCGAATACCTGCCGGTGCCCACCGGGGGCAGCTGCTTTCGCATCCTGTTCGATGCCAGCCTCGGGGCGAACCACGGAGCCAGTCACTGAACATGACCATCCAGCACATCCTCATCGTCGACGACGAGCCGGACATTCGCGAACTGCTCGAGATCACGCTGGGCCGCATGGGCCACGACACCCGCTCGGCCGCCAGCGTGAAGGCGGCCCGCGCGCTGCTGGATGCCGAGGACTTCGACCTCTGCCTCACCGACATGCGCCTGCCCGACGGCAACGGCATCGAGCTCGTCAGCCACATCCAGGCCACCCGTCCCGAGCTGCCCGTGGCCGTGATCACCGCCTTCGGCAGCATGGACACGGCCATCGAGGCCCTCAAGGCCGGCGCCTTCGACTTCGTCTCCAAGCCGGTGGACCTCAAGATGCTGCGCGACCTTGTCAGCGCCGCCCTGCGCCTGTCGCGCGGGACCGACGCCCCCGCCGACACCGGAGAGTGCGCACCGGATCAGGCCGACAGCGGCGAAACCGAACTGTTGGGCGACTCGAAATGCATGCGCCAGCTCAAGGCCACCATCGGCAAGCTCGCGCGCAGCCAGGCCCCGGTCTACATCCGCGGCGAGTCCGGCAGCGGCAAGGAGCTGGTCGCCCGCCAGATTCACCTCCACGGCCCCCGCGCCCGGGCGCCCTTCGTCCCCGTCAACTGCGGCGCCATCCCCGCCGAGCTGATGGAGAGCGAGTTCTTCGGCCACCTCAAGGGCAGCTTCACCGGCGCCACCGCCGACAAGGCCGGCCTGTTCCAGGCCGCCGACGGCGGCACCCTGTTCCTCGACGAGGTCGCCGAGCTGCCCATGCACATGCAGGTCAAGCTGCTGCGCGCCATCCAGGAACGCGCCGTCAAGCCCGTGGGCGCCCCCCGCGAGGTGCCAGTGGACGTGCGCATCCTCAGCGCCACCCACAAGGACCTCGCCGAGGAGGTGCGCGAGGGCCGCTTCCGCCAGGACCTCTACTACCGCCTCAACGTCATCCAGGTCGCGGTGCCGCCCCTGCGCGATCGCATCGACGATCTGCCCCAGCTCGCCCGGCACCTCCTCGCCCGCCTGGCCGAACGCTGGGGCACCGCCACCCCGTCGCTCAGCGACCACGCCCGCGACGCGCTCATGACCTACCCCTTCCCCGGCAACGTGCGCGAACTGGAGAACATCCTCGAGCGGGCCGCCACGCTGTGCGAGGGCGCGGCCATCGGCGTCGACGACCTGCAGCTGGGCGAGACCGGCCTGTTCGACGACGCCCCGGGCGCGACGGACGCCCCCGCGCCGAACCCGGCCGCCGGCGATCGCACCGACCTCAACCAGCTCCTCGGCCACACCGAGAAGGAAGCCATCATCGAGGCCCTGGAAAAGACCCGCTGGAACCGCACCCAGGCCGCCAAGCTGCTGGGCCTCACCCTGCGCCAGCTGCGCTACCGGCTGAAGAAGCTCGGTGTGGAATGAAGCGGACACTCCGCGTCACGAAGTGACACAACCCGTCACCCCGGATCGACGCCCCCGCAGGCCCGCACGCCGACAACCCGCCACGGCCGCCAACTCCCGTCCATCCGGCAGGGTTGGCACGGAACCTGAATACACACTGACAGCTGCGCAGGAAGTAAGGTCTCACCACCTGCGACAACTTCGGCGCGGCAGGCACGGGTTCACATAATCGATACGCTTGCCGTGCTAGCGTGCAACCGCCGACAGGCATGTTTTCACAACCTTTGGGAGTCACACCAATGAAAAAGCAACAGGGCTTCACCCTCATCGAACTCATGATCGTGGTCGCGATCATCGGTATCCTCGCCGCCATCGCGCTGCCGGCTTATCAGGATTACACCATCCGCGCCAAGGTCTCTGAAGGCCTGGTGCTGGCCAGTGGCGCCAAGGTCACCGTCGCCGAGAACGCCGCTAACGGCAAGCCGTTCGATGCCGGCTTCACTGCGCCTGCTGCCACCGACAACATCGCCAGCGTCGCAATCACCCAGACTGATGGTACGATTACGGTTACTACCACCGCAGCCATCGATGGCGGCGCGACTATTATCTTTACCCCGACCTCCGGCGGCGCCGCCCTGGTAGGCACCGCGGCCGCATCGACGATCCCCGCGGGCGGCTCCATTGAGTGGGATTGCACCGGTGGCACTTTGAAGCCCAAGTACCGCCCGGCCCAGTGCCGCTAAGATCGAGGCAGCGAAGGGAAAACCGGGGACAAGTCATCATCTGCCCCTGGCTCCCGGTTTGATCAAAGAGACCGCTTCGGCGGTCTCTTTCTTTATATATGGCTATAGATCCCAGCACTGAATCGTGTATGACCATGAATAAGCGAGTCCGGCACGAAGCTTCGACACCACGGAATCGGAGCTTCTCGATGTCGCAATCAGCCGGCAAACTGCCGGCTTCATCACCAATACTGAATATCGAAATTGACAACACAGCCGCGTCCTTTAACATGCTGTAATCATATAAGAATTGAACGGACACTCTCAGGATGGCCACCACCTCCGCCAACCCCAAACTCTCCGGACTCTCCCGCCGACTGGTCCAGGACGGCCTGCTCGACGAGGCCGGAGCCCTGGCCGCGCAAGACGACGCGCAGAAAAAACGGATCCCGCTGGTCGCCTACCTGGTTGAAAGCAAGAAAGTGGACGCCAAAGCGGTTGCATCGGCCAGTTCGCTGGAATTCGGGATCCCGGCCTTCGACGTCACCTGCCTCGATCACGAGGCGGTACCCAAGGACCTGATTTCCGAGAAACTGGTACGCAAGCACCATGCCCTGCCGCTGATCAAGCGCGGCAACCGCCTGTTCGTGG
>DSBO01000232.1 GCA_011046015.1 Thioalkalivibrio sp. | reverse complement strand
TTCACCATCAACGCCGCCTGCGTCAAGGCCGGTACGCCGCTGGTGTCGGGGGCGGCCATCCGCATGGAGGGCCAGGTGGCGGTTTTCCTCAACCGCGGTGACGGCCCCTGCTACCGCTGCCTGTACCGCGAGGAAGGCGAGGATGAGGACACCTGCAGCACCACGGGCGTACTCGCGCCGGTGGTAGGGGTAATCGGCTCCCTGCAGGCGACGGAGGCGATCAAGGTGCTCATCGGCCTGCCCTCGCTTGACGGTCAGCTGCTGATCGCCGATTTCAAAACCATGGATTTCCGTCGACTGCGACTGCGCCGCGACCCGGACTGCCCCGTCTGCGCCAAGCCCCATGGCTAGGGCGGCTCATGGCATGGCGGGCACGGCGCGCCCGCTCGACCGGTCCGGAATGGAATCCCAGGCCTAGAAGAATTCGCAGACGAAGGCTTCCGTCTCGTCCAGCATCTGCCGGCGCCCCGCGTTGCCGGCCACGGGCACGCCCATCAGCACCTTGTGCGCGGTGGCCTGGATACCGCAGAACTTGAACGTGCCCTCGGTCACCGGGTGGGCCAGCAGGGCCTCGATGTCCTGGCCCTCGAGCTCGAAATCGGTACCGCCGGTGCTCATGATGACCGCCGCCTTCTGCTGGGTGAGCAGCCCCACCGCACCATCCTCGCTGTAGTCGAAGGCAAAGCCACGGGTCAGCACGCGGTCGAACCAGCCCTTGAGGATGGCGGGCCGGTCGAACCACCACACCGGGTAGATGAACAGCAGCCCGGTGGCCCAGCGCAGCATGTCCTGCTCGACCGCCACGTCATCGGCCAGCTTGCCGACATTGATGTCGACGAGATCATTGCCGCTCAACACGGGATCGAAGCCCATGGCGTAGAGATCACGCACGCGTACCTGGTAGCCCTTGTCGATCAGCGCGGCCTGCACGCGCTCGAGGATGGCGTGATTGAAGCTGTCCGGATTCGGGTGGGCGTAGACGATGAGGATATTCATATTGAACCCTAGTGTCGCGTGGGCTTCACCGGCGGCTGATCCGCGGCGGCGAAGATCTGCTCGATGTCCACCGCATCGAAATGATAGCTCGCATTGCAGAACTCGCAGGTCACGTCCACCTGTCCCTCGTCCTCGAGGATGGAACGCGCCTCGTCCGCGCCCAGGCTCAGGATCATCTCCGCCACCCGCTCGCGTGAGCAGCCGCAGCGAAAACTCACCGGGTCACGCTCGAACAGACGCACGTCCTCCTCGTGATACAGACGGTGCAGGATCTGCCGGGCATTCAGGCTAATGAGCTCGTCGCGGGTCACGGTCTCGGCGAGCGTGACGGTGCGATTCCAGGCATCGCTGTCCTCCTCATGGCCCGGCATGCGCTGCAGCAGGAGGCCGGCGGCGGCCGTGCCGTCCGCGGCCAGCCACAGCTGCGTGGGTAGCTGCTCGGAGCGCTCGAAGTAGTCGCGCAGCGCATCGGCGAGGTTCTCGCCCACGAGGCCAACCACGCCCTGGTAGCGCTCCATGCCCTCGCCCGGGTCGATGGTGATGACGATGCGTCCGTTGCCGAACCGGGTGACGAGATCACCGGCCGGCACCTCGCCGTTCCAGCGGGCAAGTCCGCGCAGCGTGTGGCCGGAGGTAGCCTGTACCACCAGCATGCCGATGGGCCCGTCGCCCGCGATCTGCAGGATCAGCGAACCCTTGAACTTGATGGTGGCGGCAAGCAGGGCGACGGCGGCGAGCGCCTCGCCCAGGGTCTCGCGCACCACGGGCGGGTAGTCGCCGCGCTCGAGCACGGCCTGCCAGGTGGCGTCCAGGTGTACCCACTCGCCGCGCACGTTGGTGTGCTCGATGAGGAAGCGTTGCAGCGAGTCGCGCTCGTTCATGGCAGTAAGGGTGAGGCGTCAGGAATTAGGCGAAAGGCAAAGCCTTCTTGCGCCTAACCCCTCTCGCCTTACACCTCACCCTCCCTTCAGTTTCTCGGTGAGGATCGCGTTCACCTGCCCCGGATTGGCCTTGCCCTTCGATTCCTTCATCACCTGGCCGACGAAGAAGCCGATGAGCTTGTCCTTGCCGGCGCGGTACTGCTCGACCTGGGCCGGGTTCTCGGCGATCACCTTGTCGCAGATGGCCACGATGGCGCCGGTGTCGGTGATCTGCTTGAGGCCCTTGCTCTCGATCACCTCGTCGGCCGTACCCTCGCCGTTCCACATCGCCTCGAACACGTCCTTGGCGATCTTGCCGGAGATGGTGTTGTCCTCGATGCGCTGCAGGAGCTGGCCGAGCATGTCGGCGGTCACCGGCGCCTCGGTCACGTCCCGGTTCTCCTTGTTTAGGAAGGCGGAGAAGTCGCCCATCACCCAGTTGGCCGCGAGCTTGGCGTTGCCGCCGCAGGCCTGGACCACGGCCTCGTAGAAGTCGCCCATCTCGCGGCTGGCGGTAAGCACGCCAGCGTCATAGGCCGACAGGCCGTAATGCGTCATGAATCGGTGCTTCTTCTCGTCCGGCAGCTCCGGCAGGGTGGCGCGCACCTTGTCGATGAAGGCCTCGTCGATATCCAGCGGCAGCAGGTCCGGATCGGGGAAGTAGCGGTAGTCGTTCGCCTCTTCCTTGCTGCGCATGGAGCGCGTCTCGCCCTTGTCCGGATCGTACAGGCGCGTCTCCTGCACGATGGAGCCGCCACCCTCGATGATGTCGATCTGGCGCTCGACCTCGTAGTCGATGGCGCGCTCGACGAAGCGGAAGGAGTTCAGGTTCTTGATCTCGCAGCGGGTGCCGAACTTGTGCTGCCCCTTGGGACGTACCGAGACGTTGGCATCGCAGCGGAAGGAGCCTTCCTGCATGTTGCCGTCGCAGATCTCGAGGTAGCGCACCAGGGCGTGCAGCTTCTTCATGTAGGCCACCGCCTCCTTGGCCGAGCGCATGTCCGGTTCCGAGACGATCTCCAGCAACGGCGTGCCGGCGCGGTTGAGGTCGATGCCGGTCATGCCCGCGAAGTCCTCGTGCAGCGACTTGCCCGCGTCTTCTTCCAGGTGCGCACGGGTCACGCCAATGGTCTTGGTGCTGCCGTCCTCGAGCTCGATCTCCAGCGACCCCAGCCCCACCACCGGCAGCTCGAACTGCGAGATCTGGTAGCCCTTGGGCAGGTCGGGATAGAAGTAGTTCTTGCGGGCGAACACCGAACGCGACGAGATCGTCGCGCCGATGGCCAGGCCCAGCTTCACGGCCATGCGCACGGCCTCGGCGTTGAGCACCGGCAGCACGCCCGGCAGGCCCAGGTCGATGGCGCAGGCCTGGGTGTTGGGTTCGGCACCATAGGCGGTCGACGCGCCGGAGAAGATCTTGCTCTTCGTCGCGAGCTGCGCGTGGATCTCAAGCCCGATGACTGTTTCCCATTCCATTTGTTCTAGACCTCAGTCTGGTCGCCGCGACTCGGGGCGCGGCGTGCGTGATTCAAAGACTTGTTCGAAACCCCGGGACTACTCGAAACCCCTGGGGGCGTGGCTATGCCAGTCGGTCACCTGCTGGAACCTGTGGGCGACGTTGAGCAGGCGGGCCTCGTCGAAGTAGTTGCCGATGATCTGCAGCCCCACGGGCAGCCCGCCGACCTCGCCGGCCGGTACCGACATGCCGGGCAGCCCCGCGAGGTTCGCAGCGATGGTGTAGATGTCGGACAGGTACATGGTGACCGGGTCGTCGGCCTTCTCACCCACCTTGAAGGCGGTGCTCGGCGAGGACGGCCCCATGATCACGTCCACCTGCTCGAAGGCCTTCCTGAAGTCGTCGCTGATGAGGCGCCGGATCTTCTGCGCCTTGAGGTAGTAGGCGTCGTAGTAGCCGGCCGACAGGGCGTAGGTGCCGATCATGATGCGACGCTTCACTTCCGCGCCAAAGCCCTCGCCGCGCGAACGGGTATAGAGGTCGACGAGATCCTTCGGATCCTCGCAGCGATAGCCGTAGCGCACGCCGTCGAAGCGCGACAGGTTGGAGGAACACTCGGCCGGGGCCACTACGTAATAGGCCGGCACGGCCAGGTGCGTGTTGGGCAGGCTGATCTCCACCACCTCGGCGCCGAGCTTTTTGTACTCGTCGATGGCCGCCTCGATGGCCCTGGCCACGTCGGGATCCAGGCCCTCGCCGAAGTATTCCTTCGGCAGGCCGATCTTCAGGCCCGCGATGTCGGTGTTCAGCGCGCCGACATAGTCGTCCACCGGGCGCTCGATGCTGGTGGAGTCGCGCTCGTCGAAGCCGGCCATGGCGCCGAGCATGATGGCGCAGTCCTCGGCCGTACGGGCCATGGGGCCGCCCTGGTCGAGCGAGGAGGCAAAGGCGATCATGCCCCAGCGCGAGACGCGGCCGTAGGTCGGCTTGAGGCCGGTGATGCCGCACAGGGCGGCCGGCTGACGGATGGAGCCACCGGTATCGGTGCCGGTCGCGCCCGGCGCCAGGCGCGCGGCCACCGCCGCGGCCGAACCGCCGGAGGAACCGCCGGGCACGCGCTCGGTGTCCCAGGGGTTCTTCACCGGGCCGTAGAAGCTGGTCTCGTTGGAGGAGCCCATGGCGAACTCGTCCATGTTGGTCTTGCCCACCATCACGGCGCCGGCCGCCCTGAACCGCTCCACCACGGTCGCATCGTAGGGCGCGACGAAGTTGTCGAGCATGCGCGAGCCGCAGCTCGTGCGCACACCGCTGGTGCAGAAGATGTCCTTGTGCGCAATCGGCACGCCGGTGAGCGGGGCGGCCTCACCGGCCTTGATGCGCGCGTCGGCGGCCTTCGCCGCCTGAAGCGCGGCCTCGGGCGTCACGGTGATAAAGGCGTTGAGGCCCGCGTCCAGCTTCTCGATGCGGTCGATGAAGTGCTGCGTGAGCTCCACACTGGAGACCTCGCCCTGCTGCAGCACGGTGGCGAGCTCGGCAATCGTCTTGTTATGCATGTCTGATCGAAATCCCGTCTAGATGAGTCCGCAAGGTCGTGTGGGCGACGCGCCTCACTCGATGACCTTGGGCACGAGATACAGGCCGGCCTCGGTGGCCGGGGCGTTGCCCTGGAAGTGGTCGCGCTGGTTCTCCTCGGTGACCACGTCGGGGCGCAGGCGCTGGGAGGCGTCCTGCGGGTGCGCCATGGGCGCGACGCCGTCGGTGTCCACGCCATTCATCTGCTCGACCAGATCGAGGATGTGCGTGAGGTTGTCGGCATAGGCCGGAATATCCCCTTCCTCGATGCGCAGGCGCGCGAGGTGGGCGATTTTCTCGATGTCTTTCGGGCCCAGTTCCATTCGGTGTCTCCACTGGCTTCGATCGCGGTGAAAGCCCGCAAAAATACCATACCTGCCCCGCTCCCGGCCATCGCGCGCCCTGCGGCCCCGACATTTGGACGCATGACGAAGGCCACAGTTCTCGAAAAGCGCCTTCCCATGCGCCTTGCCCAATCCCCGACCCGTTGCTACAGTAGCCGCTTCGCTCGGGCTAGACCCTATTTCTCGAACTCAGTGGCCACCATGTTTGATTCCCTCTTCGGTTTCCTGTCCAACGACATCTCCATCGATCTCGGCACGGCCAACACGCTGATCTACATGCGTGGCAAGGGCATCGTGCTCAACGAACCCTCGGTGGTCGCCATCCGGCAGGATCGCGGACCGGGCGGCCCCAAGTCGATCGAGGCGGTGGGTATCGAGGCCAAGAAGATGCTCGGCCGCACCCCGGAGCACGTGGTGACGGTGCGCCCGATGAAGGACGGCGTGATCGCCGACTTCACCACCACCGAGAAGATGCTGCAGTACTTCATCAAGAAGGTGCACGAACGCCGGATCTTCCGCCCCAGCCCGCGTGTGCTGGTGTGCGTGCCTGTCGGCGCGACACAGGTTGAGCGCCGCGCGATCCGCGAATCGGTATTAAGTGCGGGCGCACGCAAGGCGTACATCATCGAAGAGCCCATGGCGGCGGCCGTTGGCGCGGGCATTAACGTCGACGAACCGCGTGGTTCGATGGTGGTTGATATTGGTGGCGGCACATCAGAGGTTGGGGTTATCTCTCTGAATGGAATTGTGTATTCGTCCTCTGTGCGCATTGGCGGCGACAAATTCGATGAGGGCATCATTGCGTTCGTACGCCGTCACTATGG
>DSBO01000001.1 GCA_011046015.1 Thioalkalivibrio sp. | reverse complement strand
GGCCCACCCCCTGCAGCGGCAACAACGCCCACTGACCTCGGCCGACCTCACCGACGAGTTGCAGGTGGTCGTGCGTGATTCGGGGATCGCGCACAAGCAGGACGTGGGCTGGCTGAATGCCGGCTCCCGCTGGACGGTCACTTCCCTGGACAGCGCCCTGGAGGCGGTCAGCAACGGACTCGGCTTTGCCTGGCTGCCAACGCACCAGGTGAAGTCGCTGCTGGACACCGGCGCGCTTGCACCGCTCAACCTGCGTGAAGGACGACGCTACCTGGCCGATCTGTACCTGGTCTTCGGCGAGCCGGAACGGGTTGGTCCCGCCACACGGCAACTGGCCGACATCCTGCGCCAGTGCGTTGCCAACGCCCGCCACTGATGTGGCCTTTTATTTAAAAAGCGCCGATAATCTACTGGCTTTAAAGGACTTTTCCCCATCGGACCAGCAGCAGACGTGATGCCATACCTGGACAACAAGACGACTGAGCCCGACCGCCGCGACACTGCCGCGGCGGTCGGCGTGCGCGGCTGGCTGTCCGATCACGCCCCACGTCGCATTCCCATTGCCTACAAGCTCGCCTTCGTGATCACGCTCCTGATCACGGCCGGCATGGGCGTGCTCGGCTTCGTGGTGGTCACCAATCAGACCGAGGTCATGCGCTCGGAGGCCAACGCCTTCGGCCGCACCGTCGTCGCTCAACTCGCCGAGACGGCCAAGGAGCCTGTGCTCGCCGAGGACGAACTGGCGCTGCAGGTGATGGTCAACAACCTCGCCCACGGCGGCAAGTTGCTGGGCGCCGTGGTCTATGCCGAGAATGGCAGCGTGCTCAACCAACTTGGCGTGGTGCCGCGGTTCGGAGTGCTGGACGTCTATAACGAGGCCCGCCGCATCGAGCGCGACTTCTACGCCCTGGACTGGCGGCACGAACTCGAGGAGGGCGGCAGCGAGGCGCTGATCTCCTTCATCACGCCCATCCGGTTCCGCGGCCTGACGGTGGGACACGCGCTGGTCACCTTCAGCCGCACCCAGATGGTGGAATCCGAGCGCAAGGCCAAGCAGATGATCATCGCGGCCACGGTCGCGCTGATCCTGCTGACCATCGGCGGGGCGATCATCATGAGCCGCAAGATCTCGCAACCCATCTACGAGCTGATGCACGCCAGTCAGGAGATCGGCGAGGGCAACCTGGCCTATCGGATCAATGACCGGCGCAACGACGAACTCGGCACCCTGATGTCGGCCTTCAACAACATGGCCCAGAGCCTGCTGGAGAAGTCGCAGGTGGAGAACGCGCTGTCGCGCTACATGTCGGACAATATCGCCTCCGAGATCATCTCCAACATCAATCAGGTACAGCTGGGCGGCAAGCACGTACAGGCCACGGTACTGTTCGCGGACATCGTCGGCTTCACCCGACTGTCTGAGGACATGACGCCGGAGGAGGTGGCGAACTTCCTCAACGAATACTTCGGCTACATCACGCGGGTCAGCCAGCTCTATCGCGGCACCATCGACAAGTTCATGGGCGACTGCGCCATGGTGGTGTTCGGCGTACCGGACGAGGATCCGAACCATCGTTTCAACGCCATCGCCTGCGCGGTGATGATCCAGCGCCTCACCGAGCGCCTGAACCTGGTCCGCATGACCGAGGGCAAGCCGGCTGTAAAGTTCCGCATCGGCATCAACACCGGGGACATGCTGGCGGGCAACATGGGCTCGCACGACCGCATGCAGTACACCGTCGTGGGCGATGCCGTGAACCTCGCCTCGCGCCTGTCCTCCGTGGCCGAGCCCGGCGAGATCGTGATCCGCGACGAACACTACAACGACCCGGATGTTCAGCGCCGGGTGATCGCGCGCAAGTTCAAGCAGATCAAGATCCGGGGCAAGACCAAGCCCGTCACCATCTACCGGGTTCGCGACGTCGCCACCACGTATCGCCGCGAGATGGACGAACAGCTCGACGAGCTGGTGGCCGAGCGGCTGGAGTCGTGATGCGGCATTACCGCCTCCTGTTCGTCCTGCTCGCGCTGCTCGTGCTACCGGGCTGCGCCCAGATGGTGGCGCTGCAGAGCGACCCCCTCGTGAACATCGACGACTACGCCCAGCAGGGCGAGTACGGGCGCGCACTCGACACCATCGAGGCGGTGCGTCCCTCGCACCCGGATTACGAACGCGCACGCGCCCGGCTGCTGCCCGTCAGTCGCGCCGCCGACGCCTACGCCGAGCGAGTGATCGAAAATGCGCAGGCGCTCATGGGCAAGGGGGAATGGCAGCCGGCACTCGATGCCTATGACGAAGGCCTCAGACGCTACCGCCAGAGCCGCCGCCTCGCCGAGTCACGCGAGGCCTTTCTCGCGGCGCGCGAAGCCCACCTTGCCGACCTGGACACGCAGCTACTGATCAACCGTGCGGAATACCTGCTCGCCGATGCCCCACTCTACGCCCGCATCGAACAAACCATCCCCAAGAGCTACCGCGCCCGGCGCGACAACCAGCGACACCAGCAGGCCATCGAGGACACGGCGGCGCGCCTCTACACCCGCGGCATGGATGCCATGGCGCAGAAACGTCCGGAACTCGCCGAGCAGTGCCTCTCACTGGCCCACACCCTGGCACCGAATGACGAGCGGGAGCAGGCCCTGGAACAGGCCAGGCGTTTCCAGGTCAGCCTCGACGCACAGGCGCGCGAAGAGCGTGCACGCCGCATCGAACGTCAGCGCAGCGCGCGCATCACCGCCCTGATGGAGAACTACCGCACCGCCATGGCCGGCCAGGACCTGCTGCGCGCTCGCGCGGCACTGGACGAGGCGGCGCGCCTGCAACCGGGCCACCGGGACGTCAACGCCGCCCGGGGCGAACTCGAGGCCGCCATCGACCGCTACGTCAGCTCGGAAATTGAACGGGGACGCAGGGCCTACACTCTGGGCAACATCGAAGAGGCGCTGGAAATCTGGCAGCCGCTGCAACGCTACTCGCCGGACAACCGGCAACTGAACGAACACATCGAGCGGGCGACGCGGGTGCTGGAGAACGTGCGCGAGATCGAGCAGCGTCAGCCGAGCGTCACGCTGCCCTGACCGGGAAGGGAGCCCGCGGAAACGCGGACAACCATCTCGGGACGGCCGGTCGCGGCGAGCTCGAACGGTGTACCGTCAGTCTTCCAGCAAGCCCTGTTCCCAGATGGCCAGGCACTGCGGCCCACAGAAAAACCAGCGCGCCTGGTAACCATCATCGAAATGCACCTGCCGCGCCAGGGAGCGGGGGATCTGCTTGCAGCACACCTGGCAGTGAAACACCGGACCATCAAGATCCGGCAGGACTTCCTCGACCCGCATCGGCTTCATCACGATCGCTTCCTCCTCTATCCGGTCACGGCAGCGGATGCTGCTACCGGAAGAACGCCTTCCCGTGCACTACAGGCCCACTTCCCTTGCCGGGCCCGATTCCCTTCGGCGGACGTCGGGATCGCATGACGTCCGGGCTCGCCTGACCTCGCGGGCCAGGCCGCGAGACAGACTCTTGAGAATAGGCCAAATATTCCAGTTGTGCGAAAAAAATTTCAGTTAAAGCATATACTTAGATAGAAACCCCAACAGGCTGATTTTACGTGGCTTTCAGCCTTTCAGACCGTGCATATGCACATTCCGCCGCGAAGACCCTGTGGCTAGAATGTCGGTCACCATCACGCTTTGACCGGCCTCGCCACACCATGATCCCCCTTCGCCCCCCCGTTTACGCCCTGCTCCTGGCACTGCTCATCGGCCTGTCGCCATCGGCCCGGGCCGCGACCGAGGAGTGGCTGGAGGTGCCCAGCGGCGCCGAGATCCCGGTACGCATCCACGCGACCGAGCAGGGCCCGCGCCTGGTGTGGCTGCCCTCCGAACACGGGGGCCGGCCGCCGGAGCAGATCTTCGAAGAGCTCGCGGCGGCGGGGCTCGAGACCTGGATGGCGGACCTGCATGCGGGCTATTTCATCCCGCCCGGGCGCAGCAGCCTGGAGAACATGCCCGTGGCGGACGTCGCCGAGCTGCTGGCGGCCGCCGGGGCGGACGAGCGCCCGGTGATCGTCGTCGCCACCGGCCGCAGCGCCCGGCTCGCCCTGCAGGCGACCCGCGAGCGGCAGGGCGAGGACCTCGACACCGCGCCGGTCCAGGGGCTGATCTTCTTCCATCCCTATTTCTATGCCGCGCGCCCCGAGGCCGGGGCCGACGCCTCCTATCTGCCCATCGCCTATGCGGTGAACGTCCCGGTCTATCTGATCCAGCCCGGCCTCTCCGCCAAGTTCTGGCGCCTCGAGGAGATGAGCCGCGTGCTGGCCGAGGGCGGTGCCGAGGTCTATGCCCACCCGCTGCCGGGGCTCACCGACGGCTTTCATCAACGATCCGAGAACGACCTGACCCCCGAAGAGCTCGCCTATCGCATGCGCCTGCCCGCGGTGCTCGAACGCGCCGCGCGCCTGCTCGCACGCCGCCCGGCCCCGGCCGTCGCGGTGCCGCTGCCGGAGGTCACGCCGATACCCCCCCGCAGCGTCCCGAGCCTGGGACTGCGCGCGGTAGAGCCGACCCCCGCGCCGCCGCTCGCCCTCACCGACCTCGACGGCATCCGGCATGACCTCACCGACTACCGCGGCGAGGTGGTGCTGCTCAGCTTCTGGGCAAGCTGGTGCCCGCCCTGTGTGGAGGAGCTGCCTTCGCTCAACCGCCTGCAGGCAGACTTCGAGGGCCGCGGCCTGCGCGTCCTCTCCGTGGACGTGGGCGAGACGCGCGAGACCGTGGAGGCGTTCCTGGCGAAGATCTCGGTCGATTTCCCCGTCCTGCACGACGCCGACGGCACGACCGTACCGAGCTGGAAGATCTATGCCTATCCGACCAACTACCTGATCGACCGCGAGGGGCGGCTGCGCTATGGTCACTTCGGCGCGCTGGACTGGAGTCAGCCCGAAAGCCGTGCCCCCATCGAGCGCCTGCTCGGCGAGGCCGGCGCGCCTTGACACCCGCGAGCCAGCCGGGGAAGCTGTCCCCCCTTCCCGAGTCGGACGGTGGGTGTCATGGGTGATCTCAAGGAACAGTTACTGAAGGCAGGCCTCGTCACGGAGGAGCAGGTGCGCGAGGCCGCACGCCCGGCGAAGCCGGCCAGCCGGCGCGGCAAGCCTGGCAAGGGCAGGGCCAAGACGAAGGGCAAGGCGCCGCGGGAGGGGAACCGTTCCCACCAGACTCCGGCCGCCGGGGTCACGCCCGAGGAGATCGATCTTGCCCGCGCCTATCGCCTGCGCGCCGAGGAAGAACGCCGCGCCCGCGAGGCCGCCGAGCAGGCCCGCCGCGAGGCAGAGCGGCTGCGCCGGGCCAACCGCGCGCGCATCGCCGAACTGATCCGCGAACACGCGCAGAATGATGCGTCCGCCGAGCAGTCCTATCATTTCACCGTCGGCGACAAGGTCAAGCAGGTGCTGGTTACCCCCGAGCAGCTGCAGGCCCTGGCGGACGGCCTGCTCGCCATCACCTTTCTCGACGGCCGCCGCTGCCTGATCCCGGCGGCGGTGGCCGACGAGATCCAGGCCCTGGATCCGGGCAAACTGGTGATCCGGCATACCCCGGAGACCGACGGCGCGGCGGCCGACGACGTGCCGGACGACCTGGTCTGGTAGCCGCCCCAGGCGCCACCATCACGCCCCGAGGACCACCTGCCCCGTGCGTCGACTGCGAATCCCGATCATCCTGCTGCTGCTCGCCGGCCTGCTGTATATCGGTTATCAGTGGGGCCACCGCGGCCTGGTCGCGCCCGGTGGCAGCGTGCAGCTGGACAACGGGGCCCGGCTGCAATGGACCGACTGCTGGTTCGACGTGCCACTGGGTCGCGTCACCCACTGCGCCTGGTTCGAGCCCTCCCCCGACCACGCCAACACCGCCATGCGGCTGCCCGTCGTAGTATTCCGTTACCGGGGCCTCGACCGAAAGCCCTCGCCCGTGCTGTACCTGGCCGGCGGCCCCGGGGGCGGCGCGTGGCTGGGACCGGAGGACATTGCGGGCTGGTACCAGTGGCTCGACGGCATCGACTGGCCCCATGACTTCGTCGTCTTCGACCAGCGCGGCACCGGCCTGGGCGCACCCAAACCCGACTGCCCGGAACTGAAGGCCCTGTACGCCCGGCTGCTGGGCGAGCCGCTGCCGCCGGCAGAGGCCATG
>DSBO01000135.1 GCA_011046015.1 Thioalkalivibrio sp. | reverse complement strand
GGTCGATGGCCTTCAGCCCGGGGCCAGCCGCCATGTTGGGCGCCTGCCAGAAACACCGCACCCGCTCGACGGCCGCAGGGTCCTCGAAGTCCATGTGCGCCGCCAGCTGATTGGCCAGCCCCCCCACCTCGCGCCCGCCCATGGCATTGGGCTGCCCGGTGATCGAAAACGGACAGGCACCCGGCTTGCCGATGCGTCCTGTCGCCAGGTGCACGTTGATGATGGCATTGGCCTTGTCGACACCGCTGGACGACTGGTTGATGCCCTGGGAAAACACCGTCACGGTGCGCGCGGTGCGCGCGAACCAGCGATAGAAAGCGAGCACCGAGGCCTCGTCCAGCCCGCAGGCTGCGGCGACCTGCGGGATCGAACCGGCACTTTCGCACGCCGTTGAAAGCGCCGCTGAAAAGCCTTCTGCCGACGCCTCCAGATAGCCCCAGTCGAGGGCGTCTTCCCTGCGCAGGAAGTCCAGCAGACCGTTGAAGAGGAAGGCGTCGGACCCCGGGCGCAGTCCCAGGTGCAGGTCGGCGATGTCGCAGGTAGCGGTGCGCCGCGGGTCGATCACGACCACCCGCATGCCGGGCCGCGCCTGTTTCGCCGCCACCAGGCGCTGATACAGTACCGGGTGCGCCCAGGCAGTATTCGAACCGACGATCACCACCAGGTCGGCGAGTTCCAGGTCCTCGTAACAGCCGGGCACGGCATCGGCGCCGAAGGCCCGCTTGTGTGCGGCCACCGCCGTCGACATGCACAGGCGGGAGTTGGTATCGATGTTGCCGCTGCCGATAAAGCCCTTCATCAGCTTGTTGGCAACGTAGTAATCCTCGGTGAGCAGCTGCCCCGAGACATAGAACGCCACGGCGTCCGGTCCATGCGCCGCGATGACTTCGCCGAATCGGCTGGCCACCCTGTCGAGCGCGTGCGCCCAGTCGACGGCCTGCCCGTCGACCATCGGCTCCAGCAGGCGCCCCTCGAGATCCAGCGTCTCACCCAGCGCCGCGCCCTTGGAGCACAACCGGCCGTGATTTGCGGGATGCTGCGGGTCCCCGCTGACGGCGACCGCCTGATGTTCCTGGCGAACCTGCACGCCACAACCAACACCGCAGTAGGGGCAGGTGGTACCCGGGATAACCCTGGTCCCGATGGTCACGGCGTTCATGGCATCAGCCCTCCATCGCCGCCGGCAGGGACGGCTCGGCCACGGCAGGCAGCGCGAGATAGAGCCGACCGGCCTCCTGCCGCAGCTCGAACGCCTTCACGCAACCGACGTCGGGCGCGACCGCCTCGCCGTCCTCCAGCCCGATCACCCAGTTGTGCAGGGGACAGGTCACGCGTCTGCCGTGCACGATACCCTGCGAGAGCGGACCGCCCCGGTGCGGGCAGCGGTCGCGCAACGCGAACACCTCGTCGGCAGAATTCCTGAACACGGCGATGTCGCCGAGCTCCGTGGCGATGACGCGCGAACCTAGGCGCGGGATGTCATCGAGCCTTCCGATTTCGATCCAGTTCATCATTCGCTCCTCAACCGGCGATGCGATGCATGGGGGTAAACTCGTGGGCATCCACGCCCTCGGCACGCGCCTTCCAGGGGTCGTGCTGGGCATGTCGCTGGGATTCGAGAAAACGGGCATGCAAGGCCTTGCGCTGCTCCGCATCCTCGACGAGACAGGCCTTGACGTGTGTCAGGCCGACGCGTTCCACCCAGGGCGCCGTGCGCTCCAGGTAGCGGGCCTCTTCGCGGTACAGCTGCATGAAGGCACCGGTGTACTCGAACACCTCCGCTTCCGTATCCACCTTGCACAGGAAGTCCGTAGCGCGCACCTTGACGCCGCCGTTACCACCGATGTGCAGCTCGTAGCCGGAATCCACGCACACGATGCCGAGGTCCTTGATGGTCGCCTCGGCGCAGTTGCGCGGACAGCCGGACACGGCCATCTTGAACTTGTGCGGCGTCCAGGATCCCCAGGTCATCTGCTCCAGCTGGATGCCGAGGCCGGTCGAGTCCTGGGTGCCGAAACGGCACCACTCCGAACCGACGCAGGTCTTCACGGTGCGCAGCGCCTTGCCATAGGCGTGCCCCGAGACGAAGCCGGCGGCCGAGAGATCGCCCCACATCCGCGGCAGGTGCTCCTTCTTCACGCCCAGCAGGTCGATGCGCTGACCGCCCGTGATCTTGACGGTGGGCACGGCGCACTTGTCGGCCACATCGGCAATCGCGCGCAATTCGTTCGGCGTGGTGACGCCACCCCAGATGCGCGGCACCACGGAATAGGTCCCGTCCTTCTGGATGTTGCCGTGTGCACGTTCGTTGATGTAACGCGACTGGTTGTCGTCCTGGTATTCGCCGGGCCAGGCACAGAGCAGGTAGTAGTTGAGCGCGGGCCGACAGGCGTGACAGCCGTCGGGGGTCTTCCAGGCCAGCGTCTCGAACACTGCCGGCATGGTCCTGATTCCCTGCTCCACGATGGCCGTGCGTACTTCGTCATGCGTGTGCTCGGTGCACGGGCACATGGGCTTCCTGCTCGGGGTCTGCGAGTAATCCCCGCCGAGCGTGGTGGCGATCAGGTCCTCGACCAGCCCCGTGCAGGAACCGCAGGAGGCCGACGCCTTGGTATGCGCGCGCACGTCTTCCAGCGTGAAGAGTTTCTTCTCGGCGATGGCCTTGACGATCTCGCCCTTGCACACGCCGTTGCAGCCGCAGATCTCGGTATTGTCCGGCATGGCCGCGACCCGGCCCTTGTCGTCGCCGTGTCCCGAATCGCCCACATGCGCCTGGCCGAACAGCAGGTGCTCGCGGATGTCGCCGATCTCGGTGGCGTCGCGCATGAGCTGGAAGTACCAGGCCCCGTCGATGGTGTCGCCATAGAGCACCACACCGACGATATGCCCCTCGCGGATCACGAGCTTCTTGTAGACGCCCCGGGCGGCGTCCTGGAAGATCATCTGCTCGGTGGAGTCGTCACCGTTGAAATCGCCGGCAGAGAACAGGTCGATGCCGGTGACCTTGAGCTTGGTCGAGGTCACCGATCCCTCGTAGCGTGCAATGCCCATCTCCGCCAGGTGATTGGCGCAGACCTTTGCCTGTTCGAACAGCGGCGCGACCAGGCCATAGGTCTGCCCGCGATGCTGCACGCATTCGCCCACCGCGTAGATACGCGGGTCGAAGGTCTGCAGGGTGTCGCTGACCACCACACCGCGCTCGCAGTGCAGGCCGGCGTCTTTCGCCAGCGCGAAGCTCGGGCGGATGCCGACCGCCATCACCACCAGGTCCGCCTCGATCTCGGTGCCGTTGCTGAAGCGCACGCCGGTGACCCGGTCCTCGCCGAGGATGGCCTCGGTCTGATGGCTCATGAGAAAGCGGAAACCGCGGGATTCCAGTTCGCGCTGCAGCAGACCCGCGGCGACCCGATCGAGCTGACGCTCCATGAGCGTGTCGGGCAGGTGCACGACGGTTACCGCCATACCCTGCTTGAGGAGGCCATTGGCAGCCTCCAGTCCCAGCAGGCCGCCGCCAATCACCACCGCCTTGCCGTATTCGCGCGAGGCGGCCAGCATGGCGTCGACGTCGTGAATGTCGCGGAAGGACACCACGCCATCCAGGTCGTGCCCCGGCACGGGCAGGATGAACGGCTCGGAGCCGGTCGCCAGTATCAGGCGATCATAGGATGCGACCGTGCCATCCGTGGCCACGACCCGGCGATGGACGCGATCGATCTCGACCACCCGCTTGCCCTTGTGCAGGGTGATGCCGTTATCGACGTACCACTGCTCGTCGTTGAGCATGATCTCGTCGATCGTCTTCTCCGAGGCCAGCACCGGCGAGAGCAGGATGCGGTTGTAGTTGCCATGAGGCTCCGCACCGAACACCGTGATCTCGTACTTGTCCGGCGCGAGCTTCAGCAGCTCTTCCAGGGCCCTTACCCCGGCCATGCCATTACCAATCAATACCAGCTTCTCGCGTGTCATCTCATCGCTCCTCGGGCCACCGCCGACTGGCCGTCTTGTCTGGGTTTCTTCCGTCCGCTGGACAGCGGGACGACTTCGAGACGCCCATGACGCTCGTACAGGAAACTCAGGACCTCGTGGCGCAAATGGTTGAAAGCCGCATCGTCCGCCAGCGCGATACGATGGCGTGGCCGTTCCAGGTCGATATCGAGGATCTCGCCGACCGAAGCTGCGGGTCCGTTTGTCATCATCACGATGCGATCGGACAGCAGGACGGCCTCGTCCACGTCATGCGTGATCATGATGACGGTGTTGTTCAGCTCGGCCTGGATCTCCATCAGCGAGTCCTGCAGGTGTGCACGCGTCAGGGCATCGAGCGCACCGAATGGCTCGTCCATCAGCAGCACCTTCGGCTCCATGGCCAATGCGCGAGCGATTCCTACACGTTGTTTCATACCACCGGAGATCTCGTCCGGGCGCTTGTGCAGGGCATGTTCCATGTGCACCAGCGACAGGTTGTGCTCGATCCACTCGCGCATTTCCCGTCTCGACCTGCGCCCCTTGAAGACCTGCTTCACGGCGAGCTCGACATTTTCATAGGCGGTGAGCCAGGGCAGCAGCGAATGGTTCTGAAAGACCACCGCCCGCTCGGGCCCGGGTTCCGTCACCTCCCTGCCCTCGAGGATCACGCCACCCTCGGTCGCCCGGTAAAGACCGGCCACGATGTTGAGCACCGTGGATTTGCCACAGCCCGAATGCCCGATCAGTGACACGAACTCGCCCTGGTCGATACTCAGATCGACCTTGTCCAGGGCCCTGAACGGGCCCCTGGGTGTCGGGAACTCGATGGAAACCTGCGAAATCTGGAGATAGGGTTTGGTCATCTTCGAATCCTCCTTGTACGCCTAGCGCAGCACTGCGCTCTTGTCCCAGGACACGCGTTTTTGCAGCATGAGCATGGCGCGATCCAGCAGGAACCCGATCAGTCCGATGACGATGACGGCCACCATGATGCGGCCCAGTGAATTGGAACTGCCGTTCTGGAACTCGTCCCAGACGAATTTTCCGAGTCCCGGGTTCTGCGCCAGCATCTCGGCGGCGATGAGCACCATCCAGGCGATACCCAGGGACAGGCGAAGCCCGGTGAACATCATCGGCATGGCCGAGGGCAGCACGATCTTGATGACATGCGTGAACCAGTTCAGACGCAGCACGCGGCTGACATTGAGCAGGTCCTTGCTGATGGCGGCCACCCCCACGGCGGTATTGATCACCGTCGGCCACAGGCAGCACAGCAGCACGGTGAACATGGAGGTGAGGAAGGACTTGGAAAACATCGGGTCCTGGCTGACGTACACCGCGCTCACCACCATGGTGACCAGCGGCAGCCAGGCCAGGGGTGACACCGGCTTGAACAGCTGGATCAACGGGTTGAATGCGGAATACAGTGTCGAGCTCAGCCCGATGGCGATGCCGACCGGGATCGCGATCGCCGAGGCCAGCAGAAAACCGGCCATCACGGTGATCAGGCTGGTCCCGACCTGGTCGACGAAGGTCGGCTTTCCGGTGTAGTCACGGATGCGCACCTCGGCATGCGGATCCGCGGCAAGCTTCTCGGCATTGCGCTGACGCTGGCGCTCGTAGAACGCCTCGGCCCGTTCGCGTTCGCGAGCGTGTTCCTCGTACAGGTTGACCGTTTGCTCCCACACTGCCCCGGGACCCGGAAACTTGCCCAGCGAGGTATCGATGAGCGATGCCGCCACCGACCAGAACACCATGAACACGAGGACACCGATGACGGGTAGCCCCAGGGCGCGGAACAGCACCTGCACCTGCGCCCCCCGGTCGGGCCCGGTCACGAGCTTGATCAGCGCATCGACGACCGGCGGCTTACTCAGTTCAAATTTCATGACTGCTTCTCCCGGAGTGCACCACGCCACTGGGGCGCACCCGATTCTGTGATCACAGGTTATGGGGTTACGGTGCGGCGTCGCCCTTCAGGCCGATGCTAAGTTTTCCGAGGTAGTCATTCGGCCGAGTGCCGTCGTATACGACGCCGTCGATGAACCCGGCCTGCGGGGGACGGAAGCCGGTCTCGGTGTCAAAATCCGGGAAGTCGTCCGCATCGAGCCGGCCCTCGGCGATCAGCTCCTTCGCCGCCTCGGCGTAGACGTCCGGCCGGTATACCTTCCTGGCGATGTCCATGTACCAGCTGTCCGGCTTCTGGTCGGAAATCTGGCCCCAGCGACGCATCTGCGTGAGGTACCAGATGGCATCGGAGTAATACGGATAGGTCGCGTTGTAGCGGAAGAACACATTGAAATCCGGCACCTCACGCTGGTCGCCCTTCTCGTACTCGAAGGTTCCGGTCATGCTGTTGGCGATCACTTCGGCATCGGCGCCGACGTAGGCCGGGCGCGACAGCATCCGCACGGCCTCCATGCGATTGGCGTTGTCGTTCTCGTCCAGCCAGGCGGCGGCGCGAATCAGGGCCTTGACCACGGCCTTGTGC
>DSBO01000119.1 GCA_011046015.1 Thioalkalivibrio sp. | reverse complement strand
GTGGTGGGCGACGTCGCCATGTGCGTCGGCGAGGTGCCGCGGGCGGCGTACTGCAACTGGCGACGGATGCTCGCGCAGCGCGTGGGCCGCTACGCGCTGGTGGTCGATGAGCTGACCATGCGCGAGAGCAGCGACAACATCCAGGTGCAGATGCTGTGGGAGGTGCCCAGCGGGCAGTGGGACGGCGACCGCGGCGGCATCGGGGTGAGCAGCGCCACCGGCCCGTACACGCCGGTGGGCTGGCTCAGCCGCCGGGCGCTCGACAGCCCGCATGAGAGCGAGCCCTCCGGCGAGGAGTTCGTGGCCGAGCATGAGAGCCTGGGCGTGGTGCTGCTGCGCGCCACCGAGCCCGGGCAGTGGCTGGAGATGACCTTCTCGCTCGACGAGCCGCTGGAGGGCGAGGTCCATGCGGACTTCCTGCAGTACGTGGACCGCGGCGTGTTCGCCATCTCGCTCGATGGCGAGCCGGTGGTCGAGCGCTGGGACTCGTGGGCGCCGACGGCGCAGCCGGAGCGCGTGCCGCTGGGTCGGCACCAGCTTGCGGCTGGCGAGCATCGCCTGCGCGTCGAGGTCATCGAGCGCGGGCAGAGCGGCGCCACCTCGTACATCGCGCTCTCCGGCATCAGCATCAAGCCCGATGAGGCGCCCGAGGCCGGGGAGGTCGGCGTCAGCTACGCCATCCTGCCCGGCGACCCCGTGCGACCGCTGCGTGAGGGCAGCGTGCACACGCTCGAGTGGGTCGGGCCGGGCGCCGAGGGTCAGACGCTGACCTTCTTCTCGCTGGTGGGCGCCGAGCCGGTGCCGTCGGACGAACACCTCGCCTGTATGCGCATCGCCGACAACGCGGCGACGCTGGGCCTGCCGCAGCCAGCGGTGGCGGTTGCGGGTGACTATGAGGGCACGAGCGCCGAGCTGGCGATCATCGCCCGCGATCACCTCTACGCCCAGAGCGCGACCGCCGTGGCGGCCGATGCGCCGCTGCTGGCCGCGACCGAGCCCGTGAAGCTGATGTGGGACTACGCGGCGGGCACGGTGGCGGTGCACGCGGCCGCGGACACCACGCTGCGCCTGCGCGCGCAGGCCGACGGGATCACGCTCGACGGCCGGCCCGCGCAGGTCGAGGTCGGCGGCCAGGGGCTGGTCGCGCTGACGATCCCCGCCGGTGAGCATGAGATCGGCGGCGCGGTGCCCGCGGAGGGGATGCTGGCGTCGCTGCCGGAGTGGCTGGCGGATCAGCGCGCGACCGGCGAGCAGATGCGCGCCGCGGCCGCCGCCCAGGAGCCGCCGGGCACGCTCCCGGATGTGCCGGAGTTGCCGGCGGCGATGAGCGCGCAGGTGGCCGAGGGCGTCCTCGAAGTCATGACCGTCCCGGATGGCGCGGGCGGATGGCTCGTCTGTGCGGCCGGCGGGCAGACCATCACCTTCCTGGCGCCCGACGGCACGGTGGTCGCGACCGCGCAGACCGATGGCGACATCCGCGACATCACCTGGTGGGGCGAGCATGAGCTGCTGGTCGCGGGCTGTGCGGACGAGCAGGTCATCGCCTTCAACCGCGCGGGCGAGCGGCAGTGGGTGTTCGTCTCCGAGATGGACCCGGCGGTCTTCCGCGCGGCCAAGGACTACTGGTTCAAGTCGGCGCCGGCGCACGCAGGCATCTGGGGCGTCCACACCGGCATCTTCCTCGACGGGGAGAGCCAGCTCTTCGTGGGCAGCGCCTGCACGCTGGAGATTCTCGACGAGAGCGGGCAACTCGTGCACCGCATGCCGCAGTTCTGGGGCGACCCGCACGTCTTCCAGATCGTCGATGGGCCGGAGGACAGCCTGAACCTGCTGGCCGCACGGCGCATCAACGGCACCGACACGCTGGGCATCATCAACAACCAGACGCTCAGGCCTGACCAGCGCGGCTTCCACACCGTCCCCGCCGGACACACCTATGTGGGCGGCTGGGCGTCGATGAACCGCTACCACATCTTCTACGAGGACCTCGATGGCGACGGGACGCGCGAGGTCATCAGCGAGAAGAACGGGAGCTGGAACCGCGTCACCGTCTGGGACGCCACCGGGACGCCACTGTATGACGCCAGCTTCGGGCCGGGCGCGAACTCGCCGACCCGCAACATGCGCGACCTGGTGGTGGCCGACCTCGACGCCGACGGGACCATGGAGATCGTGACCGCGACCTCCAGCGGCCTGGTGGTGGCCTTCGACCACGAGCTGAACAAGGAGTGGGCCCGCGCCATGCCCAGCCCGCCCAACGTCATGCAGGCCGTGTCCGCGGGCGATCAGCAGTGGCTCATCGTCGGCTGCGATGATGGCACGGTGGTGGCGCTCGATGCCCGCGGCGAGGTGGTGCGCGCCGGGCGGATCGAGGGCACTCCCGGCGAGCGCGGCATGGCGGTGCTGGACACGCCCGACGGGCCGGCCGTGGTGGTCGGCACGCGCAGCGGCGCGGTCACCGCGCTGCGGCCGCGGTAGGCAGGTGGCGGCGATGGGCGAGCACGATGGCCCGATGATCCGGCGCGCCGGGGCGCGGGACGTGGCCGACGTGGCCGGGATCTACCTGGCCGCCTTCCCGGACTCGCTGCGCGACCTCGGACTGGAGGGCATCCGGCCCGTCGCCGTCCGCGACATCATGGCCGTCTGCCTCGACGCCGAGCCTGAGGGCTTCCTGGTCGCCGACGTGGACGGCCGGCCGGCGGGCTACGTCATCTGCGCCTCAGACGCCGGACGCATCCGTCGTGCTGGCCTGGGCCATCTGCCGGCGATCCTGTGGCGCTGGGTGAGGGGCCGATACGCGATCGGCCTGCGGGCGGCACTGCGGCTGGCGCGCGAGAAGCTCATGTCCTGGCGGCACCCCGACCTGCCCGGCGCCGACTGCCCGGCGCGGTTTGTCTCGCTCGCGGTCCATCCGCGCGGGCAGGGCCACGGCCTCGGCAGGGCGCTGTTCGAGGCGGCCCTTGACTATCTGCGCGCAAAGGGCCACACTCGCATACGACTCGAGGTGCGGCCGCACAACGCGGCCGCACGTCGCATCTACGAAACAAACGGGTTCCGCAGTGTCGGTCAGGTGCACGACACGCGCGGGCCGTGGGAGGTCATGATGCTCGAGCTGGGATCGTCGAATGGCTGACGTGTGGCTGGTCTGGATCCGCGATCACGGGGCCATCGGGATCGCGCTGTTCCTCGCTGTAGAGAACATTGGTGTCCCGTGGCCGACCACGCTGGCGTACATCGTCGCCATCGAGCTGGTCCAGGTCGGGGAGCTGAGTTGGCTCGGGGCGCTGCTGGTGTGCACCCTCGGGCACGTGACGGGCAGCCTGATCGGCTACGCCCTCGGGCGAGGTGGCGACAATCTCATCCTGCGCCGCGCCCGCAACGGCAACGGCCTGGGCCGCACCATCGAGTGGCTGCACACCTGGTTCGACCGCCACGGCATCGTGACCATCCTGGTGGCGCGGCTGGTGGGCTATGTGCGCCCGTGGGCATCGATCGCCGCCGGGCTGGGCGAGGTGCGACTCGGGGCTTTCGTCCTGTGGACGACCATCGGCACCGCCGTGCACGTGGCCCTCGCCCTGTGGCTGGCGCAGGCCGGTTCGTGGTTCTGGGACGCCTACCCCAGCCTGCGAGTCGCACTGGTGGTCCTCGTCGCGCTGGTCTTCTGGGGCGCGTTCTTCTACGCGGTCATCCGCTTGCTGCTCACCCGGTGCAGGCGCGGCCGCGTGCCCACGGCCCGAGCGTCCTGAGCGGCATCCCTGGGCGGCGTGAGCGCCGCCTACACCTGGCCGCTGGGCAGGTTGGCGCTCTGCCAGAACTCCGACTTGCGCGCGATCTGGGTCGCGCGGAAGAGGCTCTCGGGTGTGCCCGCATCCGACCACTCGCACTCGAGCACCTCGGCGGTCAGCTCCCCCGCCTCGCGGTAGGCGTTGTTCACGTCGGTGATCTCGAGCTGCCCGCGGTCCGAGGGCACCAGCGTCGGCAGGATCTCCCACAGCCGCCGGTCGTACATGTAGACGCCCACCACCGCGAGGTGTGACCTCGGCTCCTCCGGCTTCTCCTCGATGGAGAGGACCTTGCCCGCGTCATCGACCTCGGCCACGCCGAAGCGCTCAGGGTCGTCCACCTCGCGCAGCAGGATCTTCGCCCCAGAGGGCTGCCTGCCGAAGGCGGCGACGTGCGGCCGGATGCTCCCGCCGAAGATGTTGTCGCCCAGGATCACGGCCACGCGGTCATCGCCCACGAACGGGCGCGCGAGCCGCAGGGCATCGGCGATGCCGCCCGCGCCGCGCTGGTAGGTGAAGGCGAGGTAGTCGAGGCCGAACTCGGAGCCATCGTGCAGCAGCTCGAGGAAGTCGCCGGGCGAGTTGCCACCGGTCACGATCATGATCTCGCGGATGCCCGCCTCGGCGAGGTTGTAGAGCGGGTAGTAGACCATCGGGAAGCGCCCGACGGGCAGCAGGTGCTTGTTGGTGACGCGCGTCATGGGCAGCAGCCGCGTGCCCAGCCCGCCTACGAGGATGACACCCTTCATGCCGGCGCCTCCGCTCAGTCGTCGATCATCGCCACGAACATCTCCTGCACACGGCGGTCGTCGGTCAGCTCGGGGTGGAAGGCGCCGGCCAGCAGCTTGCCCTGCCGGCACAGCACGATCCTGCCCTCGACCTGGGCCAGCACCTCGACGCCGCACTCCTCGCACACCTCGCGAACATAGGGCGCCCGGATGAAGACCGCGCGCACCGGGCCGCCGTCGATGCCCGCGACGGGCAGATCGGCCTCGAAGCTGTCCACCTGGCGGCCGAAGGCGTTGCGCTCGACCGTGATGTCCATCAGCCCCAACCGCCACTGGTCGCTCTCCACGATCTCCTTGGCGAGGATGATCATGCCCGCGCAGGTGCCCCAGATGGGCTTGCCCTGCTCGTGCATCTCGCGCACCGGCAGGTCCAACTCGAAGCGCTCCATGAGCTTGCCGATGGTGGTGCTCTCCCCGCCCGGGATGACCAGCGCGTCACAGGCGGCGATCTGCGCGCGGGTCTTCACCGCGCGCGCCTCGACGCCCTCGATCTCGTTGAGGGTCTCGATGTGCTCCTTGAAGTCGCCCTGCACGGCCAGCACGCCCACGATCTTCGGCATGGCGGGTCTCCATTCACTGCTGGACGTGGGTGTCGCAACGAGGGGCATTGTAGGGCGGGCGCGCGGGGGCGTCAAGAACGGCGCCTCCCCCGGTCCGAGCAAAGCTCGGACCACCCCCTCCTTTTCGCAGCACACGACGCTGCGAGGGCAGGAGGGGGTAACGGCAACGGCAGCCGCCCGCCGCGATGGCGGCTCAGGTCCGTGCGACGGGCGTCTCCCCCGTCGGCGGGCGGCGCAGCCGACCGTGTCGTTCGCCCGATCGCGGTCGCGGCTCAGGTCCGTGCGACGGGCGTCTCGCCCGTCGGCCGTCGCGTCTACCCCACGATCTCGACGACGCCCCACAGGTCCTCGACGGGCCGGACCCCGTCGTGCTTGCGGCGCACCAGGATCGCCGGGATGCCCACCGCCTCCGCGCCCTGGACATCGGCCACCGGGTTGTCGCCGACCATCCACACCTCGTCGGGCTCGCCCGCCGCGCGCAGGGCGATGGCGAACGCCTCCGGGTGCGGCTTCTCGTAGCCGATGAGCGCCGAGGAGAGCACGTCCTCGAAGAGTGGATCGAGGCCCAGATCATGCACGATGGTCGGCAGCTCGGGCACGTGGTTCGACAGGATCAGGTGCCGCCAGCCGCGCTCGCTGAGCGCCTCGAGCGCCGGCACGGTGTCGTCGAACAGGCGGAACGAAGTGGCGTCGGTGTAGATGCAGCGGGTGGCGCGCGCCAGCGCATCGGCGCGCGCCGCGTCGTAGCCGAGGTCCCGGAAGACCCACGCCAGGTGCGCGCCCAGGTGCGCCCACCAGCGATCCGCGCGGTTCAGGTGGGTGTGCGCGACCTCCGGCTTGTGCCAGGGGAAGCCGCTGACGATGCGCGGGTGGAGGTCGTCGCGCACGAAGCCGTGGCCGGGCTCCATCTCGTCGAGCGCCTGCAGCAATGCACCCGACCAGACGCCCTCGCGCCGCGCCAGCGTGCCGTCGAAGTCCCAGAGGATGACGCGGTCCATGGCTACGAGTACGCCCGCACCTCGAAGAGGCGCGCCTGGGCGTCGCCGTTGGTGGCGGTGCAGGTGATGCGCAGGGCCGTCGCGGTCAGGCACTCGAAGTGATGCACGCGGCGGCGCTGGTAGTTGTCGCTTCTGCGCTTCACCTCGACCCAGTTGCCACCGACCTCCAGCTCGACCACGTAGTCGCGCACCGTCTCCGGCTGCGGGCCGCGCACTATGCGGCTGTTGAAGCCGTCGCTGTGCGTGAGCGTGAGCGGGCGCGCGAAGCCGGTGTCGAAGATGATCTGCACCTCGGAGATCTCGCGCGGGCCCTCCCAGCGCAGCTCGATGCTCTGCGGCAGCGCCTGCCCGGGCGCGGACGCCCAC
>DSBO01000151.1 GCA_011046015.1 Thioalkalivibrio sp. | reverse complement strand
TCCGGCTAGTGGTTCCCCTTGCCGGGCCCACAGGGGACTTGCACCCCCAAGTCATCCGGCCAGCACCACCTGTACCGGAACAGCGCCCGTCAAGGCGCTACGCGCCATGCCTGGCGCACAACGAAAAAGGCGCGCCGATGGCGCGCCTTTTTGTTTGCCGGTACATCACCCCCGCAGCGTACAACCGTTTAAGATTGAACGCTTAGACCTTGGAGCCGCTTCTTTGCGGCTCGCCCCGAAGGGCCACTCGCCCCCAGGCATGAGCGCCTGCGCCTCAGAAACCACAATGCCTGCACTTAAATAGGGCGAAGATCCTCGCTTATTGCACCATCTATGTGCACTTTGTTCCGCGCGGGATATACTCGGACGTTTATCCACACCCGTTCGAGGAAGCCATTCCATGCCCGAGATCGATGCTCGTATCCAGCGGATTTACGAACAGGTCACACAACGCAATCCCGGCGAACTTGAGTTCCACCAGGCGGTGAAGGAGGTGCTCGAAACCCTTGGCCCGGCACTGCGCAAGCACCCGGAGTATGCGGAGCACAAGGTCATCGAGCGTATCTGTGAGCCGGAGCGGCAGATCATCTTTCGCGTGCCGTGGCAGGACGACAAGGGCGAGGTACAGATCAACCGCGGCTTTCGCGTCGGTTTCAGCAGCGCCCTTGGTCCGTACAAGGGCGGCCTGCGCTTCCATCCCTCGGTTCTGCTCGGCACGGTCAAGTTCCTCGGCTTCGAGCAGGTCTTCAAGAATGCCATCACCGGCATGCCACTGGGCGGTGGCAAGGGTGGTGCGGATTTTGACCCCAAGGGGAAATCGGATGGCGAGGTGATGCGCTTCTGCCAGAGCTACATGACCGAGCTCTACCGGCACATCGGTGAACTGACCGACGTGCCGGCCGGCGACATCGGCGTTGGGGGTCGCGAGATCGGCTACCTGTTCGGGCAGTACAAGCGCATCACCAACCGTTACGAGACCGGTGTGCTCACCGGCAAGAGCCCGAAATGGGGCGGCGCCCTGGTGCGGCGCGAGTCGACTGGCTACGGTGCTGTGTTCTTCGCCGAGGAGATGCTGAAGGCACGCGGTAGCGACCTGGTGGGCAAGACCTGCGTGGTCTCGGGCTCGGGCAATGTCGCCATTTATGCCATGGAGAAACTGCAGCAGTTCGGTGCCAGGGTGGTCGCCTGCTCGGATTCCAATGGCGTCGTCTACCACGAAAAGGGCATACAGCTCGATACCGTCAAACGGCTCAAGGAGGTCGAGCGCAAACGCATTCGCGAGTATGTCAACGCCCATCCGGACGCGAAATACATCGAGGGTGGCAACATCTGGGATATCCCCTGCCAGGTCGCCATGCCCTGTGCGACCCAGAACGAGCTGGACGAAGGGGCCGCCCGCACCCTGGTGAAGAACGGCTGTATCGCCGTTAGCGAAGGTGCGAACATGCCGACCATGCCCGGCGGGGTGAAGCTGTTCCAGGAGGCCGGCGTGGCCTTTGCGCCCGGGAAGGCCGCCAACGCCGGCGGTGTTGCGACCTCGGCACTGGAGATGCAGCAGAACGCCAGCCGCGATGCCTGGACGTTCGAGCATACCGAAGAACGTCTGCGCGAGATCATGCGTTGTATACACGACAACTGTTACGCAACCGCCGAAGAGTATGGCAGTCCGGGCAACTACGTGATCGGTGCGAACATCGCCGGCTTCCGCCGCGTGGCGGATGCCATCATCGCCTTCGGCGTCATCTGAGGGACTCTGAACACACTGCAACGAACTCTGTTTGGGTTGATTATTCCATCCTAGATATCTATTTTAGGATAAACGGTAAATGTAAAATAGCGGACAGCTTAATTTCAGGTTCGAGGCAGGCGGGATGAAACGAGGACTGCAGGGCAGGTATGTGACCATCTCGACGGTGGGTGAACAGGTCCAGGCCTTCGTGCCTGCGCCGCTGCCACCACGTCCGCCTATCGATTGGACTCCGCAGCTGCGCAGCAAATTTGATCAGGCGCTGCTGGCTCTCGGGAGGCTGGACAGCGTCTCGACCCTGCTGCCGGACACCTCGCCGTTCCTCTACATGTACGTCCGTAAGGAAGCAGTTCTCTCCTCTATGATCGAGGGAACGCAGTCGTCCCTGTCGGATCTGCTGCTGTTCGAGCTGGATCAGGAACCGGGCGTGCCACTGGATGACGTGCGGGAGGTCAGCAACTATGTCGCGGCCCTCGACCATGGCCTGCGCTTGCTGGAGGAAGGGCTACCGCTGTCGCTGCGGCTGTTCCGCGAGATTCACGGTGTGCTGCTGACCAAGGGCCGTGGCAGCCATCAGACCCCGGGCGAGTTTCGGCACAGCCAGAACTGGATCGGCGGCACCCGGCCGGGCAACGCTGCCTTTGTTCCGCCTCCGGCCGAGGAGGTGCTGGAATGCATGAGTAAGCTGGAGCTCTTCCTCCATGACCAGCCGGAACCGACGCCTGTGCTGCTCAAGGCGGCATTGGCTCATGTGCAGTTCGAAACAATCCACCCGTTCCTCGACGGTAACGGCCGTCTGGGTCGTCTGCTGATCACGCTGCTGTTATGTGAACAGAATGTGCTGCGGGAGCCGATGCTCTACCTCAGCCTCTACTTCAAGACGCACCGCCAGTATTACTACGAACTGCTCAACAACGTGCGTATGACTGGCGACTGGGAAACCTGGCTCGATTTCTTTGCTGAGGCCGTGATTGTTACCGCTACTCAGGCCGTGGAAACGGCCCAGCAGCTTCTCGACCTGTCGAACCAGGACCGTGACAAGATCAGCGGCCTGGGACGGGCGGCGGCATCCGCCCTGCAGGTTCATCGGGCGCTAATGGAGCATCCGATCGCCACCTCGGGCTCGTTGGTGGAGAAAACCGGCATCACCCCGGCTACGGTCAACAAGGCGCTCGGCCACCTGGAACAACTCGGCATCGTCAAGGAGCTAACCGCCCAGAAACGCAACCGACTGTTCAGCTACGCCGGCTATATCGAGATCATGAGTCACGGCACGGAACTGCCGGGCAGATAGGTCACTTCAAGCCGCCAGGAGCCCACCCGCATGCGCCAGCAGACCTTTGCCGATGAAGCCTTCGAACGCTACCGTAAGCCGACGCGTCGGGAACAGTTTCTGGAGCAGATGGAGACGGTGATTCCCTGGCAGGAACTGTGCGCGGTCATCGAGCCGTACTACCCCAAGCCCGAAGGGGCGGGACGCCCGCCGGTGGGGCTGGAACGCATGTTGCGGATTCACTTTCTGCAACACTGGTTCAACCTGTCGGACCCGGCGATGGAAGAAGCCCTGTATGACTCGCGGGCCATGCGTCGTTTCGTCGGCATCGACCTGGGCCGGGAGCCGGTGCCGGATGAGACCACCATTCTCAAGTTCCGCCACCTGCTGGAGGCCCATAACCTGGGTCAGCGCCTGTTCGAGCTGATCAGCCAGTATTTGCAGGAGAAGGGGCTGAAGGTCAGCACCGGCACTATCGTGGACGCCACCATCATCAGTGCACCCAGTTCGACCAAGAACCGCGATAAGCAGCGGGATCCCGAGATGCACCAGACCAGGAAGGGCAACCAGTGGTACTTCGGCATGAAGGCGCATATCGGGGTGGACAGCAAGAGCCGGATGATCCACGCCGTGGCGGCCACGGCGGCCAATGTGCACGACAGCCAGGTGCTGCCGGACCTGTTGCACGGGGAGGAGACGCGGGTCTGGGGGGATTCGGCCTACAGTGGTCAGGGCGAGGTGATCCGGGCCTGTGCGCCGCAGGCGCTGGATTTTACCAACCATAAGGGTTGCCGGAATCGTCCACTGACGCGTCAGGATCGGGCGCGCAACCGTACCAAGTCGCGGGTGCGGGCGCGAGTGGAGCATCCCTTTCATGTGCTCAAGCGGATATTCGGTTTCGTGAAGGTCTGCTATCGCGGGCTGGACAAGAATGCCAATCGGCTGTTCACCGCCTGCGGCCTGGTGAACCTGTACCTGGCGCGGCGACATCTGTTGCGCCAAGCGGTGGGGTAGTGCGTCCACGGGGCGCGGCATTACCCATTTTTCGGGTAATGCAACGGAAAATCGGGAGCCTGATCCCGAGAAAATCGGGCGTCTTAGGGTGCTTGCCATGATTTTTGTGTGCAATGTCATTGTTGACGTGAATTGATCAGACGTTCCCTTGCATGCGGTATCAATGTTCACTAGCATCCAAATGCAAAAGAAGACCCTCGTCCCATTTATTCCTCGGGGTGAATTTACGACGGAAGTGAGTGAGTCGTTACGCCGAAGTAATCAATCGTGGAGAGACAATAATCGTGAAAACAATGCAAACACATGCTCACAACCTCGCCTATCTGCTGGCGGTCTGGATGTTGGGGTTTGGGGGCGTAGTACAGGCTTCGGGTGCACCCCCCCGAGAAGGTCAAAGAGCTTGTCGGCACCATCGACGACTCGGAGCTGATCATCTACGAGCCCAAGGGTGACGTGACACATTCCGTGGTCGTCTTCACGGATGTCAATTGCACCTACCGCCGCTGGATGCACGCCAGGATGGATGAGTACCTTGATAAAGGCATTCGGGTGAAGTACGCAGCCTTCCCTATACATGGCGATTCCAGACGTGTGATGGAGGCGGTCTGGTGTCGAGAGGATCGCAAGGCGGGCATGGACGAGGCCAATCAGGGAGGGAAGCCTGAGACCGCAAATTGCGAGACCCCGTGATCAATCACCTGGACATTGCCCTGGATCTGGGTATGTTCGGGACGCCGGCGATCGTGACCCCGGAAGGACGGGTATTGTACGGCTATATACCTGGGGTAGAGGTGCTGAATGTGCTCGATGAGCGCCCAGCGAAGGACTGACCTCATTACTGTGACGCTACCGACTCTAGCAGGCTGTTGTTGTCGCTCAGGCGAGTGTGAGAGAAGGCAAAATCTGGCGAAAAAGCGCGGTTTACACGTAGTAAATGAGCCGCGACTTATGCTCCCTGTTGATTGGGCAGATTTACCTACCAGAAGGGGCTTGTCAGTAAGGAGGACACATGTCCCGTAAGCTATCCATTTCCATTGTTCTCATCGCCCTTCTGGCTCTGCTGGGTTTCGGCGCATGGACGGTGTTGTTCAAACACTCCGGCCTGCCGCCCGAGGGGTTTGCCCTTGGCAACGGCCGGATCGAGGCGGACCTCGTGGACATCTCGCCACGCCTAGCCGGGCGGGTGGCCGAAATCAAGGTGCGGGAGGGCGATCGCGTGCAGCCGAACGATGTGCTGGCGGTCATGGACACGGCCGAGCTGGAGTCGCAGCTGAGGCGCGCCGAGGCAGCGGTGGCCAGCGCCGAGGCGGCGGCCGGAGTGGCGGCGGCGCAGGTGGCCGAGGCCGAGGCGAGACTGGCACTGGCGCGCAGCGAACAGGCCCGCGCCGAGACGCTGAGCGCGCGCGACATGCTCTCGCGCCAGGATCTCGACATACGCCGCACCGAGACGCAGGTGGCCGAGGCCGCACTGACCGCCGCCAAGGCGAACCTACGCGCCCGACAGCGCGCCGTTGACGCCGAAGCCGCCGCGCACGCCGAGATCGCGGCGCGTATTGCCGACAGCACGCTCTACGCGCAGGGCGCGGGGCGGGTGCTGTACCGTCTGGCGCAGCCGGGCGAGATCCTGGGCAGCGGCGGCAAGCTGCTGACGCTGGTCAGCCTCGAGGATGTTTACATGGAGTTCTTCCTGCCCGCCACCGAGGCCCCGCGCGTCAGGATCGGGGACGAGGCGCGCATCGTCCCCGATATCATGCCCGACACCGCCGTGCCAGCGGTGGTGTCCTTCGTCTCGCCGCAGGCACAGTTCACGCCCAAGCAGGTGGAGACCTTGACCGAGCGTGAGAGCCTGATGTTCCGCGTCCGCGTGCGCATTCCGCCCGAACTGGTCGCGGCGCGGATGGATCAGATCAAGACCGGCGTGCGCGGTGTCGCCTGGGTGCGCCTGGCACAGGATGATGGCAGTCTGCCGGACTGGCCGGAGGGGCTGACCCCACCACTGCTCACTGTTCCCGCCAAACCTTCCACGAACCAGCCATGACGCAGGCCGCGCCCATCGCCCGTCTTGAGCGCGTCAGCCACCACTATGGCAAGGTTGCCGCGCTTCGAGATCTGACACTGGCGCTGCCGGCCGGGCGGATGGTGGGATTGATCGGCCCCGACGGGGTGGGCAAGTCGACGCTGATGGGGCTGGTCGCGGGGGCCAAGCGGTTGCAGCAGGGCCGCGTGCAAACCCTGGACGGCGACATGGCCGATGCGCGTCACCGCGCCACCGTGGGCGGGCGCATCGCCTATATGCCTCAGGGACTGGGGCGCAATCTCTATCACGACCTCAGCGTACGCGAGAATCTGGAATTTTTCGGCAAGCTGTTCGGCCTGGCGCGGAGCGAGCGCGCCGCCCGCATCGAGCGGCTGACCCGCGCCACCGGTCTCCATCCTTTTCTTGACAGGCTCGCAGGCAAGCTGTCGG
>DSBO01000121.1 GCA_011046015.1 Thioalkalivibrio sp. | reverse complement strand
GCCTATAGGCTCTGTCCAGCTGGCAGAGGTTCACCGAACCTTAGATAATTCCCTCCCTGAACTCCAACGGCAAATCGGAATTCCATGGCGCAATATGTCTTCACCATGAGCGGTCTCGGCAAGGTCGTGCCGCCCAAGAAGGAAATCCTTCGCGACATCTCCCTCAATTTTTTCCCGGGCGCCAAGATCGGCGTGCTCGGCTACAACGGTGCTGGCAAGTCCACCCTGCTGCGCATCATGGCCGGCGTGGACCAGGACTTCATCGGCGAGGCCCGCCCGCAGCCCGGCATCAACATCGGCTACCTGCCGCAGGAACCGCAGCTCGACCCGGAAAAGGACGTGCGCGGCAACGTCGAGGACGGGCTGAAGGAAGTGAAGCAGGCGCAGCAGCGGCTGGAGGAAGTCTATGCCGCCTACGCCGAGCCGGACGCCGACTTCGACGCCCTGGCCGCCGAACAGGCCCGCCTGGAGAACGTCATCCAGGCCGCTGACGCCCACAATCTCGACCACAAGCTCGAGGTGGCCGCCGAGGCCCTGCGCCTGCCGCCCTGGGATGCGGACGTGATGACGCTCTCCGGCGGCGAGCGCCGCCGCGTGGCGCTGTGCCGCCTGCTGCTGTCCGCCCCCGACATGCTCATCCTCGACGAGCCCACCAACCACCTGGACGCCGAATCCGTCGCATGGCTGGAGCGCTTCCTGCATGACTTCCCGGGCACCGTGGTGGCCGTCACCCATGACCGCTACTTCCTCGACAACGTGGCCGGCTGGATCCTCGAACTCGACCGCGGCCACGGTATCCCCTGGGAGGGCAATTATTCCTCCTGGCTGGAGCAGAAGGAGCGTCGCCTGGAGATCGAGCAGAAGCAGGAGGCCGCCCGCGTGAAGGCCATGAAGCACGAGCTCGAGTGGGTGCGCACCAATCCCAAGGGCCGTCACGCCAAGAGCAAGGCGCGCCTGGCGCGCTTCGAGGAGCTCTCCTCCTCCGATTACCAGAAGCGCTCGGAGACCAACGAGATCTACATCCCGCCGGGTCCGCGCCTGGGCGACAAGGTCATCGAGGCGCGCGGCATCGGCAAGGCCTTCGGCGACCGCGTGCTGTACCAGGATCTCTCCTTCAGCCTGCCGCGCGGCGGCATCGTCGGCGTGATCGGCCCCAACGGGGCGGGCAAGACCACCCTGTTCCGCATGATCGTGGGGCAGGAGAAACCGGACACTGGCGAATTCGAGGTCGGCGAGTCGGTGCAGATCGGCTATGTCGATCAGTCGCGCGACGCGCTGGATGCCAGGAAGAGCGTGTGGGAAGAGATCTCCGATGGGCAGGACATCATCACTGTGGGCAACTTCGAGATGCCCTCCCGCGCCTATGTCAGCCGCTTCAACTTCAAGGGCACCGACCAGCAGAAACGCGTCGGCGAGCTCTCCGGTGGTGAGCGCAACCGCGTGCACCTCGCCAAGCTGCTGCGCTCCGGCGGCAACCTCCTGCTGCTCGACGAGCCAACCAACGATCTCGACGTGGAAACCCTGCGCGCCCTGGAAGAGGCCCTGCTCGAGTTCCCGGGATCCGCGGTGGTGATCTCGCACGACCGCTGGTTCCTCGACCGCATCGCGACCCACATCCTCGCCTTCGAGGACGATGGCCAGGTGACCTGGTTCGAGGGCAACTACACCGACTACGAGGAAGACCGGCGCGCCCGTCTCGGCGCAGAGGCCGATCAGCCTCACCGAATGAAGTACAGAAAACTGGCTGACTAGCACCGGTCGACACCGCCATCGGAACGGCTGGTAGATGCACAGGCCCTAACGCGCGCCCCGGAGGCGCACAAGGCGATGAGCGAGCTCTTTGCAGGCCGGACCGAGGTCCTGGTCCGGGCGGTACTGGTCGGCGAGCGCATCGACGTGCGCGCGCTGGAAAACGCCGAGCGCCTGGCTTCCTCGCCTCCCACGGTAGCGGTGGGCACCAGCGGCTGCGCGGTGCTGTTCCGTTATGGCGTGGTGGTGTTCTTCGGGGTGGAGGCCATGGAAGAGGCCACCTTCCTCGACCAGCTGCAGCGACTGGTCGCCGCCCCCCATGTCGGCGGCTCCGAGACGGAAACCTTGCGCCTGCACATCGAGCCGCAGGCCCGCGACCAGGCCGCCAACGGCGAGCTATGGACCGCGGATGCCCGCATCGAGCGCCTGCAGGTGATCGCCGACATCCTCGCCAAGAGCGTGGTGCTCGCCGAATACGAGGCGCGTATCGGCAAGGCCTTCGACGAGGCCGAGCCACAGGCCGCGGCGATGGCGCAAAAAGGCACCTCGGCGCATCGCGGGCGCCAGCTCATCCGAGACATCGGCAGCGGACTGCAGAGTCTGCACCGCATGGTCGGGCGCGTGGAGGTCGGCGAGAAACCCGAGATCCTCTGGGAGATGCCGGAGCTGGAACTGCTCTACGTACGCCTGGAGGACGAATACGAACTCAAGGAGCGCCAGCTCGCCCTGGAGCGCAAGCTCGACGTCATCACCCGCACGGCCGAGATCCAGCTCGAACTGCTGCAGGCCAAGCGCACGCTGCGGGTGGAGTGGTACATCACCATCCTCATCGTCATCGAGATCATACTCACGCTCTACGAGATGTTCATCCGCGGCGGACATTAACCCATGGCCAACCTCGAGACCCTCATCGAACGCGGCGAGCGCCTGCTGGCCCGGCTGGAACACTGGACCGGCGACGTGTCCGAGCCCGACTGGTCTGCGCTTGCCTTTCAGTGGCGCCAGGACGCTGGCCCGTGGCCCGTTGGCGGCCGCGGCCACCTCTTCCCCATTCGCCACCCCCAGCCAGTCACCCTCGACGATCTGCTCAACCTCGACCGGCAGAAACAGGCCCTGGTACAGAACACCCGCCAGTTCCTGGCCGGCCTGCCCGCCAACAACGCCCTGCTCTCGGGCGCGCGCGGCACCGGCAAATCCTCGCTGGTCAAGGCGCTACTCACGGCCTTCGCCACTGAAGGCCTGCGCATGGTCGAGGTGGACAAGGCGCACCTGGTCGAACTGCCCATGATCGTCGCGCCCCTGCGCGACCGTCCCGAGCGTTTCCTGGTCTACACCGACGACCTCTCTTCCGAGGCCGGCGACCCGGCCTACAAGGCATTGAAGGCGATCCTCGACGGCTCGCTGCAGGCGCCGCCCGACAACGTGCTGATCTACGCCACCTCCAACCGCCGCCACCTGATGCCGGAGTTCATGGCGGAGAACGATGCGGCACGCGTGATCGAGGGCGAGCTGCACCCGGGTGAGGCCATCGAGGAAAAGGTCTCGCTGTCGGAGCGCTTCGGGCTGTGGCTGTCCTTCTATCCCTTCACGCAGGAGGAGTATCTGGCCGTCGTGCGGCACTGGATCGAAAGGCTGGATGAGCGCGGCGAGGCCCTGGCGGCGCTGGACGAGAAGGCGGCGATGCAGTTCGCCACCCAGCGTGGGTCACGCAGCGGGCGTGTGGCGCGGCAATTCGCCGTGGACTGGGTAGGCCGTCGGGGACTCGATCGAGGCTGAGGCCCTCGGCAGATCCGGGACACTCACCGCCTTGGCATGGCGAGTGCCCGGGACTGATCCGCGTTACTGCATGGTCCCGCCGGTAACGCTGTTGTAGTACTCCAGGGCCTTCTGGATGGCGAACAGTGGAGCCTCTTCCACGGACTCGGGCTCGGTGTGGGCGCGGACGTCGGCATAGTACTTGCGGAAGGCCAACACGTGGATCGGGAGCTCCTTGGCAAACAGCTCATTGTGATTCACGAAGTGCTGTGCCAGGGCGATCACGGCCAGGGCCTTCTCCCGGGTGGTAATGCCCTCCGAATAGCCGACCGTCACCGACGGCATCTCCTGGGCGCTGCCGGTGACCCCGATGGTTACCTCGTTGCCCGGAGACTCGACATCCCCCAGGGTAAGGTCCTCGCGGATCTCCGTATGCCCCTTGGAGCGGATGTGGTCATAGGGCTGGTGGATCTTGCTCGACATGTTCACCGCCCACAGGTCGAGTATCTCCTTCAACTCGTCGGCGGCCACGTCGTCACCCAGGTCGAACAGCGTCTGCGCAAGCAGCATGTCCCAGACCCAGACCTGGCCGTATTCCGGCAGATCGCCCTCCTCGGCCACCGATACCACGGGGCTGTCGGGGGAACTGGCGGGCAGGGTCAGCTTGAACGTCACCACGGGCATGGCCTCCTGGGCAGGCATATTAAAGTCGGGCCAGTATATCACCCGTAATCGGACGTGCCGGGAAAACCACCCACGCCCCGCATTCTGTGATGGCCATCACATTACAATGGCGCCCGCAAAGCCACAATTCTCACACAGATACTCCACACCTGAAAAAGGGCAAACCCGTCGGAAGGCGGGGACGCAAAGCTACCGGTCCAGGGGCACATCCCCGGGACAGCGGGGTTACCAGGATGAAGATGAGCATTCGATTCAACAGCTTGCGAAACGGCCTACCTGCCACGCTGCTCATGGCCGTCATCGCTTCCACCCCGCTTCATGCCGCCGATGCAGGCGGGATGGCGCCTTTCCCGGCCAGCGGCCCCGACTACCGGTACACCCCCTCGGTGTTCTCCGACGTGGGCACGCGCGCGCGCCAACTGGTGGACTACACCACGCAGAGCCTGCAGGTTTTCAACCAGCGCCTCGCGCACTCCATCAGCACGAGCACGTTGCGCATGACCCCCGCCGACCTGCCCTCGCCGGACAACTGGGACTACGAATACTGGGACTACGTGAAGGAGCCGAAGAGCTTCGTCATGCCGACCACCGAGGGCGGCGTGATGTTCGAGTTCCAGTTCAAGTACTGAGCCGCTCCCGGGCGCGCTCCCTCGCCCCCCGCAGTCGCCCCGCCAGGCGATAGCCCAGCAATGTCGCCAGGATCAGCGCATAGACCAGCGGCTCTCGCACGTCGGCCTTCACCAGCCACCAGAAATGCAGCACGCCGAGTATTGCCACCGGGTAGACCAGCCGGTGCAGCGCCTTCCAGCGCCGCCCCAGGCGCCGCTGCATGGCCCGGTTCGAGGTCACTGCCAGGGGCAGCAGCCCGAGAAACGCCAGCATGCCCACGGTGATGAAAGGCCGCTCGCCCACGTCCACCACGATTGCACCCCAGTCGAAGAACTGGTCCAGCCACAGGTAGGTCGCAAGGTGCAGGCAGGCATAGAAGAAGACGAACAGCCCCACCATGCGCCGCACCCGCGACGGCCAGCTCCAGCCGGACAGCCGCCGCAGCGGCGTGAGCGCCAGCGTTGCCAGCAGCAGCCGCAAGGTCCAGTCCCCGGTGCGATGCGTCACCGCCTCGACCGGGTTCACCCCCAGCCCGCCCGTGAAGGCGTCGCCGACCATCCCGGCCAGCGGCAGCAGGCAGAGGGCGAAGACCGCGGGTTTCAGAAGCGCTTTTGACTGCAAGATTGCAACGACCTTATCGAATGTCCGTGGATCCCCGCCTTCGCAGGGATGACGCCAACACCTGCCACACACCCCTCTCGCCGGACGTCCTGCACCCGACACCTCGCACCCAGCTCAGAAGTGCTTGCGTAAATCCATCCCCGCGTACAACGACGCCACCTGCTCGCCATAGCCGTTGAACATCAGCGTGTCGCGCTTGCGGAACTCGCCGATGCGCCGTTCGGTGGCCTGGCTCCAGCGCGGATGGGCGACCTCGGGGTTCACGTTGGAATAGAAACCATACTCGCGCGGTGCGGCCTTCATCCAGCTGCTCACCGGTCGCTCCTCGATGAAGCGGATCCTGACGATCGACTTGATGCTCTTGAAGCCGTATTTCCAGGGCACGACCAGCCGCAGGGGTGCACCGTTCTGGTTGGGCAGGACCTCGCCGTACAGGCCCACGGCCAGGATCGTCAGCGGGTGCATGGCCTCGTCCAAGCGCAGGCCCTCCACGTAGGGCCAGTCCAGCACCCTCACGCGCTGGCCCGGTAGCATCTTCGGGTCATGCAGGGTGGTGAATTCGACGTACTTGGCGCGCGAGGTGGGCCGCGCCTGCCGGATCACCTCGGCCAGCGGAAAACCCACCCACGGGATCACCATGGACCAGCCCTCCACGCAGCGCAGGCGGTAGATGCGCTCCTCCAGTGCGTGGGGCCGGACAAAGTCCTCGATCGCGTACACGGCCGGCTGTTCGCATTCGCCTTCCACGGCCAGCGACCAGGGGCGCGTCTTGAGGTGCGCGGCAAAGCGCGCCGGGTCGCGCTTGTCCGTGCCGAGTTCATAGAAGTTGTTGTAGTGCGTGATGTCGTGCAGCGAATTGGGCGGCTCCTCCGTGGACAGCGGACTCGCTGGCAGCTCGGCGAATGTCGCCGCCCGCGCCGCCCCGGTGCCACCGATCCCGGCGGCCAGCGCCAGCCCGCCCGCGAGCGTGGCCTTGAGGAAATCCCGGCGCGCCCGGTACAGCGCCTGGGGGGTGATTTCGGATGAGCGGATGTCCGCCGGTGGCCTGATCAACATGCTGCCTCCTCCGCCCCGTTTGGGCGATGCCTTCCAGGTTGGACGCGCCAGACGCCCCGGGGTTCAGCGAACGGCACGCCGGATCATCTGGCCCCGCGGCCGGCCAGATGCTATTGCCCAAAACTCATAAATTCGATTGCGGATGGATAAAAATATTTTGGTGTTCGATCCCGATGTTTGGCGGTATATATC
>DSBO01000101.1 GCA_011046015.1 Thioalkalivibrio sp. | reverse complement strand
CGACTTGCGACTTGCAACTTACATTAGCGGCAGCTCGATAACCATGCGGACGCCCCCCAGGGGCGAGTCCTCGATCCCCAGTCGCCCGCCGTAGGCATCGACGATGTCGCGTACCATGGCCATGCCGATGCCGTGGCCCGGGGTGTGCTCGTCCAGCCGCACGCCGCGGGCAAGAATCGCCTCGCGGCGCGCCGCCTCGATGCCGGGCCCGTCGTCCTCGACCACCAGGCGCAGCCCGCCCGCCTGCACGCGCGCCACCACCCGGACCCGGCCGTCGGCCCACTTGAAGGCGTTGTCCAGCAGGTTGCCCACGCATTCCATCAGGTCGCCCTCGGCCATGCGCAGACGCAGCTCCGGCTGCAGGTCGCGTATCACCTCGATGGGTCGCCCCCGGTACACCTTGGCCAGCGAGGCGAGCACCCGCTCGATCACCAGGCCGACGTCCACCGGCGCGGTCAGCGCGCGCCGGCCGGCAGTGGCCGCCCGCTGCAGCTGGTAGGCGACGATGTCGTCCATGCGCTGCACCTGCTCGTCCGCGCCCCGGCGCCAGGACGGGGGCAGCGCGGGCTCGTCGAGCAGCCCCCGCAGCACCGCCAGCGGCGTCTTCAGGCTGTGGGCGAGATCGCCCAGGCCGTCGCGGTAACGCTGCTGCTGCGCACGCTCCTGCCCGAGCAGGGCGTTGAGGTTTTCGGTGAGCGGCCGCAGCTCGCGCGGGTAGGCGCGGCGCAGTCCGTCCTGCTCGCCGGTCTCGATGGCCTTGATCTCGCGCGCGACCCGACGCAGCGGCGCAAGCCCCCAACGCAGCGTCCCGGCGAGCACGGCCACGAGCAGCACGCCCATGGCGCCGAGCCAGGTGAAGAGGCTCTGGCGGTACTCCCGGATCTGCTCCTGGTAGGGACCAAGATCCTCCATCACCACGAAGCGCAGCGGCACGGTGGTGCCGCTGGCCTCCCAGCTCACCATCATGCGCAGGACGTGCAGCGGCGTGGGGCCGTCCAGCCGGTCGAAACGGGTATCGGCGGCCGGCTGATCGACGGGGAACGGGACATCGAACCCGCGTGCCGACGGCGAGACCCACAGCGGGCGGCCGCGTGCGTCGTGCACGGCAGCGTACAGACCGGACTCGGAGACGTTGAAACGCGCCTCGCCTAGCCGCTCAGGCAGGGTCAGCTCGCCACGCGGGCCCACGTCGGCGGCCGCGATGAGCAGGTAGAGCTGGGCCTGCAACCGCTCACGGGCGGCGTGCTCGGCGCTGTCGCGAAAGGCCCGCTCCAGTGCGGCGGCGGTGAGGATGACGAACAGGCTCACCACCAGCACGGCGGCAAGCCCCACGCGCAGGCCGAGGCTGACGGGTGTCAGGCCCCCGCCCCGGGTGCCCCTATTCGTCACGGGTCTCCAGGGCGAAGCGGTAGCCGCGCCCGCGCAGCGTGTCGATGGGCTTGAGGGAGTTGTCCGGGTCGAGCTTGCGCCGCAGGCGCCCCATCAGCACCTCGATGACATTGCTGTCCGGGTCCTCGTCGTGCGGATAGAGGTAATCGGCGAGCTCGGCCTTGGACACGACCCGCTCGCGGTTGCGCACGAAGTACTCGAGCATGCGGTACTCGAAGCCGGTGAGCCCCACCTCCGCCTCGTCACGCAGCAGTCGCTGGCCCTGCAGGTCGAGCACGAAGGGGCCGAAACACAGGCGGCTCGACGGCGCGCCGGCCGAGCGACGCAGCAGGGCCCGCACCCTGGCGAGCAGCTCCTCCATGTGGAACGGCTTGACCAGGTAGTCATCCGCCCCGGCCTCCAGGCCCGCTACCTTCTCGTCCCACTTGCCGCGGGCCGTGAGCACGAGTATGGGCAGGCGGCTGCCGGCCTCGCGCAGGCGGCGGATCACGTCCAGCCCGGGCACGCCGGGCAGGCCCAGGTCGACGATGGCCAGGTCGAAGGGGAATTCGCTGGCCTGGTAGAGGCCATCCTCCCCGTCGGCGCTGGTATCCACCATGTAGCCCTCACCGGCCAGGCGCTCACGCACCTGCTCACGCAGGCTCGCTTCGTCTTCGATGATAAGTATGCGCATACGGAACCTATCGGCGGTTCGGGGTCGCGTCGACGTGGACCACGCGCACGCGGTGATCCGGTGTCAGCACCTTGATGAGGTGCACGCGGCGCCCGTTCCTGGTCACGGTCTCGGCTGAGAGGATTCGTCCGCCCGTCTCGGCGCGCACCTGCTCCACGGCCTGTTCCAGGCTCAGCCCGGCCGACTGCTGGCGCATCGGCTGCGGGTGGCCGGCGGCAATCGCCCCGGGGGTGGCCGCCACCGGCCCGGCCAGGGACACGAGCAACACGCCGGGCAGGAGCATGGGAAGCAGCGTGACGGGTCTGTACGGGCGCCTTAACATGGGGAAATCGCCACCAACGGGTCGGGAATCGGATGACTGTCGAGGATACACACAAGCCCGTCCTGCCGGAAGGCGCAGCGGGCTGCACCACAGCCGGCGAACAGAAATCGGGGGGCCACTGCCCCCCGATTTTCGCTTACAGGTCGAGGTTGTAGTTGATGCTCACCCGCACACGGCTGTCGCTGTGGCGGTGGCGATCGACGACATACACGTCGCGATAGGCCGGGCCGTGATACACATGGCGCACCGGCCGGTGGCCATGGGCGTGACGGTGCTTGTGGTGACCATGCGCATAGCCCAGGGGCTTGTGCTTGTGGTGCTGCCCCCCGCGGGCATGGGGCGGGTGTGCGCCGCGATGGGCTTCGCGACCGCCATGGCGGGCATCACCGCGATGATCGCGATGGCGTTCCTGGCCGCGGGCGTGGCTGCCGTAGCGCTCCATCTGGGCGCGGTGGTCGCCGCCACGTTTGTCGTCGGCGCTGGCCAGGCCGGCGCCGAAGAGCAGGGGCACCGCCAGCAGCAGGGTCGTGATCAGTTGTTTGCGGTTCTTCATGACTTACCTCCTTCGTGAGGTTCTCGTGGTGTCGGGGTCCATTTTCACCATGGGCACTGAATCGAATCTGAACCGCGACAACCGTGTTATGGTCACCCCCGAGATGACCGACCCCGACCCTGACTGCCCGTTGTGCGGCCATGCCGGTAGCACGCCCTATTTCCGGGACCGGCGACGCGCGTACCGGCAATGCCCTGCCTGTGCGCTGGTATTCGTGCCGGCGCGCTTCCACCTGGCCGCGGCGGACGAGAAGGCGCTGTACGACCTGCACGAGAACGCCGTCGACGACCCCGGCTACCGGCGCTTCCTCTCGCGCCTGGCCGAACCGATGCTCGCACGTCTTGTCGCGCCGGCCCGCGGCCTCGACTTCGGCTGCGGCCCGGCGCCACTGCTGGCGGAACTGTTTCGCGAGGCCGGTCACGACATGGCCGTCTACGACCTCTACTATGCCGACCACCCCGCGGTGCTCGCAGGGACCTACGACTTCATCACCAGTAGCGAGACGATCGAACACCTGGCCCGCCCCGGCGAAGTGTTCGCCCGCTGGCTGGACCTGCTCGCCCCCGGCGGACGGCTCGGCATCATGACGAAGCGTGTGATCGGCCGCGAGGCCTTCGCCCGCTGGCACTACCGCAACGACCCCACGCACATCGCCTTCTTTTCCACGGCCACCTTCGAGTTCCTCGCCCGTGTACACGGCCTCGAACTCGAGGTGGTCGGCCACGACGTGGTCATCTTTCGCACAAGCCCCTACGAAACCGGGGCTTGAATCCCGGGACCCGGCCGGGCTATCAAGAACCATCGACCCGAACCCGACGCCGAGGAGCCCTGCCATGTGGTTCGACAAGACGCTCGACCTGCCCACCGCCGAGGAGGCCCTGCCGGGGCGCGACACGCCGATGCCGGTGGCGGGCACCCATGCCGTCAACGGCCACCCCACTGTGCCGCCGTTTCCCGCCGGCCTGCAGCAGGCGCTGTTCGGACTCGGCTGCTTCTGGGGTGCGGAACGGCGCTTCTGGGAGCAGCCCGGCGTGTACAGCACGGCCGTGGGCTATGCCGGCGGCCACACGCCCAACCCGACCTACCGCGAGGTCTGCACCGGCATGACCGGGCACAACGAGGTGGTCCTGATGATCTTCGACCCCGGGGTCGTGAGCTACGAGGATCTGCTCAGGGTCTTCTGGGAGGCCCACGACCCCACCCAGGGCATGCGCCAGGGTAACGACGTCGGCACCCAGTACCGCTCGGGCATCTATACGTTCACCGCCGAGCAGACCGAACGGACGCAGGCCAGCCGCACGCGCTACCAGGCGGCGCTGACGGCCGCCGGCCAGGGGACCATCACCACCGAGATCCGCGAGGCCCCGCCCTTCTACTATGCAGAGGACTACCATCAGCAGTATCTGGCCAAGAACCCGGGCGGCTATTGCGGCCTGGGCGGTACCGGCATCCCCTGCCCGGCATCGCCCGCTTGACGGACTAGAATAATCATTCTAGCCTGTTGTCATGTCTCATCCCGTCCCCGATCTCACGCAGGCTGCCAGCCCGACCCGCCGCAGGGTGCTCGATGCCGCGCTCGCCCTGTTCAGCGAGCAGGGCTATTTCAACACCGCCATCCCCCACATCGTGAAACGCTCCGGCGTGAGCATCGGCTCGATCTACCACCATTTCGGCGACAAGCAAGGCATTGCCCGCGCCCTGTATGCCGATCTGCTCGAGGGCATGGATGGTGCACTGGCGGCGATCTGCCACCAGATCCCCGATGCCCGCGGACAGGCCCTGGCCGTGGTGGAATACCTCTTCGAACAGGCCGAGCGCGCCCCCCTGGCCACGGCCTTCATGCTCTCCACCCGGCATCGCGAGTTCCTGCCGGACGAGCCGCCGATCTGCTCCTCTCAGCCCTTCAACCGCATGCGGGACATCGTCTCCCGTGGCATTGCCCGGGGAGAGATGCATGACGGCGACCCGGCGGTGCTGGCCGCTGCCCTGTTCGGCGGCCCCCTGCGCCTCGTCCAGCTGCGCCTGGACCACATCCTGCCGCGACCGCTACCGACCTATCTCGTCGAGGCCTGGGAGGCCGCCTGGCTGGCGGTGTGCAACACGCGAGGCTGAGCATTTTTTTGTGACCATGACTAGAACGAACATTCGTTCTATAGCAAGCGGAGGGAGTGATGAACGAACCAATCGAGACCTGGTGCAGCGTCTGCGTCTACCACCCGCCCAACCTGCCCCGCGAGGCCTATGCCGCGGCCGACTGGCAGGACCTGCGGTCGCGCCACTGCGCCTACGACTGCCAGCCGGGCGACTCCGACTGCCTGGCCTGGCGCAAGACCAGCTGCTCGCTGGTCGACCTCGAGGCCCTCAAGGCCATCACCAGGGTTAATGACCCCAGGGCCAACAACCGGAGGAACACCCGATGACTCGCATTCCCACCCTGTTCGCCGCCCTGCTGCTGGGCCTCACCCTGCTGCTGCCGGCCCATGCCGACACCCCCGCCAGTGACGCCCGCGCCCTGGGCGACCTCAAACGCGGCCAGGGCGTGTTCCTGGTCGATATCGGCGCCCCCAACAAACTGGCCTTCTATCTGGAGGTCATCGAGGGCACCCACGCCAACCTGCTGCGCCAGGACGTGACGCCGGACTTCGTGCTGGTCTACATCGGCCCGAGTGTGAAATACCTCAGCCGCGCGCCCGACGAGGACAGCCTGTTCGAACATCAGGACGCCCTCGAGCGCATCGCCGCCAGCATCGCCCGGCTGGATGCACTGGGCGTGCGTCAGGAGGTCTGCGCCGTGGCCACCCGGGTCTTCGGGATCGATAACGACAGTCTCCTGCCGGGGCTCAGCCTGGTCGGCGACGGCTTCGTCTCCCTCATCGGCTGGCAGGCCCAGGGCTATCACCTGGTACCCGTGTTCTGAGCCCCCTCGCCCTCGCCGTGTATTGGCGCTAGGCTAGGCCACGGACGTAGCAATCCGCACAGGAGACAGGGAATGAAGGCCATGGTCATGACCGCCACCGGCGGGCCCGAGGTGCTGCAGCCGGCCGAGCTGCCCGTGCCGGAGATCGTCGACCCGCACCAGATCCGGGTGCGGCTGCGTGCCGCCGGCATCAACCCCATCGACACCAAGCTGCGCGAGCGTGGCGTGTTCTACCCCGACGCCCTGCCCGCCATCCTCGGCTGCGACGGGGCCGGCGAAGTGGAGGCGGTGGGCGATGCCGTCACCCGTTTCCGTCCCGGCGACCGGGTGTGGTTCTGCAACGGCGGACTGGGCGGTGCCCCCGGCAACTACGCCGAGTACACGGTGGTCGACGAGCACGTCGCACGTGTCATGCCCCAGACCCTGGACTATGCCGAGGCCGCGGCCGGGCCGTTGGTCCTCATCACCGCCTGGGAGGCACTGGTGGACCGGGCCGGCATCGAGCCGGGCGACCGCGTGCTGATTCATGCCGGAGCCGGCGGGGTGGGCCATGTGGCCATCCAGCTTGCCCGCCACTTCGGTGCACGCGTGGCCACCACGGTGGGTTCGGCCGAGGGCGCGGCCATCGCCCGCGAGCTCGGCGCGGAGTACATCATCAACTATCACGAGACCGACTTCGTCCACGCCATCGACGAATGGAGCGCGGGCGACGGCGCCCATATCGTGCTCGACACCGTGGGCGGGGAGACCTTCGGCCGCAGCATCGAGGCCACGGCACACTACGGGGACCTCGTCACCCTGCTCGACCCTGG
>DSBO01000222.1 GCA_011046015.1 Thioalkalivibrio sp. | reverse complement strand
GTCGACGATCTGCGTGGAGACGGCCTGCGAGTGTTCGACACGCTGCTGTCGTCCTCGGTGAAGATGCGCGAATCGCACGAGAGCGGCACGCCGTTGGTCCACTTCGCGCCAAGTCACAAGCTGACGCGCCAATACGAGGCGCTGTACGATGAACTCGAGGCTGCCGCGCCGTAGCCCCGGCACCTGCGCAAGGACCCGGTGAAGCCTGGCCGGCTCACCGTGGCCCCCCGAGGACCCCGACGAGCACGTTGCGCACAAGCACCACGACGAGGAACAGGACAAGCGGTGCGAAGTCGAAGGCCGCCCGACTCTCCCCAAAACGCTTCGGGTGCAGGATCTGCCGAATGGGCGCCAGCACCGGCTCGTAGAAGCGTCCCAGCCAATCGTGCAGGGCGCGGGCCTGCGGGTGCTGAATCCACGAGGCGACCGCGTACACGATCAGACCAATCAGGTATACGTTGAAAAGCTGATAGACAATCGCCGCCATGTCGACTACTGCGTGATGTTCAGACCGATCTGAACGTCGGCCTTCTTGCTCTTGTTCTCGATGCGTTGGCCGCCGCGCAAACGGCAGCCCGTGACGACCAGGCCCTTTGCCTCTTCCTCGACGAGGATTTGCACCTTGCGCGGCTGGAAGAAGTCACAGCCCGTGATAAGCGCGGCGCCACCCTTCACGCGCACGCAAGGCGCATCCCTGTCCGCCACGGCCCAGTTGCTGAAGTGGCATGCGTTGAGTATGACCGAACCATGCCCGTCGACGATGACCTGCTCGTTGGTCGTGCCGATGCTCCAGAAGCCCGAATTCGTGAATTTGACGGGGCCTCGGTTGTCCGGCCCGACGATGACCGTGCCCATGATCTGCGCGTTCTCGAAGGCGATGCCCGCGTGGGGCTGCGAGGCGTCGACCTGCACGGCGACGGGGCAAATGTCCGCCCCGCACTGGGTGAGCACGACATTGCCGGGTCCGGCCTCACCGGCGACGAAGTGAAAGCCGATCTTCGGGAAGATGCAAAAGCAGTCGCGCATGTACTCCCAATCCGTCTTGCCCAGCCGGAATCCGACAAAGTGCTCGGAGAGATAGTCGAAGAGCTTGGGAAAATCGAAGTGAGCGGTCGGGAAATCAGCGCGTCCCCAGCTATGGGGATTGAAGTGGACATTCTCGATGCGCCCGATGTCGGTGCATTTGTCGACCGCTATGCCCAGCGTGAGCGGCTGGCCAAAGACGCCGCTGATGAAGTGCAACTCATTCGGGTGTGTAGCGAAGTCGATCCCCTTGTAAGGATTGACGAGCGTGCAATCGATGACCGACCCGTGCATGCCCATGCCCTGGATGCACCATGGGTATGGCTTGACGTCCGGAAAGGTCTGCTCGGGATAGAAGATGGTCAGGCCCCGCACGCCGCTGCTCTGATGCAGCAGGATGAAGGGCGGCCCCTCCTCGTTGCCCTGGTTCGCGGTGCTGTAGAGGACCGAGCCCTTGCCGATGTCGGCGTGATGCGGCGCTTCCCAGACGCCGCGCAGCATAACGCCTTGTGGGATAGACAGCGTGCCGGCGATAAGGTATGTGCCGGCGGGGACGAACACGATGCCGCCCTTATCTGCCGCAGCGTCGAGGGCGGCCTGAAACGCGGAGGTGTCGTCCGATTGTCCGTCAGCCTTCGCGCCGAAGTCGCCCACGCAACTCGTCCACGCCGTGCGCGCAGCGTCGGACGCGCCCGGCTCCTCAGCCGCCGATACCGTCATCGCCGCCGCGATCAACACCGCACAGTAGCCCATCGCTCTTTCTCCCTTATGCCCTTATCCCGACGAAGCGGTCCTCTTCGTCGCGAAACAGGATATTGAACGTCGTCAGGCTGCCATAGGCGCGCGTGATGAGTTGGTGCAGCTCGAGTTTCTCTTCCGGGGAGAGCGAGGGATGGTTGTTGACCTTCTGCTCGAGCACGCGGAGCTTCTCGCGCACCGCGACGACCTTCTTGAAGAAGACGTCGATCGGGATCTCCTTGGGCTTGAGTGCCGGATCGGCGGACTTGAGGACCACCGTCCCTCCCGCCCATTTCGTCCCGATGGGACAGCGTCCGACACCCATTTCCTCCTCAAGCACCTCGCGCAACGCGGCTTTGGCTGCCTGCCAATCCATCTCCATCACAGCGGCCCTCATTCCGAAAACACGGGATCCTGGCTCCCGGCGTCTACACCCTCAGTTCCTGTCATGCGCTTTCAGCCACGCAAGGGCGTCGGAGAGCACCGTCACGACGTGTTCTTCGTCCATGCCGATATGATCAGACTCGTACCAGATGACATCCTTGGGCTGGCGGGCGGCCGAGATGAGGGCCTGCGCCGACGCAGCCGGCACCAGGCGGTCGTACTTGCCGGCCTGGAAGAGCACAGGCCTGGGCGAAATCTTATACGCGTAGCGGACGGGGTCGGCCGGTGCCAGCAACCATTGGGCAAGGTTCTGCACGAGCGGCATGGCTGGCCCGACCACCTCGGCGACCATCTCGCTATTGAGCAGCTTGGGAATGTCGCCGCCGCCGTAACAAAGCAGGGCGCCTTTGATGCGCGTGTCGAACGCGGCGGCGGTGCTTCCCGTGATGGCGCCGTAGCTCGCCCCGAGGAGAAAGACGCGACTGGTGTCGATGTCGGGCCGCGTCTCGAAATAGTCGATCAGGCGCCGCGTCTCGATGATGGTATTCGCGGGCCGGTTTCGGAAAGCGATGGCTTGCGCGAGATAACCCTTGCTGCTGACGTCCCGTTCGCCCTGCATGAGCTGGTCAAAAGACGCGATGGCGTAGCCCTCTTGGACAAACGGCTCGGCGATGCGGTCCAGGAATTTCTTTTCCTGGCCGATGCCGTGTAGAAAGATGAGTACCGGGAACGGCCCGGCGCCTTCTTTGGGCAAGCACAGCAATGTGGGCACGGGTTCACCCGGTATGCCCTCGAACGTTAAGTCGATACGGCGATACGCGTTACGCGTTTCGCTGCTGCGAATGACGGCGTTGAGCGCGGCGTCAGGGTGGTATTGATCAAAATAGTGCACGTCGCTGAAGAGCTTGAGTGCACACAGCACGGTCAGTGTAGCAGCAGTCATGCGTTGGCCTCCCGATAGGTCGTGTTTCAGTTGTCATTCGTATCGTGCGACGTCAAGCCAGGATATACGCGCACACCGCCGTCTCAGTTGCCTGCGGCCACGATCTGCGCGTCCTGGGCCTTGATCCACGCAATAGCATCTTGAACGGCAATGGGAATGAACTCAGGGCTGAGGTCCAGATGGTCTGACGGATACCACTTGATTTCCTTGGGCTCCCGGGCGGCGTCGTAAAGCGCTTGGGCGGCCGCGGGCACGACAATGCGGTCTCGATTGCCGTTCTGAAAAAACAATGGACGAGGCGAGATCCCATCCACGTAACGCACAGGGTCGAACGGTGCTCCGAAGAAAGTTGCGAAGCTGCCCACGATCCCTGTCAGCGGCCCCATCGTACGGACCACCTCGTCGCTGCCGGCCAGCTCCCGGAAGTCACCCCCGCCATAGGTGAGGACCACCGCCTTGAAGCGCTTCTCGAAGGCCGCCGCCGTTGCACCCATGATAGCGCCGTAACTCGCGCCGACCAGGTAAAGGCGACCGGCGTCGATCTCGGCGCGCGTATCGAGATAGTCCACCATCCGGCGCGTCTCGATAACGGTCTTGGCCCCCCGTTCACGCAGGGCGACCGCCTGATCGAGCACGGTGGCATCGTCAGCGAGCTCGCGTTCGCCTTGGGTATACTGGTCGAAGGTTGCGAGCGCCAGTCCCTCGCCGGCGAACATGCCCGCGGCCTCGTCGATGAATTCCTTCTTCTGACCGATGCCGTGCAGGAACACCACAGCGGCCACAGGTGCATCACTCTCGAGTGGCAGCGTCAGCAAGGCGGGCACCGGACTGCCGGCAAAGGCCTCGTACGTGAAGTAGACCCGGCGGTAATCGTCGCGGCGTTCATCGGCGATGACGACTTCGTTCAACGGCATCCGGGGATCATAGCCGTCGAAGTAGTGTGCATCCCATAAGAGCTTCGCCAGAGCCATCAATACGCCAAAGGAAGCGACCATCCTGCACCTCCGCATGCCATTTGCTCGCCGCTCGGCCCAGCCCGTCAAAGCCCCACGTTACGCCGAACAACCGTATGCCCCCCTATCGTATCGCTTTGTCCCGCAGAATGCAACATGCATGACGAGACAGCGCCCCGCATCCGCGCGCGGATCCGCGCCCAGGCAAACCATCTTGAAAAAGGGCTGCGCAATGGGTACTGTATTGCCTTACGGCGTGGTGGGTCCGCATGCGCCCTCCAATGTTCCATCAAGAGCGCAACGGGCTATGACGCTGAAGACCTTCCCGGTCTCGAAGAGGTCCGGAGAAACACGCATCAGAGGGAGAACAAGGGCATGGAGAGCAGCAAGACCAACACGGCTTCGAGGCGCGCAGCAATGAGCCGACGTCGTTTCCTCAAGCGGACAGGCGCAGCAGCGGCTGGGGTCGTGGCATTTCCCTATATTGTGCCGGGCTCCGCGCTGGGCCTCGACGGCAATGTCGCGCCCAGCAATCGCACCGTCATCGGCTGCATCGGGCTTGGTGGCATGGGCACGGGGAACATGCGCAGCTTCCTGGGGTTCAAGGAGGCCCGTATCGTCGCCGTGTGCGATGTCGACCGCAGCCATCGCCAGGCCGCACAGAACGAAGTCAACGAGCGCTACGGAGACAAGGGCTGCGAGGAGTACAACGATTTCCGCGCCTTGCTGCTCCGGGACGACCTCGACGCCGTCTCGATCGCGGTCCCCGACCACTGGCACGCCATCCCGGCCATCCAGGCCGCGAAGCGCGGCCTGGATATCTACGCCGAGAAGCCCCTCGCGCTCACGCTCGAGCAGGGGCGCGCCATGGAGCGGGCCGTCAGCCGCCATGGCGTAGTGTGGCAGACCGGAAGCTGGCAGCGCTCGCAGAGACATTTCCGCTATGCGTGCGAGTTGGTCCGCAGCGGCCGCATCGGCGCCGTGCACATGGTCGAAGTGGGCCTGCCCACAGGCTCGCCCTGCGGCCCGAAGCCCGAGATGCCCATCCCCGAAGGCTTCGACTACAACTTCTGGCTTGGCCCGGCCCCCTACGAGCCCTATACCAAGGACCGATGTCACTGGAATTTCCGCTGGATCCTCGACTACTCGGGAGGGCAACTCACCGACTGGGCCGCCCACCACTGCGACATCGCCAATTGGGGCATGGGCACAGAGCATACCGGCCCTGTCGAGGTCCACGGACGCGGCGAGTTCCCCCGCGACGGGCTATGGAACGCCGCGACGCATTACAAGTTCGAGGCGCGCTATGCCAACGGCGCCAGCCCCGTGGCGCCGGACGGCTTCACGATGGTCGTCTCGAACGCGTTCCACATGGGCGCGAAGTTCTACGGCGAAAACGGTTGGGTACAGGTGTGGCGCGGTGGATTGCGCACCGAGCCCGAGTCGCTGCAAACCAGCGTCATCGGCCCCAACGACGTGCGGCTTTACGAAAGCACAAACCACCAGAAAAACTTCCTCGAGTGCCGTAAGTCGCGCGCGCTCACCGTTACTCCCATCGAGGTCGCCCACCGCGCCATCAGCATCGCGCACATCGGCAATATCGCCATGCAGCTTGAACGCACCGTGCACTGGGACCCGGTCAAGGAAGAGTTCATTGGCGACGAGGAGGCCAACCGCAAACGCTCGCGGGCGATGCGGCAACCGTGGCACCTGTAGGACAGTCGGGCGCCCACGCGCCCTGGACAGCTACCGATAGACAGACGGTCGAAAATGGTTCCTGAATGGATGTGAACCTCAGGAGGAAGCGTCAGGCCCTCACACCGGGCAACGGCGCGCGAAGGAGAGGGTAATGAAACAGTCAATTTGCACTCGTGTTGCGGCCCTGATGGCGTGCTGTGCCACGCTCTGCGGCGGGGCGGTGTGGGGACAGGACGGCGTCGACGAAGCGCTGGCGAAGATCGCCACCTATCAATTCGGCCAGAGCCGAGAGCCGTTGACTGCCGTTGCGGACATGGTCCGCGACGCGCTCGACGATCCCGAGCAGCGCAAGGCCATGGCGGCGAAGCTCGCCGACCTCCTCGGCACGGACGCCACACACGACTGTAAGCAGTTCTGCTGCCGCCAGCTCGCCATCTGCGCCGGTCCCGAGAATGTGCCCTCTATTGCGGCCCTGCTGGCCGATGAACGCACCGCCGACATGGCGCGCTACGCCCTCGAACCCATCCCGGGGACCGAGGCCAGCCAAGCGCTCATAGATGCGCTGTCGAAGGCGGGGCCGGTGGTCAAGGTGGGCATCATCAATTCCCTCGGCGAGCGCGCCTGCCCCATGGCCGTTTCCACCATCACCCCGCTGATGACGGTGGATGATGTCATGGTGGCCGAGGCGGCCATCGCGGCCTTGGGCAAGATCGCCACGCCCGAGGCGGCGCAGGCCCTTAAGGCCGCCGAGAATCACGTTCAGCCGCATCTCAAAGCCGTCCTTGAAGACGCGTACCTGCTGTGCGCCGACAGGTGGCTCGCCCAAGGCAAGACCGACGAGGCCGCAGCCATCTACGAAGCCATGTATCACCCTGACCGGCCGCAGCGCATCCGCGTCGCCGCCTTCCAGGGGCTCGTGACGGCCAAGGGCGGAGAGGGCGTCGACCTGGTTGTTCAGGCCCTCGTCGGCGACGACGCGGTGCTCCAGGGCGTCGCGACCATGCTCGTGCGGACCATGCCCGGCGCCGAGGCGACAACGGCCATTGCCGGGCAGCTCACGAAGATGGCGTCCCCCGGCCAGGTGCGGCTCCTGAGCG
>DSBO01000129.1 GCA_011046015.1 Thioalkalivibrio sp. | reverse complement strand
ATGGCAGTCAAGAAGGCATTAGATGCACAGATCCTCGAAGGCGACAGCGATACCCGTTACCCGCTGTATCCACAGCGCCTGGTTGCCGATGTGCGTCGCGCCATGCCGGATAACGGTATCGTGGCGCTGGATAACGGGATCTACAAGATTTGGTTTGCTCGAAACTACAGAGCCTACCAGCCAAATACGGTATTGCTCGACAACGCCTTGGCAACCATGGGTGCTGGTTTGTCTTCGGCACTCGCTGCAAAGCTCGTTCATCCGGAACGAAGGGTGCTGGCTATCTGTGGTGACGGTGGCTTCATGATGAATTCACAGGAGCTGGAAACCGCCGTCAGACTCGGCCTGGATGTGGCCATTCTCGTTCTACGTGACGATGCCTACGGGATGATCAAGTGGAAACAGAGCAATATGGGATTCAGCGACTTCGGCCTAGATTATGGCAACCCAGACTTCGTGCAGTATGCCAGAAGTTACGGAGCCAATGGGCACAGAGTGAAGAGTGCAGATGATTTTCTTCCTCTCTTGAGTCAGTGCCTGTCGAGTCCTGGTGTTGACTTGATCGAAGTCCCCGTTGATTACAGCGAAAACGATCGAATTCTCAACCGAGAAATTCGGGAAAGAAGCCGTGTCATTAGGGGGTATGATGACTGAACATTATGCCCCCATGATCGTCGGGGAGGTATCGGAGGCGGGTCGTTTAGAGGTTTATTCACCATACGATCGATCCGTTATCGCTACCGTTTCACCTGGCAGCGAAAGCACTGTCGATACGGCGCTTGAAACTGCCTATCGGCTTTTCCGAAATCGTCAAGCCTGGTTGCCAGTTACCAGGCGCATAGAAATTCTGGAGCGTTGTGCAAAAATCATGGAAGCGCGAGACGATTTTCTCGCGGTTCAGGCAGCACGAGAGGGCGGTAAACCGCTCATTGACTCCCGCATCGAGGTTACGCGTGCCATCGAGAGCATACGTCTTAGCGCAGAGGCGCTTCGAACCGGTAACGACGACGTGATTTCGATGGGGCTGAATGAGGCATCCTTGAGGAAACAGGCATGGACGACATCGGAGCCCATTGGTGTCGTTGTTGCAATTAGCGCATTCAATCATCCACTCAATTTAATCGCACATCAGGTAGGTCCTGCTGTCGCAGCTGGCTGTCCTGTAATCGTCAAACCCGCCGATGATACACCTTTATCCTGTTTTCACTTGGTCTCGATCCTGCGGGAATCGGGTTTGCCAGAGGGCTGGTGCCAAGCCCTTTTGACCCAAGATCACAAGGTGGCACAAGGCCTGGCCTGTGACCCAAGGGTGGGGTTTCTAAGTTTCATTGGCAGCGCTAGGGTAGGCTGGATGCTCCGATCACGCATTGCCGCGGGTACCCGGTGTGCACTTGAGCACGGTGGTGCAGCGCCAGTAATTGTGGCCGCAGACGCAGATTTCGATGATGTCGAGCACAAGCTTCTGAAGGGCGGATTTTATCACGCGGGCCAGGTTTGTGTTTCCGTACAACGGGTGTTCGTTCATGCCAGCCGGGCGCGAGAACTCGCTACCAGGCTGGCCGATGGTGCGTCTCGGTTGAAGGTCGGTGACCCCACAAACGAACAGACAGAAGTCGGTCCGCTGATTCGACCAAAAGAAGTGCAGCGTGTGCATTCCTGGGTTGGTGAGGCCATCGAGGCCGGCGCAGAGTTGCTGACCGGTGGGCAGGCGCTGTCTGCAACAACCTATGCGTGCACCGTTCTCTATGACCCTCCGGATGAGGCAAAGGTCAGCCGGGATGAGATCTTCGGTCCGGTTGTCTGCGTCTATCCCTATGATGATCTTGACGAGGCGATAGCTCGTGCCAACGCGCTACCGTGGGCGTTTCAGGCTGCGGTATTCAGCAAGGACCTGGAAACCATCCGACGAACCACCCAAGCTCTCGACGCCTCAGCCATCATGGTTAATGACCATACGGCATTCAGGGTTGATTGGATGCCCTTCGCTGGCCTGCGCCAATCTGGGCTCGGTGTTGGAGGAATTCCCTATACCTTTCACGATCTCCAGGTACGGAAAATGATCGTCTTCGAGTAGGCTGCGGGCGAGGGGTTGCGTTCATCGTTACTTCATTATTTAACATAATATAGATTATGCGCACTAAGGGATGACTCAGGGCGGGCGGCCAGTCCGTTTGGCTGCGAACGCACGGCCGCGTGCGGCGTCACTCTTCAGGGGCCAGGTTCACCCCGCAGCATGTCGCCAGTGAGTCCTCGCGCGACAGGACGTGTTCACGCATGCCGCCCGGTCTGTACGTCGTACATCCCTTGGTGCCAGCGTCGAACGCGTATTCGTAGACCGAGCGATACGCATCGAACGGGATGTCTGTCGGCACGTTCACGGTCTTGGAGATGGCGTTGTCCACCAGGTCCTGCAACGCGGCCTGCATGTCGATGTGCGCCTCTGGTGCGATTTCCTCGGCGGTCACGCAGGCTGGCGGCAAGGTATTGGCGTCCTCGTGCTCACGCCACCAGGCCACGGCATAGTCCTGTACGTTCCAGGTTCGGATCGTGCCGCCGGCATCACGTACCCGCCGGCCACCGCGTACGGCGTAGACCGGTTCGATCCCGCTGGAGACGTTGCCGGCCAGCAGGCTGATGCTCCCGGCCGGCGCGATGGCCAGCAGATGGCTGTTGCGCAGCCCATGCGTCTCGATGGCCTGCCGGATCTCCGCCGGCAGGCGGTGCACGAAGGCCCGCTCGCCCAGTCGCGCAGCCCGGCATCGCGGAAACGGGGCCTTTTCCCGGGCGATCTCGACGGATGCGTGGTAGGCGGCGTCGCGAACAAGGGTCATGACGCGGGCGGCGAGCGCGCATGCGGCCGGATTGTCGTAGCACTCATTTAACATAATGAGTGCGTCAGCCAACCCCGTGACACCGAGCCCGATGCGCCGCGTAGACTGCGCCACGTCGCGTTGCGCGGCCAGCGGGTACGGCGAAACGTCGATGACGTTGTCGAGAAAGCGCACTGCCACGGGCACCGCGGCCTCGAGTTCTTCCAGGGCCAGGTGGGCGCGCGACGTGAACGGTTCCCGCACGTAGCGCGTCAGGTTGAGCGAGCCGAGGCAGCAGGCGCCATTGGGCGGCAGCGGGATCTCGCCGCAGGGGTTGGTGGCACTGATCTGCTCCAGGACCGTCAGGTTGTTCTCCGCGTTGATGCGGTCGATGAACAGCACGCCCGGCTCCGAGGACTCGTAGCTCGCCCGCATCAGCCGTTCCCAGAGTGCGCGTGCCGGCACCTCGTCCAGCACGGCACAGTCCACCGGGCTTCCAAAGCCGGGCCAGCGGCGTGGCACCCGCGCATGCCCGGGCCAGCGGTGTCCAGGGTCCGGAAACACCAGGGGCCAGCTCTCCCCTGCCCGCACCGCCTGCATAAAGGCGTCGCTGACCAGCACCGAGAGGTTGAAATGCACCAGATCCTCGGGGCGCTGCTTGGCGTCGATGAAGGCCCCGATATCCGGGTGGTCACAGCGCAGGGTGGCCATCATCGCCCCTCGGCGTGAACTGGTCTCCAGCAGCGTGGCGCACATGCTTTCCCAGACGTGCATGAACGAGACCGGCCCCGAGGCCCGCCCGCCGGTGCGGCTGGCCGGCGCACCGGCCGGGCGCAGGGTGGAGAAATCGACGCCGATGCCACCGCCCTGCTGCATCGTCAGGGCGCTTTCGCCCAGCACGCGGAAGATGCCCGGCATGGAATCCTCGACCCGATCCATGACGAAGCAGTTGAACAGGGTCTGCACCCCTCTCCGCCCGGCATTGGCCAGGATGCGCCCCCCGGGCAGAAAGCGGTAATCGGCCAGCAATTCGCGGAAGGCGGCGGTCCAGTGGGCACGGACGTCGGCCGTCTCGGCGCCAGCGATGGCGTGGGCAACCCGTGTCCAGCTGTCCTCGATACAGGCCTCGCCTTCGGCACGATACTTGTCCCGCCACAGGGTTTCAGCGAGTTCCTGTCTTTCGTCCATGGGCCTTGGTCCACCACCCCGCGTTGTATCCGTCTGATTACCGGGAAGTTTATACGTCAGGGACCGCTCATCTGCCATCGCGGCATGGCGGGAGTCCAGTTGATGTGCTAACTATAAGGATAGACATGTGTTGGTATTCCGCCCAATGCAGTCAGGGAGGTTCCCCATGATTCACGAGACAAACCCGGAAATCGGTCAGTGGTATCGCCGCATGGACAAGCGTGAGCGCTTCGAGGTGGTCGCCGTCGACGAGGACGCGGGTATCGTCGAGGCGCAGTACTTCGATGGCGATATCGAGGAATTCGAGCTGACCGACTGGTTCATGCTGCCCATCGAAGCGATTGCCGAACCCGAGGACTGGACCGGTCCGATGGACGACATCGAGCCGGACGACCTGGGCTACACCGAAACCGAACTCGGCACCAGCGACTGGGATGCCTCGCAGCGAGCCCTGCGCATGCTGCAGTCCGAGGGTTGAGTCGGCGGCCGCGCCACCATTCGCGCACCGCATGATATACGTCAATGCGTGCCCGGCCGGGTAGCGCCGAGGATAGGCATGACCAATCCACCAGAGGACATTGCATGGCACAGAGACACCTGCCGGATGACGATGCGCCCGACCCGGAACTCAAGACCTCGCCAATCGCCGACGAACTGGACGAGGACACCGAGACCCTGAGCCAGCAGATGCCGGGGGACGTCGTGTGTTACTTCAACGACCAGGGCTATAGCCACGGAGAGGAAGTGCGCAGCGGCGACAGTATCCTGCGCTGCCATTATGGTCTCTGGATACGCCGCACCGAATAGTGTTCAATCGATTCCCCACCGACCCAAACCCGCAGGCGAACGACACCCCTATGCCGACCGAACTCAACGAGCAAGACCGCAAGCACTTCCGATCGCTGCTCGAAGCGCGCCGCAAAACGCTGCTGGACGAAACCCGCGAGATCCTGCTGGAGCAGCAGGACGAACATTTCGTCGACCTTGCGGGCCGCGTGCATGACCTCGAGGAAGAATCTGTCGCCGACCTGCTCGTCGATCTCCACATTGCCGACATGGAGCGGCACATCGACGAACTGTACGATATCGAGAATGCCCTGCGTCGCATCGAGCAGCAGACCTACGGCGAATGCGTCGATTGCAGCGTGCCCATCGACAAGCCCCGCCTGGAGGCCTACCCCACGGCCAAGCGCTGCCTGCCATGCCAGCAGCGTCACGAACAGACCCATGCGGGCAATCGCCACCCCACGCTATAGGCATTCTTTTGGCCACAGGGGTAGAGCATAGCCCGGTTTACCTCTGTGTGACCTGTGCCCTCTGTGGCGATTAGACTTTACGCCTAACGCCTAACGCCTAACGCCTAACTCAGTCCACGCAGGCCAGATCGATCCCTTCATGCATTACCTTCGCCAGGTGATGAATCTGCTCCTCGTCGATCACGTAGGGCGGCATCAGGTAGCTGACGTGCCCCAGTGGGCGTAGCAGGGCCTGGTTGGCGAGCGCATGCTGATAAATGCGCAGACCGCGGCGCTCCTGCCACGGGAAGGGCTCGCGAGTAGCCTTGTCCTTCACCAGTTCAACCGCGAGGATCATCCCCGTCTGACGCACCTCGGCGACATGAGGGTGGTCGTTGAGGTGCGCCGTGGCCTCCTTCATCACTTGCGCGAGCCGGCGATTGTTTTCGATGACGTTGTCCTGCTCGAAGATGTCCAGCGTGGCGTTGGCCGCCGTGCAGGCGAGCGGGTTGCCGGTGTAGGAATGCGAGTGCAGGAAGGCCGTGAGGTTCGTGTACTCGTCGTAGAAGGCCTCGTACACCTTGCCGGTGGTGAGCGTCACCGAGAGCGGCAGGTAGCCGCCGGTGAGGCCTTTGGACAGGCACATGAAGTCTGGTGAGATATCTGCCTGTTCACAGGCGAACAGTGTACCGGTGCGCCCGAAGCCTACCGCGATCTCGTCGGCGATCAGGTGCACGCCGTAGCTGTCACAGGCCGCGCGCAGCAGGCGCAGGTATTCCGGGTCGTACATGCGCATGGTGCCGGCACACTGCACCAGCGGCTCGACGATGACCGCGCAGATCTCCTCGCCCTGTTCGGCCAGCGTGCGCTCCATGTGCTCGAACATCACCCGTGCGTGCTCCGCGCAGCTCTGCCCCGGTTCACGGTGATAGCAATCGGGACCCGGCACGGTAATGGCCTGGAGCAACAGCGGCTCGTAGGTCTCCTTGTACAGGGCCACGTCGCCCACGGCCAGCGCACCCAGGGTTTCGCCATGATAGCTGTTGCTCAGGCAGACGAAACGCGTCTTTTTCCGGTTGCCGACGTTGCGCCAGTAGTGAAAGCTCATCTTGAGGGCGACCTCCACTGCCGAGGAGCCGTTGTCGGCATAAAAGCAGTGGTCGAGCCCCTCCGGGGTGATCTTCACCAGTCGCTCGGACAGGCGCACCACCGGTTCGTGTGTAAAACCGGCGAGGATCACGTGCTCGAGCTGCTCAAGCTGATCGCGCAGCGCCGCGTTGATACGCGGGTTGGCATGACCGAAGAGGTTGACCCACCACGAGCTCACGGCATCGATATAGCGGTTGCCATCGTAGTCCTCCAGCCACACGCCCGCACCCCGGCGGATCGGGATCAGCGGTAGCTGCTCGTGATCCTTCATCTGCGTGCAGGGGTGCCAGACGTGCCTGAGATCGCGCTGGGTGATACGGGTGTTGTTCGACACGCTAATCCTCTCTTCTCGTGGACTTGCCGGTTGCTGTGTGATGCTAGTGAAAGTATCGCGCAGAAGAAAGGCCGGGCGGATTCAACTCACTAGTGCAACGGGTGGGTTGATTCCGAAAAATACCTGATTGGGTGTTTTCATGCCAAGGCATTTCCTTGGTCGATCGTTGAGCCTGT
>DSBO01000045.1 GCA_011046015.1 Thioalkalivibrio sp. | reverse complement strand
GGGTGCGGTGGGCAGCCCTTGCCGTCGCCGTCGTAGCCAACGGCCAGATCGAGGCGCGTGGCGTCGAGATGGTCGATGGCCAGGTCCATGCGGCTACTGCCGGCGTTGTGATTGGCGTTCGACGCCCCGGTCTGGACCTCCGCCCATTCGCTGTCGAGCAAGGTTCCGTGCCGGTCCAGCAACTCGACATCCAGCCGCGAGCCGATGGCAAGCGGCTGGCCGTAGGCTGTGGCAAGCGACAGCTGCGTATCTGCGATACATGCGGCACGCGAACGGTCATCGTGATGCTCATCTTTGTGCTCATGCGACTTTTTGCGTCGATCCCCGTCCAGCAGTACGAGTAGCCGGCCGCGATTGCCGAGCTGCATGTCGCCCTCGATGCGTACCGGCGGCTGGAGGACCTGGAAGGTATCCTGCGCCAGGTCAGCGGTGTTGCCGGAAATCTCGGTGCTTAGCAGGCAGGCATAGCCGCCGGCGGGCAGGGTGGAGCTGTCCACGACCTCGGTGGTGCTGATGGTTTCGCCACCCGCGATGTCCACCACTCGGCTGCCTTCGGCCACAACCTCTCCGGTATCGAGGTTGACCAGGCGATGCAGGATGCTAACCCCGGTGAGGTCCGCTGCGCCACGGTTGGCGATCGTCTCGGTACAGGTGTTCGTCATGCCGGGCTCGATCCGGTCATGCTGGACCTGCACACTGCCTTGCAATGCCTGCACGGCGCTACGCTCGACCACAAAGCCGACGGTGGTACGCGCCAGTTCCTGCCCCGTGGCATCGTGTACCACTGCCGTGACCGCATACTGGCCGGCGGGTGCATCCACCAGGGCCAGGCGATCGGCATGGGTGTTGCGGCCTCCCGGCAACATCTCGGGCACCGGATAGCTGGCCGTATGAATGACACTACCGGCCGGGTCGCGAACCTGAAGATCCACGCTCCCCGTGCTGCTGTTGGCATTGGTGCCGTTATTGGATACGGCAATGGACAGATCGGCATTGTCCCATGCCTGATAGATGGCACGGTCGCTCGTGAGCGAGAGCCCGATCAGGCTCGTGCCCGGGGCGGAGCCGGTGACGATGCTGAATGACGTGATACCAGTGGCGACTTCTGTACCGGTCTCGTTCAACAGGCGGGCCTGCACGGCGTAGTCGCCACTGAAGGTGGCACCTGTATTCCATTGCGCCGTGAAGTCGCCGCTCATGGTGCCCGCCAGCTGATCGACTGTTATCGGCGCCAGTGCCTCGACCACCTGCCCACGGCCATCGAGGATGCCGAGCTCGATGCTGCCATTGAAGGGGAGCTCCCCGCCATTCTCGACCCGTGCCATGATCGGCAACAGGGTGTTCGGTCCGAAGCTGTCACCCGGCAGCAGCGGCGTGATGGCCATCTGGCTCGAGGCGAACAGTTCCGGGATCGGGATCGGCACCGTGATGGTCTCTCCCGGGGCAAAGCTGTTGTCGTAGGCCAGGAAGGCCTCCTGCAGCATCGGGCGCGTCTCACCCTCTTGCAGACCCTTGAACAGCAGGTTCATCGCTATGGTGCTGCCGCGATGATCGACTTCTTCCAGCGACCAGACATATTCGATGAGGCCATCGTTGCGTTGCAGTGTCTTGTCGGGTGCCGGGTCGGTGCTGGACAGGTCCACATCGGCGCGGGCGACGACATGCGCCTCGGCATCAATGCCACCGCACTTCAGCGGGAAGGAGAAGATCTTGCCGCCATAGACGTCGCCCCACATGAGCAGGCGCTTGCCGAAGCGGTCATAGAACAGCACGTCGATATCGGTCAGTGTTTTGTCGATGGATGGTCCGTAGAGTATCTGCCGCACCTCGCCGGTATCGCCCACCAGCTGCACGATGATGTCTTCCTCGCCGCCGGTCTTGAAGGGCGGTAGCGAAATCGGCGCGAACAGCAGGTTGTTGGAGCAGTCGGCGACAACGTTGACGCCCTCGTATTCGAAGCGTGCCTCGTCGAAGTAAAGCGCCGTCGTGGAGCCGTCCGGGGTGATGCGGATGATCGTGTTGCTCGAGTTCAGGACATAGAAATAGCCGTAGGCGTCGATGGTCAGGCCCCTGGGACTGTTGAGACCGACGGAGGTGACCGTCTGGTAGCTGCCGTCATCCTGGTTGATGCGCAGCAGAACGTTGCTGGAGGTCACGGCATAGAGGGTATCCGCGTAATCCAGCGCCACGGCCTGGGCGGTCCCTGGCACCACGTATTGCGCCACCACGGCGCCATCCGGCGAGAGCTTGGCGACGTTGCCACCGCTGACGGTATAGAGAAAGTCGTCGGAGTCCACGGCCATGCCGTTTCCGACGGAAAGACCGGTGATGAAGTCACTCAGCTGGCCGTCCGGCGTGATCTTCACGATACGGTTGGTGTCGGCAGCGAAGATGTTGCCCTTCGAATCGGCGGCAATGGCGCGGCCGTAGGCATAGGACGAGGCGGCCAGCGTGGCACCGGTCGGGTCGATCTGGGTGATGCTGGTGGAGTCGGCACCGATGACGGTCAGCTGTCCACCCACGCTGCGGTCGCCGGGCAGCACGTCGTTCCGAGCCAGAGACAGGGTGGCCTCGGCGTTGGGTCCGACGTGCAGCGTGTTGCGGAGGGTACCCCCGACCGTGTTGTCGGTGAGCTGGACTTCCAGTAGGTAGTCACCCGCAAGCTCAGGTACCCATTCGCCGAAGTCCACCGAAACGGCAGCGCCATCCAGACCCAGACCGGAGATGCTCGTCGATCCCGAGTACACGACCTGACCTGGCTGGGTGACGCTGGTCGGTGACAGCATCAGTTGCAGGAGACTTTTCTGGCTCGGTGCAAGGGCATAGACATCCTTGCCGGTGGTCTGCGCCAGAGCCGTAAAGGGACCCACTCGGGGGGTTGCAGGCAGCTCAGTACGTGTGCCGTCGGGGTCGATGACTGCCAGCTGGCCGGAGCCGTAGGCAACATGCAGCGCATTGCTGGCGTCGAACAGCAGGGCGCGTGCCTGACTCAGGCCCGCCGATACCAGTTCAATGGCTCCGTTCTCGTCGAGTCGGGTCACCACGCCACGGTTTGAGTCGGCCACGTACACCATGCCGCTCTCATCCAGTGCGATGTCCGATGGACTGTTGAGGCCGCTGGCGACCTGGCGTTCCGTCCAGTTGCCATCAATGGCGAACAACTGGCCGTTGCTGGCGGTGGTGTAGAGGGTGCCATCACGGGTACGCAACAGGTCCAGTGGCGAGGTTACCCGGTGGGATTGAAGCAGGGTGCCACTTGCGTTCAATCGGTAGATATAGCTGCTGCCGGCGGCAAGAATGCTGCCGTCAGCTTCCAGCATCATGCGCTCCAGGCCCGACCTCGCGTGGAACAGCGACAGCTTGCCGTCGCTGCGCACCCTCATGATGCCGGCGGGGAGGCTGTTCACGACCAGCAGGTCGCCGTTGCCATCGATCAGCAATCCCTTGGGATTGACTAGGCCGTAATAGCTGTCGATCACTGTGCCGCTGCTGGTTTGGAAGGCCAGTTTGTTGGTCGTGTAGTCCGCCACGGCAATGGTTCCGGATGGCGAAACCGACAGTCCCTGGATGCTGCTGTACCCACTCGCCAGAGTCTGTACACCGCTGAAGTCGGCACTGAGTCGGGATATGTTCGCCGTCGTTGCCATCAAGACGGAACCCGTGGGCTCGGTGGCCAGGCGCACGTAGTTTCCGGTGGCCACGATCTCGCCGAGTTTCGACGGGTCGCGGAAGCGCAGCACCATGCCGTTGACCGAGACCAGCAGGTCATCTGCAACCCGAGTCATTGCTACGGGGGACTGCAGACTGGCGTAGCGTCCGCTCAGGTTGCCCGCCGGATCGAATCTGGACACCTTGCCCTGATTGTCGATGGTGGTGAATCCGCCATCCGGCATCCTGACTGCGCCGTACTGATACTGGTTGTTGAGCACGGAATGGGTGAAGGCGGTGCTGACCACGCCGGCATCCGAGACCTGGGCGATGCGGCCATGGCTTGCGATGTAGATACCGCCGGACCCATCGGCGCTGATCGAATAGGGATACGAGCTTGGCAGGTCGTAGAAGCTTTGGGTGCCATCCGACGCGATGCGAGTGACGCGCCGGTAGCTGTAGTGCGGTACCCACACCGTGCCGTCGGCGTCCGCCAGCAAGTCGTACCGGATGGCGTAATCCGTCTGCGCGAACTGACCCCAGTCACCGGCCGGATCCATGCGATGGATGATCGTGCTGTTCCATTCGGCCGCGAGCAGGCTCCCGTCGGACATGCTGGCGAGCGCGCCGGGAGAGAAGGTGACAGGGATTCGCGTGATCTCACCGGCTGGTGAAACCTTGGCGATGCGTTTCTGATTTGTCTCCGAAACGTAGATGTTGCCTGCGGTGTCGACGGCCAGGCCATAGAGCGCACTCAGGCCGCTGGCGACAATGCTGGCCCGGCCATCGGGGGCGATGTGCGAGACCATGCCGTTGGAAGAGAGAATGTAGAAACTCCCATCGTCCATGGCCCGCACCGCGCGCGGGGTGCTAATCACCTGCGCCATGTGCGTGCTGGCTGTGCCGTCTGCCGCGACCCTGGCAATCCGGGGGCCTGTGGTCTGGGCGACAAACCAGTCGCCATCACCGCCGGGTACCAGCGCCCGGGCGCCGCTCAGGCCCGTGGCGATTGGCTGGCTGTCACCCTGCGCCGACAGCTTGGTCAAGACCCCCGTGGTGTTGAGCACCACGAGCCCGCCATCGGCCGAGGGTGAGATGGCATTGATGTTGGAGATGCCCGTCTTGAATTCCGTGAACTGCCCATCGGGTGAAACGGCGACGATGTTGTTGAAGCCATTGTTGGCCACGTACAGCGTGCCGGCCGAATCATAGCCGGCGGCCGTTGGGTAGCGCGTGGTGCGATCGGCCAAGGGGGTTACCGTACCATCCGGTGCCACGGCGACGATGGAGTTGCCATTGTTGTTCGACACCAGTGCCACGCCGTCCTGCCTCAGCTTCACGTCGTAAGGCCCGCTCAGGCCGTCAGCCACGACGTCCGCGCGCCCGGCGGCATCCACCCGGTAGAGCGCGTTGGCGCCGAATGCTGTGACGTACAGGTTGTTGCCCGCGTCTGCCGCCAGACCGTAGGGCTGGGTGATGTTGGTGAGGAAGGGGGTTAGTCGACCATCGGCATAGCGCACCAGGGCGTTCTGGCTGGCGTCGGCGATGATGAGTTCGCCATTGGCGCCCTCGACCATCCCGCGCGGCGTCGACAGGCCCGCACCGGACAACATGCGAACCTGGCCGTCAGTGGCGCGTTCATACATGGCGCCGCCGTTGGTGCCGATGAGCATGCGGCCATCCATCTGGACCTTGACCGACAGCACCCCGTTCAGTCCCGTGGCGTGGCTGACACGGTTGCCGCCCATGTCGAACTCTTCGACGACACCATTCGTTCGCAGGGCATAGACCTTGCCCTGTGCCACATCCACGTCCACGGGAGAGAGGACGTTATCGGCAAAGGTCTCGATCTCGCCCGAGGGCAGGACGCGCAGGATACGCCGGCCGGAGCTGTCGCCGACGTAAAAGCTGCCGTCGGGCCCGGTTGCCATGCCCTTGGCATTCGCCAGGGCATCTGCGGTACTCACGGTCTTGATGTCCATCAGGTCGCTGCGCGGACGATAGCCTTCCTTCTGCAGGGTTACGCGTGCCGTTACCGTTGCTGGCCCGATGGGTTCGTTGCCCTGGTTGGAGAGCAGGGATGCGACCTGGATCGGCCGCCTGGCGGCGAGTTGCGCAATCGGCGGATCGAAGCTGGCGCTGCCGCCGATGCGACGAGTGGGATCGATGCTGACCACGCCGGCGCGCTGGCCCAGTACGCGGCTGCTCGATACCTCCACGGCCTCCACGACCAGCCGGTACTGGCCGGCCGCGTATCGATCGGTGTTCCATTCCATAGATACCGGTAGTTCCTCGCCGGAAGCCACGGTCACCCAGGCGTCCTGCGGGTTGCCACCGGCCGGAATGCGCATTGCGGGGAATTGGTCGATGATTTGGCCACTGCTGTCGATCACATTCGCCTGCAGCACGACGGTACGGGGATCCGCTCCGCTGTTGACCACCGTGGCCCGGATCTTCACCTTCGACAGGGCGGGATAGCGGTCGGCGTCGGTCTCGACTTGCACCACCTCGAAATCGGCCGATGCCGCGCGGCGCATCTGGACGTCCACGTTCGCGGTTCCGTACTGCGCCAGCTCCACCACTCCACTGGTGGTCGCGTAGCCCGGGGCAGAGGCCTGGAGCGTGAATCGGTTCAGCGTGATGTCTTCGATGGTGTAGGAGCCGTCCGTGCCCGAGATGGCGTTCTTGCCGGTCTCCGCAATCACCACGCTGGCGCCGGCGACAGGGATGTCCGAATCGGCATCCAGCAGTCGGCCAGTGATCGTCGCGCTGGTCGCTACCGTGTCCGGGGAAAGCCTGACGGTGCCAAGCGCCACGGTGTTGCCCGGACCGGCCACGGCCGTGTAAACCCGCGACTGATAGCCGGTTTTCTCCAGGGTGATCGTCTCTTCGCCGGCATCGATGCCCGCGAGCGCAAAGTCCCCTGACGCGTCAGTGACGGTGCTCCATGCATGGACACCATTGGTGACGGAAACCGTGACCCCGGGTATCGGGCTGCCAGTCGCATTGTCGACCACAGCGCCGTGCACGCTTACTTCAGTATCCGGGTAGGGGGCGCCGGCTTCCCGCATCATGGGGGTGAACCAGAGGGAGCCACCGGCGGTCAACGTGCCCGACGCGGTGACCGGTTCATAGCCACTGGCGCTTACCGTGACCGACACGGCGCCCGGAGTCGCACCCAGGGCAAAACGGCCTTCTTGATCGGACTGCGTTGTCGTGACGCTGGTGCCACTGACCGTCACGCTGGCGCCCTGTATGGGCGCGCCGTCCGCGGCGCGGGAGACGATCCCCCGTATAAAACCGGTGTCGGGCATGGGGGTAAGCAAAACATTGCCGAGCACTGCCGTGCCGGCCGCATTGACG
>DSBO01000057.1 GCA_011046015.1 Thioalkalivibrio sp. | reverse complement strand
GCGATGCGCACGTCGTCCAGCGGCTTCACGTGCATGATGCCGTCGACGTCGTGCAGCAGCAGCGTGGCGCTGTGTGCCTGACGGGCATCGGGATGGGGGCCGCGAAAGCCGATCTCCCGGTGCTTGATGACGTCCGCGATCTCGTCGGTCATGGCTCCATCGTAGTCCGGCCGGGGGTAAAATCAAGACCTTTTGCAGGGTTAAGCGTGCCGGCCGAGGGTCACCCGCTCCACACCGGCGAGGTCGCGGCGGGTCGCGATCGAGGAAAACCCCTCCTTATCCAGCAGCTTGCGCACCGCCTCACCCTGGTCGTAGCCATGTTCGACGATCAGCCAACCACCCGCATGCAGGTGGCGGCGGGCATTCTGCGCGAGGACGCGCAGGTCGTCCATGCCGTCCCGGCCGCTGACCAGTGCGCTCTTGGGCTCGAAACGCAGGTCGCCCTGCGCAAGGTGCGGGTCGTTCTCGGCGATGTAGGGCGGGTTGGAGATGATGAGGTCGAAGCACTCGGCCTCGAGCGGTCCGAACCAGCTGCCCAGGCGGAACTCGATGTGGGTGAGGTGGAGTTGCTCGGCATTGAGCCGCGCCGTGGTGAGCGCCCCCTCGGAGCAGTCCGTGGCGATGATGCGGCAGCGTGGGCACTCGCGGGCCAGTGCCAGCGCGATGACACCGGAACCGGTACCCAGGTCGGCGATGCTCGGCTGCGGCTTGTCGGGCAGGTACTCGAGGGCGACTTCGACCAGCAGCTCGGTCTCGGGACGGGGAATAAGTACGTCGGCGGTGATGCGCACGGGCAGGGACCAGAATTCGCGCAGGCCCGTGAGGTAGGCGACCGGTTCGCCGTTGGCCCGCCGTTCGATGAGCCGCGCGTAGGCCACGCGCTGATCGCCGTCGGCGGGGCGGTCTGGCCAGGCGAACAGGTGGCTGCGCGGCTGGCCGAGCACGTGCGCGAGCAGCAGCTCGGCATCGAGCCGCGGCGACTCGCTGCTCGCGGCCAGGCGTTCGGTGGCGGCCGCGAGCAGGGCTCCCAGGGTGTGTTCGCTATCGCTCATCTGTGTCATGCCGGTCGGACCCGGCTCCCCTGTGCGGAATCAGTCGTTGCCCAGGGCGGCGAGCTGATCGGCCTGGTATTCGTTGACCAGCGGATCGATGACCTGTTCCAGGTCGCCGGCCAGCACCTCTTCCAGCTTGTAGAGGGTGAGGTTGATGCGGTGGTCGGTGATGCGCCCCTGCGGAAAATTATAGGTGCGGATGCGTTCGGAGCGGTCCCCGGAGCCGACCAGGCTGCGACGGGTGGCGGCCTGCTCGGCCTCCTGCTTGGCGCGTTTCATATCCAGCAGTTTGGCCGCCAGCAGCGACATGGCGCGGGCGCGGTTCTTGTGCTGCGAGCGCTCGTCCTGGCACTCGACCACGATGCCGGTGGGCAGGTGGGTGAGGCGGATGGCCGAGTCGGTCTTGTTGACGTGCTGGCCGCCGGCGCCCGACGCGCGGTACGTGTCGACGCGCAGATCGGCCGGGTTGATCTCCTCGGCCTCGACCTCCTCGGCCTCCGGCATCACCGCCACGGTGGCGGCAGAGGTGTGGATGCGCCCCTGGGACTCGGTCTCGGGCACGCGCTGCACGCGGTGTGCGCCGGACTCGAACTTGAGCCGGGAGTATACACCCTGGCCGACCACGCGGGCGATGATCTCCTTGTACCCGCCGTGTTCGCCCTCGCTCTCGGAGAGCACCTCGATCTGCCAGCCGTTTCGCTCGGCGTAGCGGGAGTACATGCGAAACAGATCGCCGGCGAAGATCGCTGCCTCGTCGCCTCCGGTGCCGGCGCGGATCTCCAGGAACACGTTGGCGCTGTCGTGCGGATCCTTGGGCAGCAGCAGTTTCTGCAACGCCACCTCGAGTTCCTTTGATCGCTGTTCGGCTGTGGCCAGCTCGTCCTCGGCCATGGCGCGCATCTCGGCGTCGCTGTCGGCGAGCATCTCGCGGGCCGAGGCGATGTCGTCCTGGGTCTGCTGCCAGCGCGCAAAGCTGCGCACCAGGTCCTCGAGCTGGCTGTATTCCATGGACAGCTTGCGAAACTGGTCCTGCTTGCCGATGACCTCGGGGTCGGCCAGCAGGCCGGCGAGTTCCTCGTGGCGTTCGGCGAGGCCTTCGAGTTTTCTGTGGATCGAGTCCTTCACTTCTTAAGGGGCATCTCGTTGAGGTTGAGCAGTTGGATCGCGGCGTGCAGCAGTTCGGTGTCGCCCTCATGGGCGGCCTGGTTGAGTGCGCTGGTGGCGTCGTGTGTGAGCTTGTTGGTAAGCGTGCGGGTCACGAACTCGAGGACTTCCTGCGGGTCGCGGCCCTGGGCGAGCAGGCGCTCGGCCTTCTCGTGCACATCGTGCCGGGCCGCCTCGGCACGTTCGCGGTAGGCAACGATGGTGCCGATGGCGCCCTGGGCGCGCAGCCACCCCATGAAGTCCTCGACGCGCAGGTCGACGATCTCTTCGGCCTGGGCCGCCGCCTGCTGGCGCGATTCCATGTTCTCCTGAATGACCTCCTCGAGATCATCCACGGTATAGAGATACACGTCGTCGAGATTGGCCACCTCGGGCTCGATATCGCGCGGCACGGCGATGTCGACCATGAACATGGGGCGATGCTTGCGCTTTTTCAAGGCCCGTTCCGCCGCGCCCTTGCCGAGGATGGGCAGAGGGGCCGCGGTGGAGGAGACCACGATGTCGGCCTCGTGCAGACGCTCGCCGATTTCCGGCAGGGCGAAGCCCTCGCCGCCGTACTGCTCGGCGAGGTGGCGGGCCCGCTCGGCGTTGCGGTTGGCTACCAGCATGCGGCCGATACCGTTGGCGTGCAGGTGCTGGGCGGCCAGTTCGATAGTCTCGCCCGCGCCGATCATCAGCGCGGTGTAGTTGCCGAGGTCGCCGAAGATGCGCCGGGCGAGGCTCACGGCGGCGAAGGCCACCGACACCGGGCTGGCGCCGATGGCCGTGTCGGTGCGCACCTGCTTGGCCACGGCGAAGGCGTGCTGGAACAGGCGGTTGAGATGGCGCCCCACCGCCCCGCTGTTCGCGGCCTGCTGGAAGGCGGTCTTGAGCTGGCCCAGGATCTGTGGCTCGCCCAGCACCAGCGAATCCAGCCCGCAGGCCACGCGCAGCATGTGCCGCACCGCCGTCTCGTCCTCGTGCAGGTACAGGTAGGGCTCGATCTCGCTGACGTTCAGGTGGTGGTAGCGGCCCAGCCAGTCGATGACCTCCGCCTGCTGTTCATCGTCCTCCAGCGTGCAATAGAGCTCCGTGCGATTGCAGGTCGAGAGGATGGCGGCTTCCCGCACGCCCCGAAGGGCGCGGATATCCCGCAGCGCCTGATCCAGCTGATCGGGCGCGAACACCACCCGTTCGCGGATGTCCACGGGCGCGGTTTTGTGGTTGATCCCGACGGTTATCAGAGACATGGAGATCCGGGAGGGAACGCAAACGGGAAATTTTGAGTGATCGACCCGGGGAATACAAGCGACGATCCGTGGTCGAACGGTTCGGGTACGCACCGCGTGCCGCGCCCTGTGGCGCCTTTCCCCTGCCCTGTCATGTGGCGTTACGGCGGGTTGGGTTAGTATAGTGTGGTCAAGGCTCCCCCCGGTGGTCGCCGCAGCCCATGGACCAAGGAATCTTATCCCGCATGCCCAGATGCCTCTCACTAGTGCTTGCCGTCGCCGTCTCCCTGGTCGGATGTTCCGGCATGCAGCCGGCACCTGATGTCGCGGGTACACCCGATGCGGTCGCCGATGCGCGTACCGAGCTGATGTACCGGGTGCTGGTCGGCGAGGTCGCGGGGCAGCGCGGTGATTTCGATACCTCGGTGGAATACTACGCGATCGCCGCGGAGGGCAGCGACGATCCGCGCATCGCCGAGCGGGCCACCCATATCGGCGTATACGCCGGCAAGTACGAGGTCGCGCAGCGGGCCGCCCGCCGTTGGGCCGAACTCTCGCCCATGAACATGGAGGCCCAGCAGTTCGCCGCCATGCTCACCCTGCGCAGCGGCGATGCCGACGCCGCGCTGCCCTACCTCGAATCGGTGCTGGCGCTGGCCGGTGATGATCGCGAGGAGGGTTTCGCCGTGGTCGCCCAGTTGCTGGCGCGCGAGGGGCAGCCGGAGCTGGCGGCCCGTGCCATGGGCCTGCTCGCGGCGCGCTATCCGAACGTGGCGACGGCGCAGCACGGGCTGGCCGTGCTCGCCCTGTCCGCGGGCGACCATGACACCGCCCTGGCCGCGTCCGAGCGGGCCCTCGAGCTCAACCCGGACCTGGTCGAGGCCCGCATCGTGCAGGCGCGCGCCCTCCTGGGTCTGGGGCGCGTCGACGAGGCGCTGGGCCGAGTCGAGGCGATGCTCCGGGAGATGCCCCGACACCACGAGCTGCGCCTCACCTATGCCCGCATGCTGCTCGACCAGCAGCGCTACGACGACGCCCTGGCACAGTTCGAGCAGGTGGCCGAGGCGCGTCCGGGCGACGGCGACCTCATGTTTACCATCGGCCTGCTGAATATCGAGGCCAAACACTACGACGCCGCCGAGACCTACCTGAAGCGCTCGCTGCAGTCGGGTCGCCACGTCAACCAGGCACATTACTACCTCGGGCGTATCGCCGAGGAGCAGGGCGATCTGCGCCAGGGTGTCGCCTGGTACCTCAAGGTGGCCGGCGGCGAGCACCACTTCGAGGCGCAGACACGTGTCGCGCTGCTGTTCGCGCGCCTCGGTCATCCTGACAAGGCACGCGACCACCTGGACAGCCTGCGCGAGCGTTTCCCCGACGACGCCTCCCTCGCACGGATCTACCTCGTGGAGGGGCAGATCCTCGGAGATGCCCGCGAATACGAGGCGGGCATGACCCTCTACAACGAGGCGCTGCGGCTCTATCCGGGTAATCCCGACCTGCTGTACGCGCGCGCGCTGATGGCCGAAAAGGTCGACCGGCTCGACGTGCTGGAGGCCGATCTGCGCACGCTCCTCGAGCGCGACCCGGACAACGCCACCGCGCTCAACGCCCTGGGCTACACGCTGGCCGATCGCACCGACCGGTACGAGGAGGCGCTGGATTACATCACGCGCGCGCTGGAGCAGCGCCCGGACGACCCCGCCGTGATCGACAGCATGGGCTGGGTGCAGTATCGCCTGGGCAATCTCGACCGGGCCGAGACCTACCTGCGCCGGGCCTTCGAGCGGCTGCCGGACCCGGAGGTGGGCGCGCACCTGGTCGAGGTGCTGTGGGTGCGCGGCGAGCGCGCCGAGGCCCGCCGGCTGTATGCCGACCTCATCCAGCTGCACCCGCACAGCGAGCCCCTGCTCGACGTGAAGGAGCGCCTCGGGCTGTGAGATATCCGCTACTCCTGCTGTTGCTCGCCCTGCTGGGCGGCTGCGCTGCCATCCCGCCCGCCGGCCCTGAGCACGAGGGCTGGGTCGAACGCCAGCGCGAGCTCGGCGCCATGGACGCCTGGACGCTCAACGGGCGCGTGGCCGTAAAGCTCAATGGCGAGGGCTGGAATGCCAACCTGCGCTGGCAGCAGCAAGGTGATGATTACCGCATCCGTGTCTTCGACCCCTTCGGTCGCACGCTGGCGCTGATCGAGGGTGATGCCGAGGCCGCCGTACTACGCACCAGCGAGGGCGAACGGCGCGAGGCCGCCGATCCCGAGACCCTGATGGACGAGGAGTTCGGCTGGCACCTACCGCTGACCGGCATGCGCTACTGGCTGCGCGGTATTCCGACGAGAACGGGCGAACTCGAGTTCCTGCGCCTGGATGGCCAGGGGCGACCGGTGCTGTTGCAGCAGGCGGGCTGGAGCATGACCTATGGCGACTTCGCCAGCGCGCACCCGTTGGCCCTGCCGACCCGTATCGGCATGGAGCACCGTTTCATCACCGTGCGCCTGGCCGTGGCGGACTGGTCGCGGGGCGTGCCGTGACGCCGGATTTTGGTTCGCTGGTCTGGCCAGCCCCTGCCAAGCTCAACCTCTTTCTGCACATCACTGGCCGCCGCGCGGACGGCTATCATTTGCTGCAGACGGTGTTCCAGTTCCTGGAATACGGCGACGACATCCGATTCGCGATCCGCGAAGACGGCGCCATCCGCCGTCACGGCGACGTGCCCAGCGTGCCGGAGGCCGCCGATCTCATGGTGCGGGCCGCGCAGTTGCTCAAGGCCGAGACCGGTTGCCCGCTCGGGGCTGACATCGGCATCACCAAGCGCCTGCCCATGGGCGGCGGGCTGGGCGGCGGTAGCTCCGACGCGGCCACCGTGCTGGTGGCGCTCAACCAACACTGGGGCCTGGGGCTGGATACCGACCGCCTGGCCGCGCTCGGGCTTGCGCTCGGCGCCGATGTGCCCGTGTTCGTGCGCGGCGTGGCCGCCTGGGCCGAGGGGGTGGGCGAGGTGCTCACGCCCGTGGCGCCGGCCGAACCCTGGTACCTGGTGGTGAAGCCGCCGGTGGAGGTGCCGACGGGCGCGGTTTTCGGGGCCCCGGAATTGACACGCGACTGCCTGCCAATCACAATACCCGACTTTCTTTCGGGCAGGGGCAGTAACGTCTGCGAGCCGGTGGTTCGCCGCCATTTTCCGGAAGTCGGGAAGGTGCTCGACTGGCTGGGCCAGCATGGCGATGCGCGGCTGACAGGGACGGGCAGTTGCGTGTTTGTCGCCTTCGAGGCGCGTGCGTCGGCCGAGGCCGTGATGACCGGTTTGCCGGCCACGTGGCAGGGCTTCGTCGCCCGCGGCACGAACCGCTCGCCGCTGCTCGCCGCGCTGGATCGCGCGTGCGCCGCCGGCTGAGCCCAACCCCTTGAATATTTAGTATTTATTGGGCCGTCGCCAAGCGGTAAGGCAACGGGTTTTGATCCCGTCATTCCCAGGTTCGAATCCTGGCGGCCCAGCCAAACGAACCGTCGCGCAGCGACGCAAACGGTCGGGCCGCCAGGATGAGAACCTCAAGGTTCGACCGGCGAGCCCCGCGAGCCGGAACGGCGGAGCGCAAGCGACG
>DSBO01000038.1 GCA_011046015.1 Thioalkalivibrio sp. | reverse complement strand
CTACCTGCCGCTATACGCGGCCGCGGGTATCGCCTGGTTCGTCGGCATGCGCCGGGTGCGCCGCCGGCTCGACCAGGACACCGTCCCGCTGCTGGCCGTGGTCACCGCGCTGGCGTTCGTGCTCTCCATGATCGCGCTGCCCCTGCCCGGCGGCACCACGGTGCACGCCACCGGCATCGGCCTGCTCGCCATCCTGTTCGGCCCATGGACCGCCTTCATGAGCCTGTCGCTGGTATTTCTCATGCAGGCCCTGCTGTTCGGCAGCGGCGGCATCACCGCCCTGCCGCTCAACGCCCTGGCCATGGGGCTGGCCGGCAGCTTCGCGGGCTTCGGCCTGTATCGCCTGCTGCGCGCGCGCCACGAGACCGCCGCCCTGTTTCTCGGCGCGGCCACCGCCGTGCTCGTCGCGGCCCTGCTGGTGGCCGTCGTGCTCGGCATCCAGCCACTGGTCGCGCAACGCGCGGATGGCACACCGCTGTTCTTCCCCTTCGGTCTCGCCATCACCCTGCCGGCCGTGCTGCTGCCGCACCTGGCCGTGGCCACGGGCGAGGGCGTGCTCACCGTACTGCTCTACCGCTTCCTCACCCGGCTGCGCGGGGTGCGCATGGCATGAGGGACCGGCTGTTCCTCCTGGTCTATCTCGCGGCGGTCGTCACCGCCACGCTGGTACACGCCATTCCGCTGCTCGCCGCCGGTCTCGCGCTCGTCGCGCTGCTGGCCTGGCGACGTGCCGCGGCCGTGTTGCGGCGCGCGCTGCTGGCCGTGCTCGTCTTCAACCTGCTGATCAGCGTCTCCTACGTGATCGTCGGCCTGGTGCGCGGCGACCTCGCCTGGGACTATCTCGTGTTGATAAACCTGCGCGTGCTGCTGATCACCAGCATGACCTTCCTGCTCATCGAGCGCATCAACGCCTTCCGGGCCCTGGCCTTCTCGCCGACGCTCGCCTACCTGCTCACGCTGGCCAGCACCCAGCTACTCACCTTCCGCCGCCTGTATGAGGACATGCGCCTCGCCCTCGTCAGCCGCTCGCTCGGCCGGCTGGGCCTGAGGCAGCTCTACCGGCACGGTGCGGCCAGCGGCTCGTTCTTCGTCGACAGGGCCCTGTCCAGCGCCACGGAGTCGGCCCAGGCCATGCGCTCGCGGGGGTTCTTTGAATGATCCGCCTCGAGGGCGTGAGCCACGCGGTCGACCCGGGCACGCCGGCCCTGCGCGAGGTGAGCTTCGAGATCACGGCCGGTGAACAGGTGGTGCTGCTCGGCGCCAACGGCAGCGGCAAGTCCACCCTGCTCAAGCTCATCGACGGCCTGGTGTTTCCCACCGCCGGCGCGTATCGCTACGCGGGCACGCTCGTCACCGCCGCGCAGCTGAAGGATGCCGGGTACCACCGGCGCTTCCGCCGCGAGGTCGCACTGCTGTTCCAGACCCCGGACACCATGCTCTTCAACCCCACGGTGTTCGACGAGATCGCCTTCGGCCTGCGCCAGCTGCTGCCGGGTGACGAAAAGGACGTGGGCGCACGCGTGCATCACTGGGCCGAAACGGTCGGCGTCACCCGGCACCTGCACCGCCCGCCCTTCACCCTCTCCGGTGGCGAGAAGCAGAAGGTCTGCCTCGCCGCCCTGCTGGCGCTCGAACCGAAGGTCCTGCTGCTCGACGAGCCCACCGCCTCGCTCGACCCCCGCTCCACCGGCTGGCTCATCGACCTGCTGCAGGACCTTGACGTCACCACCCTCGTCACCACCCACAATCTCTCCCTCGCCCCGGAGCTCGGCGAACGCGCCCTGGTGCTCGGCGAGGATCACCACCTGCTGCACGATGGTCCGGTGGATGCGTTCCTGAAAAACCGCGACCTCCTCATCGAGGCCAACCTCGTCCACAGCCATCGGCACCGCCACGGTAAAACCGCGCACCGGCATTTCCACCTGCACGACTGGGACTGACCGGATGCAGGAACGACCGGGTTCGCTGGCTATCGGCGCCTGGAACGGGTGACACTACAAAGGATGGCGCGTTTCACGACACTGCCTCGGGCGTCAGGGTTCGCATGCAGGCGCTGCGCAAGCCATGGTAGTGAAGCCCGTCCCCGATCACCGGCAGGCTGCACGAGGTACCGGGCGCCGCCTCATCCATGCGCACATGAATCCAGCGCGCCTTGCCTGCTCCAGCTGGCCGCCGCCCAAACATGACCAATCACTAATCAATCAATCGCTCATATACGCGCCGAAACACCGGACAGGAGCGACCTGAATCGATATTTGTGACAGTCTCGTAACACTTGCAACAATGTTTTACGGAAACGCATCACAAACAAGGGGTGATATTGCGCCAGATCACTTACAGTCTCAGACAACCGCCTATACTTGATTTGCGTAGGATGCTGAAACATCCGAACACAGGGCACGGGGGGATTTGCCTGAGCGGGGGAGAACAAAGCACATACCATCGCCCGGTTTCCACCTGTACAACCGCAGGTGGAGCGACCGGGCGACTCTGCGCCCTGTGCCTGCCTCGATGTCTCTCCATGCCCGTCTAAACTCAACCCACCCGCTGCCCCCCCCCTGCCGACAACCGGGGCATCGATCAGATCAGGCAACTAACGCGACCCGGCTGCTGCGGCGCAGGCGGGACGCAACCGGAACCGGGCACAAGCCCGGTTCCGACAACAGCCCCGGGCGAATACCCCGGGGCTTAGCATGTAACCCACGATGCATGTGAGCCACACCAAGGAGCTAACAATGCGTATCAAAGCCATACCCATCGCCATCGCGGCGGCCGTCACGGGGGCAGCCCTGCTGGCGCCACCGGCGTTTGCCGCCGTCGGCGAACAGATCAGCAAGAGCATGTCCGACACCATTCACGATACGACGCCTGTTCCCCTCCCGGAGGCCGAGCACGCCTTCATCAAGTACCTGCGCTTCTACGTGCCGGCGCAGACGGCAAGTGGCGAACCCGCCACCGTGCCCTACAATGCCGATGACGGCGTTCCGGGTGACAACCTCGGTGAGCTTGTTAAGGACAAAGACGTCGCCAAACCGCTCATCAGCGTGTTCCTGTACGGCCAGGTCGAGGCGGCTGAACCGGTCGGAGACGAGAATTCCGGCGGCTTTGCTGGCCACGGCCTGCGCGACGCCTACGGCGCCATCAGCCTGGACGACGGCCAGACCTGGAAGCAGACCAACCTGTCCGAGTCCGCCACCCAATCTTCACTCACTGTCTCGAACCCGGCTCCGGGCGTCGTTGCGGAGTATCCCGGCGACGTGACCAACATGGTGCACGCCACGGCGGGCCGCAACGTGGTAGTCGCCTGGCAGAGCCGCTACTGCGCGACCGGCACGCCCGGCTACAACGCCCTGACCGCCAAGCCGGACCTGGCCGACTACCTCGGCATCGTTCCCGGCACGGACCTCTACCTGGACGACGTCTTCGGCGTCGCCGGCAACCAGGGCTCCGTCGACTACACGGCTCTGGGTTACCCCTCCGTGGGCGAAATCCCCTTCAACTGCCTGTGGACCGCTCGCGGCGTGCTCGTCGAGGGTGACGATCCGCGTACTGACGGTGTTATCGAAACAAACCACATGGTGTGGTACAAGCCCGAGCGCCTGACCTCCGGCCGCCGCGACGTGAACCGCGTCGAGATCCAGATGGTCGCCGATGCCGGCGCCGCCATCACCTGGCAGGAAGACCCGGATGGCCTGCTGCCCGGTTCCGGCCAAGGCCCGGGCGAGGGCTGGAGCGGCGCCATCGCCAACAGCCAGACCGATGTGTGGTATTCGTTCCTGCCCTGGGAACACTTCCAGACTGTCGACGTTGACGGCGCCCCGACCCCGCTGACGGGTGAGGGCGGCTACTGGCCGACCACCACCGAAAAGCCCGGCGTCTACGTCCCGTTCGCGGTACCGATGCGCCTGACCAACAACGCCCGCTGCAACGCGGACGGCGACACCGACGCCTACTGCGATGGCACCCTCGCCGCGGCGTACAGCCTCAAGAACCAGTGCGCCGATACCGTCGACATCCCGCTGGGCCCGCAGAACAACCTGCAGCCCATCTGCGTGAGCGAGGATGGCCTGCCGAACGTGGGCAACATGGCCGCAACCCGTGCGCGCCTGTCGCTGCAGGCGCGTGACAGCAACAACGACGGCGTCACCGACAGCGCCTGGGTCGTGGTGATCTCTGAAGAAAGCAAGGGCATGGGCCGCTACTTCTTCAAGGTCGGCGAGACCGGCGTGGCGACCGCCACTCCCTGTACTGAAGGCGAGGCAGATTGCGAAGTTGCCGACGACGGCAAGAACATCTGGTACTACTCCTTCGACATGGGCAAGCCGCAGACCTCTGCGGACACCTCCGACACCAGCCTGGTACGCAACCTGGTCAGTCAGGGCAACCTGATCAACCAGCCCGAGACCGACTGGCGCACGGGCGAGATCTTCCCGCCGATGAACACGGCGGACATGTGGGATTTCGGCGCCTACAACTTCGATATCTACCGCACCGAGATCGCGCGTCGTGGCAGCCTGATGGTTCAGCCCCTGAGCAACGTGGCGGGCAGCCAGCTCACCGCCCTTCTGCTCTATAAGCAGGGCCTGATGAACCAGGGCGGCCCGGCCGACATCATGGCGCGTCGCGTCATCAATGCCGGCGCCTCGGTGAACCCGTACGACTTTGCCAACCTGGTGTGTGAACAGACGCTCTTCACGGACGGCAGCAACCCGTACTACCCGAAGGGCGTATGCATGAGCCCGGCCATCAACATGTCGGGGGTCACTCCCACCGAGTGCACCACCGGGGGCGGCGGCGACAACGACGTCAGCGATGGCGTCTGCCCGACCATCGATGAGTCAGGCATCGCCACCGAGGACCCGATGGACCAGACGGCCTTCGACAAGGTGGTCACCTGGATCCAATGCCCGGGTTCGCCGGAGTGCGGCACCTTCGACTCGCTGGGCGATAACCTGGACGACCAGTCCTGGCACAACCCGCTGGACGTGGCCAAGGGTCATCGAGGCTACTTGTGGGGTGATCTGGCCGTCGTGATGTACGCCTGGTCGCCGAACTGGAAGCTCAACGCCAAGGGCTCCGACCGCTACGAGCTGTACATCCGTCGCTCCTTCGACGGCGGCCGCACCTGGACCACCACCCCGACGACCTGGGGCGGTGCGGGTACGACCACCTGCGAACTCATGCGCGACGGTGAGACCGCCAGCGACGAGACGCGTATCTGCACCGACTACGTCGCTGGCGCGCCGGAGCAGGCCCGCAACGTCTCGCAGCTGCGCTCGCAGTTCACGAGCTGGGAGGACTTCTACGACGCAGGAACCGGCACGTTCAAGCTGACGGTTCTCGACCCTCGCTATGCCCCGGACCCGCCCACCATGCCGAGCATCGGTGCGGACGGTGACCTCACCTACGACTACGATTCCGACGAGTTCAACCCGTCGCGCTTCTTCGTGGTCTTCGAGACCGGTGACAACACCACCGTGAGCGAGGGTGAGGCGGAGCCGCTGGACCTGTACTACGGTCGCGCCGTGGCGTTTGGCGACCACTACCAGGTCTGGGCGACTGAGTCGGAAATGGAAACCACCTGCCTGCCGGGTGCTGGATCCGCCGGCGTGTTCTGCAACGAGTTCGATCGCATCACCACGGGCAGCAACGTCGAGGCCTCCGAGGCCAGCCTGGCGATGAGCCCGGCCGGCGACACGCTGTACGCCGTGTGGGCTCAGCTCCAGCACGATGGCACTACCGGCGACCTGATCGATGCCGACGCCGCCTACGCCCGCGTGTGGTACGACGACCCGAACTTCGCAGTCGTCGTGCCGGATGCCCCCGTGGTCGACGAACCGGTGATCGGGGATGACGGTGGCGACACCTACGTCCCGCCGGGCAACGGTGGCGGCCTGCCGGGCACCGGCGGTGGCAGCAGTGGCTGCGCCATCGGCGACGGCAAGTCGGCCTTCGACCCGCTGCTGCCAGGCTTCGTCCTGCTGGCCCTGGGCTACCTCGCCCTGCGCCGCCGGATGGGCAAGGTACTGCACTAAGCGACAAGGCAACACCCCCTGCCGGTTGACCGGCAGGGGCTCAACCCAAAGGCCCGGTACTGGTTTCCAGTACCGGGCCTTTTCTTTGCCCGCATGACTCGCGACCGGCCTTCCCGGCCCCCGGCTATCGCCTGCCTTTTTACCAGTCACTTGCGCCACGTCACAAAAGGCGCCTGAAGTGTTGGGAAATCCGTCTATATTCAGTACTCGGGTGGTTCGCCTTGCGCCAGGCCACGAACGTCATCTCCAAGGGGGGGCAAGCATAAAAATCAGGACAACACACGTACACCGCAAGACACTACTGGCCTCGATGGTGCTCGCCGCCCTCGGCGCCGCGCCGCTGCAGGCAGCCACGATCGTGGTCGACTCGTCGACCGACGGCGTCATCGACGACGCCAACTGCACCCTGCGCGAGGCGGTGCTCTCGATCAACGCCGGGGCGGACCTGCACGGATGCGCAGCCGACCTCACCGACGCCTATGGCACCAGCGACACCATTGTGCTGGCCGCCGGGACCTACACGCTCTCGATCGGGGGCGCGGATGAAGGCTTCAACGACCCGGACAATGCAGATCCGGCTGTGGAGCCCACGGTCACCAACACCCCGGATGCAGAAATCGGCGACCTCGATCTGACCGCGAGCGTGCGCATCGTCGGCGCCGGTTCGGACGTCACCACGATCCAGTGGGATGCAGAAGCTCCCGAGCCGGACCGGTTCTTTCATGTCTACGCGGATGCCGGCACCATCGACGTGACCATCGAGGGCCTCACGCTCACGGGCGGCGAGACCACGTAAACCTTGATCAAGACAGGCCCCGCATCCGGTTCAGGGGATCTCGAGACCAGCTATTACCTGCGTCGCGCAGGCGGCGCGATCGCCGTCGGCCCCGCGGCCACCGTGGTACTGGTAGACCCCAATGTCGAGGGCCGGGAGAACTCCGCGGGCCGGGGCGGGAGCAAGCGACCCGATGAGCCCGACGAGGGCGGCGCCACCCTGTCACTCACCCTCGGCGACGTGGTCGTGGACG
>DSBO01000110.1 GCA_011046015.1 Thioalkalivibrio sp. | reverse complement strand
GTCACAGGGCGTGGCGCGAAGGCCTCGAGCACCGTGCGGTAGATGCCGAACTGCTCCTCCTCGCCCGGGAAGCGCTCGCGCAGCATGAAGGGCACCTCGGTGCGGTACAGGCCGATGCCCTCCGCGCCGGAATCCGCCGAGGGGGTCAGGTCGGAGATGAGACCGCTGTTGACGTAGATCGGCACGTGCACGCCGTCACGCGTCACCGCCGGCTCGTTGGCGATCTCGTTGAGCCCCTCGGAGAGTTCGCGCTCCTCCTCGGCCAGGCGCTCGAACTCGCACAGCACGATGGCGTTGGGCTGCACGTACACGCGCCCCATGTATCCGTCGACCACCACCTCGCGGCCGTCGAGCCGCCCCACCGGCAGGTCGCTCAGGCCCATCACGGCGGGCACCCCCATGGCACGCGCGAGGATCGCCACGTGCGAGGAGCCCGAGCCGCGTGCGGAGACCACGCCGGCGAGATTCTCCGGCGGGATCTCCGCGAGCTGGGTGGCGGTAACGTCCTCGCCCACGAGTACCGCCCGCGCGGGGATCCGGCGTGCGTCTTCGCCGTCGGACTGCAGGCAGGTGAGGATGCGGCGGCCGATATCGCGCAGGTCCGTGGCACGTTCGCGCAGGTACGGGTCGTCCATCTCCTCGAACATGCGCGCGTATTCGCGCACGGTCTCGCGCAGGGCGCCCGGCGCCCAGTTGCCCTCGTTGATGCGCTCGACGGTGCGTTGCACCAGGCTGTCGCTGCTGAGCATCATTACATAGGCATCGAACAACACCCGCTCCTCGGCGGGCAGCACGCCGCCCATGCGCTCCTTGAGCTCGATCATGTCCGTCTGGACGCGGTGCACCGCCTCCATGAACTGCCGCCGCTCGTCGGCCGGCGAGCTGGCGGTGCGATCCGGCACCCCGTCCAGGTCGGCCAGGGAGTAGACCACCACCGCCTCCCCGATCCCGACGCCGGGCGAACCCGGCACACCGGCCACGAACAGGTCGTCGTGCAGCTGCTGGTCGCGCATGCGCAGGATGCCGCCGCTGATCTCCGCGTGACTGATGGCCCCGGCCAGCTGGGCGGCCAGGGTCACGAGGAAGGCGACGTGGTCCTCGTCGAAGCGCACCTCGTCGTGGTGCTGGACCACGAGCACGCCGAGCATACGGCGCTGGTGGATGATCGGTACGCCGAGGAAGGCGTGGTAACGCTCCTCGCCGGTCTCGGGGAAGTACTTGAAGCGGGGGTGTCGCGGGGCATCGTCGATGTTCACCGGCTCGGCGCGCTGCGCCACCAGACCCACCAGGCCTTCCTCGTAGTCGAGGCGCACCTGCAGCACCGCGCTGGCGTTCAGACCCTGGGTGGCCATGAGTACGAGCTGCTCGCGCTCGGGCATGGTCAGGTAGATGGAGCACACGTCCACCGACAGCGCCGCCTTGACGCGGGCAACGATGATGTCCAGGGCCTGTCCGAGATCTTCGGCCCCGTTCACCTCTTGAACGATACGACGCAGGATGTCCAGCATGCGACTAAGACGCGCTCTCCATGGAAACTGACCGGGGGAACCGGGCCTGACCGACGTGCAAGGGGAATCCCGACAGGCTGCTAGCGTGAATGACGCTCGGGCAGCGAGCCCCGACCGACCGGTGCGTCCTCGGGAAACAGCAGCGGCGCCAATTCCTCCAGGGCACGGGTGTAAACCTGACGTTTGAAGAAGATGACCTCACGGGCCGGCCGCCAGTAATCCACCCAGCACCAGCCGTCGAATTCTGGGTGCGGGCAGGAATCCAGGCGCACGGCCGCCTCGTCGCCGACGAAACGCAACAGAAACCAACGCTGTTTCTGACCGATGCACAGCGGGTGGGCCCGGCGCCGAATCAGGTGCTTGGGCAGCCGGTAGCGCAACCACTTGCGCGTACTGCCGATGATCTCCACGTGTTCCGGCTCGAGACCGGTCTCCTCGCGCAGCTCACGATACAGCGCCTCTTCCGGCGACTCGCTTTCGCGTATCCCCCCCTGTGGAAACTGCCAGGAATCCTGGCCGATCCGCTTGGCCCAGAAGACCCGACCCTCCGCATTGCACAGGATAATCCCAACGTTGGCACGATATCCTTCTGAATCAATCACTTGAGAAGGCCGCCCAGGTGGTGTTCCTCTAATGTCGATTTGATTGTTCCACAACCGCCGCAATCCGGCAAATGTGGCCCCAAACGGGTGAGCCGCTACAATAGCGCCCTTTACCATCCACGGGGGAGCGGCCGTGAGCCTGGCAATTTTCGATCTGGACAACACCCTGCTGGCGGGCGACAGCGACTACGAGTGGGGCCAGTACCTGGTGCGCAAGGGCATCGTCGACGGCGAGGCCTACGAGCAGGCCAACCGCGCCTTCTACGAACAGCACAAGGCCGGTACCCTCGATATCTACGAGTTCGCCCGCTTCGCCTTCCGCCCGCTGGCCGCCAACCGGCTGGAGGACCTCCTCGCCTGGCGCGCCGAGTTCATGCGCGAGCAGGTCGAGCCCATCATGCTACCCAAGGCGCGCCAGCTGCTGGCGCGCCACCGCGAACACGGTGACACCCTGATGATCATCACCGCCACCAACCGTTTCGTCACCGAGCCCATCGCCGCGGCCTTCGGCGTCGAGCACCTGCTCGCCACCGATCCGGAGTTTCGCGACGGGCGCTATACCGGCGAGATCGACGGCATCCCCTGCTTCCAGGACGGCAAGGTCAGGCGGCTGGAAGCCTGGCTCGCCGAGCACGGAAAGAACCTCGAGGGCAGCCACTTCTACAGCGACTCCCACAACGACCTGCCCCTGCTCGAGCGCGTCGACCACCCCGTCGCGGTAGACGCCGACGTGACGCTCACCGAGGTGGCCCAGCAACGCGGGTGGCGGCAGATGTCGCTTAGATTCTAGGCGGCCGGGCAGGAAGCCCGGCCCAGGGCGCCAGGCACCGCCGTTCATCGGCCAACAGGCCCCGCCCATCCAGCGGATCGTCCCGCTGACCAGTCGGCGTACATAATGTAGACGTGGCAGACAAGGGCATCTACAGTCCCCTGTCGAGAAGAAGAAAGCGCCGAGGCAATCGGCGCCTTACCTGAGAACGTCGGGGGAACACCGGCGATCAGGGGCACGCGCCAGCGTGCCGCCCACGAGGAGGAAACAATACCATGCCACGGTCTCGGCGCCTGTTCCGACTTGGCATTCGGCAGAAGGTGGTGCTGGTTCTGCTCACCGTACTGCTCACGGCATTGTCCGTGAGCGGCTGGCTCGTGCTGCGCGACGTGGAGAGCAACGTGCTGCACGAGACCGAGCGGCGCGGCATGGAAACCGCGGATTACCTCTCCCACTCGCTGGCCTACAGCATGGTGGGCTACGACTATCACACCATCCAGTTGTTGCTCGACCAGGTCGTGCAGTCCGGCGACCTGGTCCATGTCCGCGTGGTAAGCGACCGCGGCAACACCATGGCCGAGGTGGAGCACCCGGCGCGCGACAGCGTCGAGCGGGTGGACTTCGACCGGGCGGTCACGCTGGATGGCCGCACGCTGGGCCACCTGGAGCTGGAGCTCAGCATCGAGCCCATCGCCCGCCAGCTCGCCGCCCAGAAGCAGTCGCTCATCAAGCGCGAGATCCTGGTGATCGTGCTCATCGCGCTAGGTGAATTCCTCGCCCTGTCCTGGATCATCATCGGCCCGCTCACACGGGTCTCCCGTGCACTGGAATCCAACGTGGACGAAAGCGGCGTGATCCTGCGGGACATCCCGGTGGATTCACGCGACGAGATCGGCGAACTCGCCCGGCGCTTCAACCAGATGCGCGCCCAGCTCAACGCCGCCAACCAGAAGCTGCAGGGCCGCGTCGAGGCCGCCGACCGGGAACTCCGGGAGGCCTATCAGAAGCTGCTGGAGCAGTCCGCTGCCCTCCAGCACTCCAACCGGGAACTGGAACGCCTCAGCCTCACCGACCCGCTGACCGGACTCGGCAACCGGCGCCTGTTCGAGAAGTGCGTCGAATCGGATACCGCCCTGTTCCGTCGGCATGGCGACCCGAGCAGCCTGCTGGTGCTGGACCTGGATGCCTTCAAGATGGTCAATGACACCCACGGTCACGACGTCGGCGACCTCATTTTATGTCGCTTCGCCGATCTCCTGCGCCAGAACATGCGTGAAACCGACATCGTGTGCCGCCTGGGCGGCGAGGAGTTCGCCGTGTTCCTGCGGCGCGCCGATGCGTCGACCGCGATGGATATCGCCGAGAAACTGCGCGCCCAGGTCGAGAACATGCGGGTTCAGGTCGGCGACGACCTCTCGGTATCGGTGACCGTCAGCATCGGCGCGGCCACCCTGTCCTCCCCCGGTAACCTCGTCACCGCCGAGGCCCTGTACAAGGCGGCGGACGAGGCCATGTACATCAGCAAGCAGCGCGGACGCAATCGCAGCACCCATGCCGAGTCCCGGCTGGGCGGCCGTCCGGCCTCATCCGGCACGCTAACCGGAGAGCCGGCCGCATGAGACACCTGCCCCTGCGCTGGCTGCTGCCCGCCCTGCTGCTGGGCCTGTCTTGTGCCGCCACCGCCCGGGACGCCGGCGAGCCGCCGACAGAGCTGGTCTTCGGCTCCGTGGCCATGGATATCCCGGCGGCAATGCTCAGGCGACTCTCGCCGGTGACCGAGTACCTGTCCATGGCGCTGGAGACGCCCGTGAGCCTGCGTCTGTCGCCCAACATGGCCGACGCCATCAGGGAGGTGAGCGAGGGGCGCTCGGACCTGGCCTACCTCACGCCCGTGGCCTACGTGCGGGCCCGCGCGCAGGGCCGCGTGGAGCCCCTGGTCAAGACGGTCACGGGCGGCGAGGACTACTTTCGGCTGGTGATCGTGGTGGCCGATGACAGCCCCATGACCTCGGTGCAGGAACTGGCCGGCAAGCGCTTCGCCTTCGGCGACCGGGCCGCGCTGCTGCAGCGGGCCACCGTGGTCGGCGCGGGAATGCCCCTGGAGGCGCTGGGCGGCTATCACTTCCTGGGGCACTACGACAACATCGTGCGCGGGGTGATGAACGGTGACTTCGACGCAGGCATCCTCAAGGACACCACTGCCATGCGCTGGGAGGGCAGGGGCATCCGCGTGCTGCACGCCTCGCCGCCGCTGCCCCCTTACGTGATCGCCACGCGCCGGGGGCTGGACCCGGAAGTGAGAGCCCGGCTGCGTGACGCGCTGCTGGTCGCCCGACCGGATGACCCGGTCTCCGGGCCGGCCCTGCGCGCCCTCGATCCGGGGTATGACGGCTTCACTCCGGCCGACGATACCGACTACGACGTGATCCGGGAGCTGATCGCGCCGTTCAGTCCCACAGGGCGCGCGACCGCGAAGCCGTAAGGCCCCACACATAAATCGCAAACGGCGACCCCATCGGGCGGAAGACTAAAACTGCCTGAGAGCAGCCGGGCACCGCGGTCCGGCACCACGGCCCAGCGGCCCCTCCGCCTGCGGTGGCGGGCAACGGCGCAACGAAAAAGGCGGGCCACGGCCCGCCTTTTTTACCCCTGACGCGACGTTCAGGCAGCGAATGCGCTGGCCATGGCCAGCGCCCGCTGTCCGGCCTCGGTATCTGTCTTGCCGGCGGCCTTCACCGCCTCGGCGTAACCGGCGAAGAACCGGGGCAACGCCTGCACCAGCTGCTTCTTGCGCAGGCGGCTCACCCCCTGCACCGGCCACATGGGACGAAGGCTGCTATTGGGCAGGGCGTCGCAGACCTTGAGCCCCCAACCTTCCTTGAAGACATCCCACACGTGATAGCGCACCACCAGCTTGAAGACGTGCTCGGCCTGCATGTCGGCCATGCCGATGCCCGGACCGACGTACTCGACCTCGATTTGTGGCGCGAGGGTCTCGAACTCGGCGTCCAGCGCGGCCAGCGCCGCATCCAGCTCGGGGGTAACGGGGACGTTGTCCTGCTTCGCCTGCGCGGCGAGGAAATCGATGTAATCGCTCATGCCTGACCCGTGGGTTGCGCCGGGGCGGGCCCGAACCATTGCACGAGCGCCTGCCGGCGGTAGATCCAGTACAGCGTGAGCCCGCGCGCCGCGAGGAACAGCAGCAACGCCAGCCACAGGCCGTGATTGTCAAAAGGCCGCAAAAGGTACCACGAAGGCAGGTAGATCATAAACACCGAGACCAGCATGGCATTGCGCATCTCGCGGGCGCGGGTGGCACCGATGAACACGCCGTCGAGCAGGAAGGCCCAGACCGACACCAGCGGGGTGAGCACCAGCCAGGGCAGGTAGGCCATGGCCGTCTCGCGCACCGCCGGCAGATCGGTGAGCAGCCGGATGATGGCCGGCCCCGCCAGCAGGTAGACGAGCGCAAACCCGGCCGCGGCCGCGAAGGACCAGAGCCCGGCCAGCCACACCGCCCGCCGGAACGCCGCGCGGTCGCGCCGACCTACGGTGCGGCCCACCAGGGCCTCGGCCGCGTGGGCGAAACCGTCCAGGGCATAGGCCATGAAGGACTGGAAGTTCATGAGCACGGCATTGGCCGCCACCGTGAGCTCGCCCAGCCGCGCGCCCTGTACGGTGAAAAAGGCAAAGGCGAACAGCAGTCCCAGGGTGCGCAGGAAGATGTCGCGGTTGACGCGAAACAGGGCCAGGAGTGCGGCACGGTCGACGAGCAGGTCCCGCCGCCAGCGTCCGGGATGGACACGCAGCAGCCGCAGGGCGAGCCCGATGGCAACCGCGAGCCCCAGGTACTCGGCCAGCAGGGATGCCAGGGCCACGCCGCCGCTGCGGTAGCCGAGTCCCACCACGAACAGCAGATCCAGCGCGATATTTGCGACGTTCATCACCACCACCAGCACCAGCACCGAGCGGGTGCGGTGCAGGCCGATGAACCAGCCGATGAAGGCATAGTTGGCCAGCGCCGCCGGCGCGGCCCAGATGCGGATGTCGACGTAGCGCTGCGCCTCGGGGGTGACCGCCTCGCCCGCCCCCACCAGGGCAAGCGCGGCCTGCATCAGCGGCGCCTGCAGCAACAGGATGAGCAGCGCCAGCGCAATGCCCGCCAGCAGCGCGCGGCCGAGTACCGCGCGCTGCTGGCGGGCATTGCGCTGGCGCTGCTCATCCTGTTGCTGCAGGCGCCGCTGATGCAGGC
>DSBO01000150.1 GCA_011046015.1 Thioalkalivibrio sp. | reverse complement strand
CCGTCACCCCGGTGGACGGCAATCTCTACACCGTCGATCTCTCCGGTGGCGCCTGCACCGTCGACATCACGTTCGAGGAATCCACCGTCACCTACAGCGTGAACGTGGACGTCAGCGGGCTGGCCGGAAGCGGCCTGGTACTGCAGAACAACGGCGGCGACGATCTGGCCATCGGCACCGACGGCAGCTTCAGCTTCGCAACGGACCTCGCCGAGAATGCCGCCTACGACGTCACCGTGCTGACCCAGCCGGGCGGGCCGCAGCAGCTCTGCCGGTTCGACGGCACGGCCAGCGGCACGGCCACCGCGGATGTCAACCTGAGCCTGAGCTGCGGCCTTGCCTACCACCTGCTCTCCGCCACCTGGGGCATCGAGGCCGCCAGCGGCACTGGCACCCTGGTCGGGGGCTTCCTCCAGCCCGGCATGGCCATGGCCGACACGATCAACGGCCAGCTGGTACTCACGGATACCTGCGAGGTGTTTTCCTACTTCGACACCCGCAGTCCGGCGAACAGCTCCACGGTGGTCGCCGACTATGGCTGCCTGGAGGCGGACGAGCCGATCCCGGCCGTCTTCGCGACCGACGGCATCACCGCGAACCTGCCCGAGGAGAGCGAGGGCGGCGTCACCGAGGCGGCCTGGAGCCTCGCCATGGAACGCGTCGGCAGCGCGGGCACCACGCTCGGCCTGCCCGATGCCGCCATGGGCCTGGCCATCTCCACCGCCTCCGGCACCGGCTTCGAGGCCGTGAGCGTCAACCAGGCCTTCCTGGCGCGCAAGAGCGACGGAGCCACCATCGGCGACCTGGCCGGTGACTGGGGCGTCGTGCGCCTGGAGCTGGTGAACTTCGAACCGGGCCTCGAGGTGAACTACTCCGTGCTGAGCTTCGGCGCCACCATCAGCGACACGGGCGCCGAGGGCGATGGCGAAGGTACTTTCGCCAGCCTCGGCGACGAGGTCGAGGCGGACCTGCAGCAGTTCGTGGACGGCACGCCGGTGGTCAAGAGTGAGTTCTTCGCCCAGCGTACCGACGAGCTCTTCGACCTGCCCATCAGCGTCGCCACCGATGGCGCGGTCAACCTGACCATCGCGGGCGAAGGCGGTGACCCCGATCAGCGCATCGACGGCTTCATGGACCCGGCGGGCAACCTGCTGGTGCTGGCCACGGGGCTGCCCTCCATCGGAGACGTGCGCGCCGATACCGTGCCTGCGGGCACCGGCGAAACGGTGCACGAGCTGCTCGTCGGCCTGCGCCGCGGGAACGCCGCCGATCTCAACGGCAGGACCTACCGCCTGGTGGGCCCGGGCTTCTTCGTGGGTCAGTACGACTTCGAGATCAACCGCTGGGAGACCGGCAGCCAGATCGCCTTCAGCGAAGGCAACGCGACCATCACGCTGCGGGACACCTTCTGGACCGTGCCGTTCGCCAACTTCGGCGAAGGCGGGATCTATGAAGAAACAGCGGCTCTGGAAACGCTCCCCCCGCTGAGCTACACCGTCGGCGGTAGTGGCACCACCCGCGCCGGGATGATCGAGATCGACATCAGCGACGTCGTCGCGCCGGGCGAGGGCTTCCTCACCGGCTACGTGCAGGCGGGCGGCCAGCTGCTGGTGCTGGGTCTTGGCACGACGGACGTGACCGAAGATGAACCCCCGGTGATGGAGGGTGGCAGCATCAACCTGATCTTCGGGGTATGCGTCAGCGGCTGCTGATCCTCGCCGACCCGATCGCAAGACGAAAAAGGGCGCCCTCGGGCGCCCTTTTTCGATCCGCGTGACAGGGCCGGCGTCAGAGCGCCGCCAGCACCTCGTGCAGGCTCCGGTTGAAGGCCGCCGGCTGCTCCATCTGCAGGAAGTGGCCGGCACCCGGCAGCAGCCGCTCACTCAGGTGCGGGGCGCAGCGCTGGCGCGCCACCTCGGGAATGAGGGCGCCGTTGATGGCGTGGATCGGTGCCTCGATGCCGGCAAAGGCAGTATCGGGGGTCCAGCGCAGCAGGTCGGCCCACAGCGGGAGGGCCCAGGCGGGATCGGCCGCGGCCATGCCCGCCTTGAGCGAGTCCTTCTCGGCCGCAGACAACGCCCCGCCCGTTTGCTCCACCAGCCCGTCGATGGCAGCGGCGAAGTCGGCGTGAAACGGCGCCTCGATCGCACGCGCGTCGTCTTCCGTCAGGTCGCCGTAGGGCAGCACGAAACTGTCCGCCAGCACCACGGCCGCGACCCGCTCCGACACCCGAAGCGCGGCCTCCAGGGCCACTGCCCCGCCCATCGAGTGCCCGACCAGCACGGCATCCTGCCAACCAAGCGCCGCCAGGGCGGCCTGCACGTCGCCGGCCAACCCGGTCACGCTCCAGTCGCCGCGCCCCCGGCAGCCGGACTCGCCGTGGCCGCTGAGGTCCAGCGCGGCCACCGGATGCGCCGGCGCGAAGGCCGCCATCTGGGCAGACCAGTGGTCACGCCGGCAGGTCCAGCCATGCACGAACAGGAGGGGGCGGCCCGCGTCGCCACCGCCCCGCGCCAGCACCAGCCGATCGCCGTGGGGGCTGGTGGTAGCCATGCTGTGCGCGTGCCCGGGCAAGGTGTTCGAACAGGTCATGCAGACCTCCTCCGCGGCTTGCGCCGATTCAGGGTTGTGTTGGGAGTTTTAACGCTTGCCAATAACCCCGGACATTACTAGTCTTCAGGGGCGCCTGCAAAAAATGTGATGCTTATCACTCTTTGGAGCCTCATGGGCACGATTAGCGGTGGCGAACAGCGAACACTCAAGCACCTCTCGCGCCACCAGGGGCGGGTCCTGCATTCCCTTTTCGACGCGGTCGGCAACCCCGCTGTCTGGCCGCTCTTCCTGGATCAACTGGTCGAGGCCACCCACTCGCGCTCGGCGCGCCTGCTAATCCTCAACGGCGCGGCCGACGAGGTACGACACAGCTTCAAGGTGCATATCGACGACGCGGCCCACCGCGACTATCTCGACCACTACGTGAACGCCTGCCCCTGGCGCCCCGAACTCCGGCACAAGCCCGGCGGCCGGCTCTACTCCACTTATCTCGACTTCAGCTGCCGGCAGCCCGAGTTCTACCGTACCGAGTTCTACAACGACTGGGCGCGACACCTGGACATCCACCACGGCGTCTGCGGCACGGTGCACGCCGGGCCCGATCTCACCGTACAACTCCTGATCCAGCGCACCGGGGGCCAGCGGCACTACTCGGCACGCGAGACCGCGGCCATCAACACGCTGATCCCGCACCTGCGGCAGGCCATCACCCTGTCCCGGCACCTGGACGCCATGAACCTGGAGCTGCAGGCCACACGAGTGGCGGCGCGCCACGGGGCGCCCCCGTTCCTCGTGCTGGACGCGCAGGGCCTGGTACGGGCCGCCAGCGCCGGGGCAGTGGCCCTGGTCGAGCAGACACCCGCCCTGGCGCTGCGCCAGAACCAGCTGCGGATCATGGACCGGCAGCTTTCCGACCATTTTCGCCAGCGGCTGCGACGCGCCCGGACATCGAAGGCCGCCGCAGCGCCCCCGCCGCCGCAGACCATCCGGATACCCCGACCCGCACAGCCTCCCCTGCATCTCATCATCGCGCACCTCGAGCCGGACAGGGCGAACATGTCCCTGACCCTGCCGGACGGGCACGCCGTGGTCTTCCTGCACGACCCGCAGCACCCGCCCGATCTGGATCTCGGGCTGCTCACCGAGCTCTTCGACCTCACCGCCGCCGAGGCGCGCACCGCGGCCGGCATCGCCACGGGCATGACGCCGGAGGACATCGCCCGGGACCTGGGTATCACGGTGCACACCGTGCGCAGCCAGCTCAAGAGCACGTTCCGCAAGACGGGCACCCGACGCCAGTCGGAACTCGCCGCCCTGCTACTCACGGGCCCGGCCGCCCGTCGCGCGGTCGCCCAGGGGGCATCCGGGGACAACCCGGCACGCTGAGACCGGCGAAGTGTCGATAAAAAAAGCCGGGCAAGCCCGGCTTTCTTTCGGCAGGTGAGGCTGACTCAGAAATCGAACTGCAAACCCGCGGAGATCTGGTCGATATCCGATTCCACGCGGGTGTACTCGGTGATGAAGCGCATGGTGCCGCGCATCGGGACCGTCAGACCGACCCCGAACATGGCCTCGATATCGTCTTCCGAGGCGGTACCGCCGGGCGCATCGACCTCGACATCGAGATACCCGAGGCCCAGCTTGCCGCGCAGCTTCAGGTTGTTGTTCAGGGGCAGGTTGTAGACGGCAAAGCCGCCGAGATACCAGTAGGAGAGTTCCGCCGTTCCGCCGATCACGTTGCGGTCGGGATCGACGACCGTCATGCCCAGCTCCGCCTCGAAGGCGAGGTTCGGGACCATCTGGTCGGCCGGCACGCCAAGCGTGGCAGCCAGCATCATCCCTTCATCGAAACCGCTCACGTCGGCCACGCCGAGCTGGGCGCCGAAGTAGGTGCCGCCCGCGGCCTGCGCCGCGCCCGTCGTCGCCAGTGCGGCGGCCACAGCCATGGCCATCAGTTGCTTTTTCATTGTTGTTCTCCTCATGAGTCCACGAGTTGATAGAATTTGGCCTGTCAGTATAGTCGGTGGCGCTGGCGACGGAAGGCGGCATCACGCACCATTGTCCGAAAGTGCGAACACTGCACGGCTGAATCTCGACCCGGCCTGGATCGCCGCCGCCTACCCCGAAGCATCAGGCCTAGCCTCATACCCTATAATCGAGCCACCCGTTATGCAGCATCCAACCCCCCACCGCCGCGCCGCCAGGCCGACACGCCACCATGACTGACGCCCCCCGGTCACGCCTCGATTACCTCGGTCTCGCGGGGCGCTGTGCGCTGTACTACGGCCTGTTCGGCATTGCCTGGATCCTGTTCTCCGACTGGCTCGTGAGCCTGGCCCCACTCGACGCCGAACAGATGCGCTTCGTACAGAGTGCCAAGGGCATCGTCTTCGTCGCGCTGTCCGTGCTGCTCATCTACCTCATGGTGCGCTACGAGACCCGCCACGCGGAGCGGACTGCACGGGCGCTGGCCAGCGAGCGCCAGCGCCTGGCCGCGATCATCGAGGGCACCCGCGTCGGCACCTGGGAATGGAACGCGCTCACCGGCGAGACCATCTTCAGCGAGCGCTGGGCGGAGATGCTGGGTTACCGGCTGGCCGAACTCCTGCCCAGCACCGTCGACACCTGGCGCGACCTCACGCACCCGGACGACCTCGCCCAGGCCGAGGCCCTGCTGGCCCGCCACTTCGCCGGCGAACTGGACCATTACGACTGCGAACTGCGCATGCGCCACCGGGCGGGGCACTGGGTCTGGATCCACGACCGCGGCCAGATCGTCTCGCGCGCAGCCGATGGCCGGCCCAAGTGGGTCATGGGCACGCATACCGATATCACCGCGCGCAAGGAGGCGGAACAGCGGCTGGGAATCGCTGCCGTGGCCTTCGAATCGCAGGAAGGCGTGATGATCACCGACAGCGACTCGCGCATCGAGCAGGTCAACCGCGCGTTCACGCGCATTACCGGCTACGAGCCCGAAGATGTCATCGGCAAGACCCCGGCCATCCTGCGCTCGGGCCGGCATGTCCCGGCCTTCTACGCCGAGATGTGGCAGGCGATCCGCGAGCGGGGCTACTGGGAGGGCGAGGTGTGGAACCGCCGCAAGTCCGGCGCCATCTACCCGCAGTGGCTGTCGATCAGCCGCGTGCAGGACGAGGCAGGCCGGCCCACGCACTATGTCGCCTCCTTCTCCGACATCACCGATCGCAAGGATGCCGAGCGACGCATTCACCAGCTAGCCTTCTACGATCCGCTCACGCACCTGGCCAACCGCCGCCTGCTGAACGACCGCCTCGCCCACGCGCTGGCCACCAGTGCGCGGGCCGGTGAGCACGGGGCGGTACTGATGCTCGATCTGGATCGCTTCAAGACGCTCAACGACACGCGTGGCCACGACGCCGGTGACACCCTGCTGGTGCAGGTCGCGCAGCGGCTGCGCATGCAGGTGCGCGAGGCCGACACGATCGCACGGCTGGGCGGTGACGAGTTCGTGATCCTGCTCGAGGCCCTCGGCGGGGACCATGACATGGCCCGCCGCCGTGCCGCACAGCTCGCCGAGACCATCCGCACGACCCTCAGCCAGCCCTATGACCTGGGGGCCATCCGCGAATACCAGATCACGCCGAGCATCGGCGCGACCCTGTTCCTCGGCCAGGCCACGCCCATGGAGGACCTGTTCAAACAGGCCGACGTCGCCCTGTATGATGCCAAGTCCGCCGGCCGCAACCGGGTCAGCTTCTTCGATCCGGGCATGCAGCGCGCCGTCGAACACCGCGCTTCACTCGAGGCCGCCCTGCGGCACGCGGTTGATCACGGCGAACTGGAGCTCCACTTCCAGCCGCAGGTTGACCGGGCCGGTGCACTCGTCGGCGCCGAGGCGCTGCTCCGCTGGCCACACGCCCGCGGCGTCCCCGTCTCGCCGGCCGAGTTCATCCCGCTGGCCGAGGAGACGGGCCTGATCGTGCCCTTGGGCGACTGGGTACTCGAACAGGCCTGCCGCACCCTCATCGCCTGGAACCGCTCGTCCACCGGGGCCGAACGAGGCATCTCCGTCAACGTCAGCGCCCGCCAGTTCCACCAGCCGGACTACCTGCAGCGCGTGACCCGCATCCTCGATGAGACGGGCGCCGACGCCCGCCTGATCAAGCTGGAACTCACCGAGAGCGTGGTCCTGGGCGAGCCGAAGGACGTCGCCCACCGAATCCACGAGCTGCGCGAACTCGGCTTTCGCTTCTCGATGGACGACTTCGGAACCGGCTATTCGTCACTCTCCTACCTCAAGCGCCTGCCGCTCGACCAGGTGAAGATCGACGCCTCGTTCGTGCGCGACGTGCTCCGCCAGCCCAGCGACGCGGCGATCATCCATGCCATCATCGCCATGGGCCATTCGCTGGACCTGGAGGTCATCGCCGAGGGCGTGGAGACCGGGGAACAGCTCCGGTTCCTCGCCGACAGCGGCTGTGATGCCTACCAGGGCTTCCTGTTCGCCCGCCCCATGCCGCAGGCCGCGCTGCTGGGCTACACGCCACCGGCAACGACATGAGCGTGCCCCGCCCACGAAAAAAGCCCCGAGGATTCCCCGGGGCCAACGTCACTGCCCAATCCTGACGATGCAGGTTCTTAT
>DSBO01000208.1 GCA_011046015.1 Thioalkalivibrio sp. | reverse complement strand
TTGTAGGTGGCGTGCAGCGCGAGCGGATCCAGCGGATCGAGGACGATCCAGCGCGCGGGCGTGTCGGCCACGGCCGGATCAGGCGTCGCCGTCGTCCGCCTGCGGCTTGTCGCCCGCCTTCTCGCCCGGCTTGGGCTTGTAGAAGTGGCGGAAGTAGAAATCGTTACGGCGAAGCTCCTCGTACATCTTCGCCCGCTCCTCCACACCGGAACGCAGAATCTCGATCAGCGCCTCGCCCTGCTGGGCGTCCACGATGTGCATCTGGCCCATCAGCTCCTGGTCGGTATCGAGGATGTGCTCTGCCAGAGCGTCCGGGTAATCGACGTACAACAGGAAGGACTTGGTGTCCGGATCTTCGGGGTCCAGCGGCTGCATGACGATCTTGCCGAGCCAGGCCAGACGGGCAATCTGGTTGAACTGGTGAATGTCGAACTTCTTGCCCTTCTTGTACTTGTTCAGCTCGTTGCGTATCTCGCCGAGGTTCGTGACCTTGATTGATTTCATGGCAGCGCCGTTTCCGAATGCGGGTGTGCGGTTATTCTCCCCGATGGAATGGCAAAAAAAAACCCCGGCAAGGCCGGGGTTTACAGGTACCCGTCAGTGACGCCGGTCGGTTACCAGGCGCCCTTCGTCTCGTACTTTCCACCCACGGCCTCGGTCAGCGCCTTGTGGATGGCATCCGGCGACTTCATGAGCTTCATGAAGCTGTTCTGACCCATCATCTTCAGGTCGGGGAAGTGCACCGCCATGCGGAAGCGCATGTGCAGGGCTTCCACCTCGTTACCCTTGACCATGACCTCGTAGGGAAGATAGGCCGTCCCCTTCAGATCCTGGAAGTCGACGATACCCATCTGGTGCTTGTCGTCCATGTTCTCGTCACGACTCTGGCCAGCCTTCATGGCCACGCCGAACACGGTCACCTGCTTGCCCGGGACCTCGACGCGATAGATCTTGGTGATGCCCTGCTCACCGGCGGACAGACCCTTCTCCACCGCGGCTACCGCCTCCGCATGCGAGCCGTACTTGGCCAGCTTGTAGGTGTCGTCGAAGTACTCCATGCCGAAGGTGTAGTGATACTTGCGCAGATCCTTCGCGCTCTGCCCCTTGGCACCGAACTCCTCCTGCTTGCCCAGCGCGGTCTGCAGCTTCTGCGCCACCGGCGCCATCGAGGCACCCAGCTGGTAGGCATGCTCGATATACAGCGGGTTCGCGTAGCTCACCTGGATGTCGTCGCCGACCCGGGTCACCGACACACGCTGCGCCACGGCATAACCACCGCGCTCGGTCTGCGCCGCAATACGCTTGAGCTCATCGCTGGTCACGGCGATCACATGGGCATTTGCATAAGGCGCGTACTCACCGACGATGGAAAAGCCCTGCTGCGTCAGCGCCGCCTTGGTTTCGTTGATCTTGCGGTCGAAATCACCGCTGCTCACGGAACCCAGCACGAAGGGCTTGAACTTGTCCTGTGCATGGGCGGTAGCGAAGGCCATGCACAGCACGGCGATCGCGGTAATCAGAGAAAATCGTTTCATTGCCAATTATCCTCGCACACCTAAAGGCTACAGCAACTATTGAAAGGGAAAGCGTATGAACAGAACCTGAAGAAAAAGGGCCATGCAAACCATGGCCCACCAGTTGTTTTTATTATTGGTTGTTGTTGCTTTTATACTCCGCGTCCCCGCAGGGACCCCTCCCTTAATTCGATCACATCACCATGAAAAGGGAGGCCGGAAGGCCTCCCTTTTCAGGCTCGCTTAGAAGCGGTAACCGAGGTTGACGCCGACGGAGCTCTGTTTCATCGCAATCTCCACACCGCTTGCGTCCGTGAAAGATTCTTCCGGTACGTACATGGCGTGGAAACCCAGATCCCAGTGCTTGTCGAGTTTGACGTCACCACCAACCGTGAAGTGCTGTTCAACCACGGCCGGCAGGATCAGGTTGGAAATGACATCCTCGTCTTCGAGCGGGGCCTTCGAGTAATTGTAACCGGTACGCAGGTTGACCTTCTCGTTAACAGCAAACTGCACACCAACAGCGTAGACAATCTGGTCTTCCCAGCCCGGATCCATGGAGAAGCGGAAGCCATTCGGGCCTTCCACGGCCAGGTCATCCATGGTGTCTTCCCAGTTGATCCACTTCACGTCGGCTGACACGGTCACCTTGTCGCTCACGTCATAGGCGAGGCCGACTGCCAGCTGCTGCGGGAAGTCCAGACCCAGCGTGTACTGGCCAGCAGTACCCGGGTTACCGACATCGTCAAAGGTGATGTCGCCAGCGGCCAGGTTGTATTCCAGGTCGGAGAAAGACTGCTTGCTCTTGTAGCTCGCACCCAGGGTCAGACGCTCGTTGACGTCATACAGGGCACCGATGGTGAAACCAAAGCCAAAGGCCGCTGCGCTTCTGCTCAGGTCGAAATTGAATTCGTTGACCGGAACGGGGGCGCCAAGGAAGTTCTGCAGAATGACACCACCGGCGTTATCCACGAAACGCTGCTTGAATGACACTGCCTGGTAGTCGATATTCAGCGACACGCCCAGATCCAGCTTCTCGTTCACGTTCCAGGCCAGGGCCGGTGCCATCTGCCAGAACTGGATCGCGCTGTAGCCTTCGAAGTCGGCAGTCATACCACCGCCCATGTCGACCATGGTCGAGTACGGGTAATCGACACCCAAGCCGGAGGTGCCGTACATGCCGCCACCGAACCACATCTTGCCGGATTCGCCAACTGGGCCCTTCCAGCCCAGGGCGGGAACGCCATACAGCTCGGCGTCGGAATCGACCTTCTCCCCACCCAACTTACTGAAGTCGGTGTAGCGCTTCGGCATGAAGGCTTCCATGGAGAAGTCGGCGCGGTCCTCGATGCGGGCCAGACCGGCCGGGTTGCTGATGGCGGTCATGGCGGACCCCGGCGCGGCGGTGACGGCGCCGGCCAGCGATTTCTGATAGGCCCCAACGCCGATCAGCTGGTAACCGTTCGTGGCATGGGCGGTGCCGGCAGCGGCAAGCGCACCCATGACGGAAGCGGCGATAAGCGAACGCTTAAACATGCTCCTCATTCTTAAATCCCTCCGGGCAAGCGGTTTGTTTATTAGCAATTGTTAATATTTAGCCAGTATTTGCAAGGGCTTGGCCGTGTGGAACAGTGACAAAAGCGCCTCGGGTTGTCAAACGATTTGATACAGAAAAACCACATCGCGTTGGCACGACGCAACAACGCGTATGTGCTGTAAATACAGGGGTTTTCGCAGATCGATCGGTACATTAGAAAACCCGAATATGCTAACTATAACTTTAGTGGAAAAAATGCTTGGGAATGCCTTGGCTTGTGTTTGCTGGTTTGCGCATTTCCAGAGCCAAAAATGCCTCGCGAAAGAAACGCCATGGCTGGATGAGAGGAGGCTTCGCTGATCCTGCGTCGAAAATTTCCTCAGCTTAACCGTCACGAGAAATCCTCTTTCACCTCGCCGCTTTCATGGACGGCGCGACGTGTACCCGCTGATCCGCGCCGCGAATCGCTTCCGAATGGTGTCGTGCGACTGCTGCTGCGCCAACGCTGTACCGTGACCGCCGGGGCCTCAATCACTCGCGAAGCCGTGCTTTCGTACGGGCATCGACGGTTCGCGGCTTTCGACGGTCCTTTCGCGACCGGTGGGTGCTCGCGGTTTTACACCGGGCATGAAACAAGCAGGCAAGGCCCAAAGAAAAGGCCCCGCATTGCGGGGCCTTTTCCTTTTCTTCCATCATGGAATCAGCGGCCAGCCTCAGTCATCCAGGCTGTCGTGATCGAAGGTGCCGATGTCCTCGCCGGCCATCTGGCGCTTGACGAAGCCGACGTCGGTGCTGTTCAGCGCGAACGGGAAGGACAGGATGTCGGTCGGGCTGGAATCGCCGTAGGGGCGATTACAGGCCGAGACTTCCTCGTCGGACTTGCCGGGGCAGCCGGAGGTCTGGAACGGCTTGCCGGAGTTGATCAGTGCCTCCAGCTCCTGCTCATCCAGGCCGAAGTCGACGATCTGGCCCTGCTCGTTGAACTTCATGTCGTTGACGTGGCCACCGGCATAGTCGATGACGAAGCGACCCAGCTGCACGCGGCGCCACTGGTCCTTCGGGCAGGCCGGCCAGTCTTCCATCATGGAGCCCTGCTCGGGGAAGAAGGCGAACATGTGGTTGTGGCCGCCCATGTCGCGGATCTTCTGGCAGACTTCCATCATCTCCTTCTCGGTCTCCCCCATACCGGCAATGAGATGCGCGCCGAACTTCTCGGGGCCGAAGATCTCGGCGGCCCACTCGATGGCCTGCCAGTACTTGTCCCAGCGGTGCGGGGAGTCGACGGTCTTGCCGCGGGTGCGCTCGAAGATCTCGGGGGTGACCGCATCCAGCGCGACGGTGAAGATGTCGGCGCCTTCGTCACGCAGCGCAACCAGGTCGTCGTAGCTCATGCTGGTCGGGTTGGAGAGGATCGAGACCGGGATGTGCGACAGCTCTTTCATCCACTGCTTGAGCAGCACCATGGTGTCGTGATCGGAGTTCGGGTGCGTGATCATGGAGATGCACATGCGCTCGAACTGACCCTTGTCGTGGCCGGCCTTGACCTTCTCGATCACCTCGTCGTAACGGGCGGTCGGCCAGTCGACGCGGATGAAGTTGCGGTCGGCGTAATCGCGCGATTCCTCGCGATGACGGGCCAGGCCGCAGTAGGTGCAGTTGGCACGGCAGCCTTCCGGGTAGGTGACCAGGAGGTTTAGACAGTGCGTGCAGGCGGTACGGTGCATGTTGCCCGGCACCAGACCCAGCGAGATCGCGGCGGCGGTGGACATCTGCACGTAGTCCGGCGAACGCATCTCCGGGGTCTTGATGTGGTAATCCGGCCGGTAGAAATTCACCGGCTGGACGATGGTATCGGCGCTAGCGCTCATGACGAAACCTCCCGATGTTCTGCGGTATTCACTACCGACGCGAATGCACGTTTAAAAGTTAGACCGCCGCCTCTTGCGAGGCATCGCGGCTGAAATATTCGTCGAACGCCACCCAGCCCTTGCGCTGGACGGTGTCCGTATTGGCCTTTTCCGTGCGCCAGTACTGCCTGAGGTACTGGCGCCGCTCGACGGCACGCTCGACCGACGACTCGTACTGGTCGCGCACGTCTTCCTCGTAATCCTCGAAGGCCTCCTCGTCGCCCTCCTGCAGGAAGGCGGCGGCTGCCTTGCCGGCAAGCTCCCCCGAGACCACCGCGGCGGCAATACCGGCGCCGGTGATCGGGTGCGTGAGACCGGCAGCATCACCGATGAACAGGACTCTACCCTCCACCAGGTGCTCCCGCAAACCACCCACGGGGATCGCCCCACCCGTGCGGTACAGGATCTCCTCGCCCAGCAGGCCGGCTGCCACCAGCTGCTCGTGCAGCTTGTCCAGCGGTGCCTTGAGGTCGGCCTCGAATTCGCGGTCCGCACCCAGCCCGAGGTTGGCCACGTCGCCCTTGGGGAACAGCCAGGCATAACCACCCGGGTATTCGTCCGACAGCCAGATATCGGTGTCCTCGTAGGGCTTCAGCAGCGGCACCGTGTACTGGCGGGTCTGCACGATTTCGAGCGGTGGCAGGCCCATGAGCTTTGCCACCGGCGAATGCGGGCCATCGGCGGCGACGAGAACCTCGTAACCTACCTCGATCTCGTCATCACCCCGGCGTACGGTGGCGGTACGCGATTCGGTATCCAGGCCGACGATGCGCGAGGCCATCCAGAACGTCGCGCCAGCGGCCTCAGCCCGTGCGGCGATGGCCTGGTCGAACTTGTCGCGTTCGATCATCATCCCGGGAAAATCGGAGTCGTGCCGGTTACCGGATGGTAGAAAGCTCTTCATGCCGACAATCTTCTGGCTGAACACCCCGTCGGCCTGGGCGTAGGCGCCCATGGGCAGCGGGATGAACTCGGCGCACTGCACGGGCACACCGACGGCCTTGTTCTTGTCGATACCGAGCACGCGCAGGCCGGCCTCGGCGGCGGTGCGGGCGGCACTCGCGCCCCCCGGGCCCAGGCCGATGACGACGACGTCAAACCGCTCCATGTCGCCCCCGCCTCAGGCCGTGCCGGTCGCCGCGGGGGCGGCCGGGTTCTGTGCGTTGTCGATCGCCATGCGGATCACCGTGGCGAAGTCGTCGCGCGTGAGCTGCAGCATTTCCGCACCGTAGTCGGCGAAGAACGCATCCAGATTGGCGTCGAGTTCGTCGATCTTCGTGTTGCGCAGCGCGGCCTCCAGATCCACCACCAGACGACGCGGCTTGATGAAGAAGTCACCCGTGAGCCACAGCTGCTTGATGCGCCCCTTCTCCGGGTCGAGCATCACGTTGGCTCGCATCAGGCCGCCAGCAGACTTGTAGATCCCCTCCACCATCGGCGCGGTATCGACCGGACGATTGTGCTGGTAGACCCACTCCTCGGAGTCGATCTCCTCGAGGGCCTCCTCGAAGATCTCGCGCTCACGCGCGCTGATCTCATCGGCACGCTCGAAAGCGATGCCGAACTCGTCGGCAAAGGCCTGCGCCATGGCCGCCTCGACGGTCTCGACGCTCGGCAGCTCGCCCAGCAGCTCCTTCAGGTTCACCACGCGCTCGCGCGCCGATTCAATCGCCTTGCCGGAGAGCTTCTCGGCCGGGATGCGCAGCACGCGCAGCATCTTCTCCACGTCGAAGTCGATGAGCAGTGTGCCCTGGTACAGGATGGAGTCACCGTCGAAGGCACCGCCGGTGCCGGAGATCTTGCGCCCGTCCACCTCGATGTCGTTGCGCGGACGGTACTTCGCCTCCACGCCCAGCGAGCTGATGCCACGTGCCGCCGCCTCGCAGACGCGTCGGGCGATGGCCGACATGTCGGCCGTGCCGAGCGTCTGCTTGTCGAGATAGAGTTCCCAGCCGATCTGAGTCTCGTCGAAATACAGCGCGCCGCCACCGGTCACGCGGCGCTGGATGTCGATGCCCTGCTCACGGCAGTAGTCGACGTTGAGTTCCTGCTCGACATCCTGGTGAAAACCGAGCAGCGCCGAGGGCCTGAAACTCAGGAAACGCAGCGTGTGCGGCGAGACACCCTCCTGATGCCCTTCGAGCAGCGCGCGGTTGAGCGCGAAGTTTTCCGCCGCGCGCCGCACGCCGGTGTCGATCAGGCGCCAGGTTTTGGCGTTACGCCCGCTCATGCGCTGCAGCAGCCGCCCGCGGCCGGGGCATTCT
>DSBO01000102.1 GCA_011046015.1 Thioalkalivibrio sp. | reverse complement strand
GTGCTGACCTATCCGGGGCTCGAACCCGTGGTAGAACGGATCGCGCGGGTGCCCACCACCTTCCCCTATGTGCCAGGGCTGCTGTCGTTTCGCGAGATCCCGGCCGTGCTCGCCGCGCTGGCGCAGCTCCCGGCCCTGCCCGACCTGATACTCTGCGACGGGCAGGGCATCGCCCATCCCCGGCGCCTCGGCATCGCCTGTCACCTCGGCGTGTTGCTGGACGTACCGACCATCGGTGTGGCCAAGTCGCGCCTGATCGGCACTCATGCCGAGGTGCCGGCAGACAAGGGGGACTGGGTGCCGCTGCTGGACGGCAAGGAGATCATCGGCGCGGTGCTGCGCACGCGGGAAAACGTGAAGCCCCTGTACGTCTCGCCCGGGCATCGTGTTTCGCTGCCGACCGCCATCGACTACGTGATGGGCTGCGTCACCCGCTACCGCCTGCCGGAGACGACGCGCCGGGCCGACCGGCTGGCGTCCGGTCGCTAACCCGCCTGTCTCACCAGTGCAGGGCGCGCAGCTGCGCGGTCTTCTTCACCTGGTGGTCGTGCATGCGCGCCAGGATGTCGGACAGGGTCTGCACCGCGTGCGTGACATAGGGCCCCTTGTTCAGCATCACGCATTCGGCGCGGTTGGACATGGCCGCGTCGGTGAGTTCGGGACGCGAGACCGTCCCCTTCTTCACCAGCGTCTCCAGCACCTGTGTGGCCCAGACCACCGGGATGTGTGCGGCCTCGCAGATCCACAGGATCTCCTCCTGCATCTCGGCCAGGCGCTCGGGACCGAGCTCCACGGCGAGGTCGCCGCGGGCGATCATGATGCCCAGTGGATGTTGGCCGATGGTGGAGAGAATGATCTCGGGCAGGTTGCGTACCGCCTGGCGGGTCTCGATCTTGGCGATGATCGGCAGACCGGTCGCGTCCCGCTGCGCCAGTTCCTGCATCAGCAGGCGCATGTCGTCAGCGCTCTCGACGAAGGAATAGCCCACGGCATCGGCGTCCCTGGCGATCAGGTCCAGGTCGGCCAGGTCCTTCGGCGTGAGCGAACAGCCATGCATCGGGTTCTGCGGGAAATTGATGCCCTTGTCTGAACGGATGAGGCTGCCCCCGGGTTTGGCCTGGGTGATACGCAGCAGCATGCCCTCCTCTCGCACCTCCAGCACCTGCGCGCCGATGGTGCCGTCATCGAACCAGACCGGGTCCCCCGGCGCGACGGGGGGCAGGGCGAGTTCACCCATGCAGCCGATGGTGGCCGGCGTGGTGACGTGGCCACTGGCATCGACCCGGGCCGGGTGCCCGGGTGCCTGATCGCGGCGCAACAGGAGGGGATCGTCCCGATACATACGCAGCTCGACCGGTTCCAGCGTAAACCCGGTGAAGTGGAAGCTGCCCTCGTGATTCGCCTTGCGCCCCTGTGCGCGCCGTTCCAGGCGCACGCGGGTGCCGGCATCGATGTAGCAGGACTTGCCACAGCTGCCCAGCCAGCGGCCGGGCCCGAGCTCGCGCTCGATGGTAATGGCCCGTTGCTTGGCACGGGTGTCCTCGAAGACGAGCCGGTCGCCGACACGCAGCCCGGCCCCGAGCCCGGCCGGCAGGCCCAGGCGGGCGTCGGTATCCGGTACCAGGCCACCCTCGTCGATTTCCGGGGCGCAGAGCAGGATGGTGGCGGGGCGTCGAATCACGCCGCGCACGTCGCGGTGTGGGCGGATGTGCAGCGGTCGCGTGTAGGATTCGAGCGGGCCGGTGCGCAGTTTTGGCCCCGCCAGGTCCATGACGATCTGGCAGGGGCGACCGAGCGCGTTCGCCTGCTCACGCACATTCCTGACCATGCGCTGGCGTAGTTCTGGCGTGTCGTGGGCACAGTTGATGCGCGCGCAGTCCATGCCGGCCAGCAGCAGCTCGCGCACATGGGCAGGCTCCTCCGCGGCGTAGTTGGAGAGCGTGACCATGATGCGCACGCCGCGATCCGCCGAACCCAGCACCCGCTCGGCGTTGGCAGCGAGCCGGTCGCTGCCCTGTTCGAAGCCGACGGTGGGGCAGGCGGGACGGACCAGGCGCGGATCGCGATCCAGGGCCCGTGCGAGCAGGTGGATCACTTGGTCAATGGTGCCGAGCACATGCGCCTCGCTGCGCCCCAGCGACGAAAGCCCGTTGCGCGCCAGCGCCTGCTGCAGCGGACGCCGGTCGAATTCGCGCAACGCCAGGTACTGCGCGAGATTGCAGGCGCTTTCGCGCGAGCCCGGCAGGTCGAGAATATCCACGTAAGGCGCCAGGCGCTCTACCGAACGTTGGTCCAGATGGGTGCGCAGGGCCTGCAGCTCGCCGAGCAGGGCCTCGAGCTCCGGGGTGCCGGAGGGGATGTGTTGGTGGGTCTCGCCCATGGAGCCACTCTTAGCAGGCGCCCGTGACAGTTTGATGTCGCCGTGCCCTGTCGGGCGATTGTCACAAACACGGACTATGCTCGCAGGATGTCCAGACTCCCGTACACAGCATGAACCGGCTTCCCGAGAACGCGCTGACTCGGCCGGCGCCCGAGGTGGTGCTCGACATGATGACGGAACTGTTCGCCGAGGCGGAGGAGGCGCTGGCGCGGATCCAGATCGACGGCGACGAGGAGGCGGTGCACGATTTTCGCGTGGCCGTGCGGCGCCTGCGCTCGCTCGAGCGGGCCTATCGACCCTGCCTGGCCGGCGGCGCGTTACGCAAACTGCGCAAGCGCCTGGCGCGGGTGACGGAGGCGACGGGTCGCGCGCGCGACCTGGAGGTGCAGCTCGCCTGGCTGGCGCGGGAGCGCGAGGTGATGCGGGCTCATGAGCGGCTCGGTTTCGACTGGCTGCAGCAGCGCCTGGGGGCGGCCCAGCAGACCGAGCGCCGGCGTCTGCGCAAGCGCCTCGGCAAGCGTTTCGGCAAGCTCAGCGCGAGCTTTGCCCGGTTGCGTCCCAGGGCGAAGCAGGGAGCGCCCTTCGCGGCCGCGGCCGCCGAGAGGGTACAGCGGTCGATGGACCGGCTGGGCGTGTCGCTGCGCGAGCTGCTCACCGCAGGTGACGACCGCTGCGCACACCGTACCCGCATCGAGGCCAAGCGCCTGCGCTACCTGATGGAGCCCCTGCGCGGTACGCTGGCGCCGGCCGAGGAGGTGGTGGGCTCGCTCAAGGCCCTGCAGGACCTGCTGGGGGAGGTGCACGACCGGCAGGTCCTGCGCAGCATGCTGCGCGAGGCCGCCGAGCAGGCGGGTGCCGAGCACTTTCGCCGCCTGATCGAACTGTCGGCGACCCATGACCCGGACGATCCATTGTGCCAGGCGGCGCGGGAGCGGGACGAGCGCGCGGGCCTCGCCCGGCTGGCGCGGGAGGCCGCCGAGCAGCACGACGATTTGATGCTTAAACTGCGAGTCCAGCTCGAAAGCGGCCTGATCGCCCAGCTCGAAGGGCGGGTCGGCGAACTGCTGGATGCACTCGATGCCACCTGACGGCGGCGGTCTCCTGTGCCCCGGTCAGTCCCCGCTCCGGCTGTAGGTTCCAACCAGCTCCGCCTGGGCGATGACGTGGTCGATCATGGCCTCGGTGATGTCGAGCTTGGTCAGGCCCTCGCGTTCGTCGATCACGGTGTCCAGGGCATAGAGCTTGAAGAAGTAGCGGTGCCGGCCGATGGGCGGGCAGGGTCCGCCCCAGTCGTTGCGCTGCCAGTCGTTCAGGCCCACGGCGGCGCGCGGTGGGGTGGCGGTGGCCTCGTCCAGGCCGGTGAGGTCGGGCGGCAGGTTGTACAGCACCCAGTGCACCCAGGTGCGTTGCGGCGCCTTGGGGTCCGGCGCATCCGGGTCGTCGACGATGAGCACCAGGCTTTTCGCCTTCGCCGGCACCTCCTCGAAGATCAGTGGCGGCGAGACGTCCTCGCCCTCGCAGGTGTAGCGCGCGGGGATCGGCTGGTTGTGCTCGAACGCCGTGGAACGGATGCGCATGGGGTCTCCTCGACTGTTTTGCGATTCGCCGACTATAGCCGACCGCGGCCGTTCAGTCGCCCCGCCGTGACCAGACCGCGGCGAGTGCCGCCCCCGAGAGGTTGTGCAAGACCGAGAACAGGGCGCCGGGCAGGGCCGCGGCCGGGGCGAAGTACTTGGTGGCCAGGGCCACGGCCAGGCCGGAGTTCTGCATGCCGACCTCGATGGCCAGGGTGCGCGCGATGCGCCGGTCGAAACCGAACAGCCTGCCCGCGACATAGCCCGCCGCCAGGCCCATGGCATTGTGCAGGATGACGGCAAGCAGCAGCAGGGCGCCGAGGCCAGGCAGCCGGTCGGCATTCAGGGCCACCACGATGGCGATGATGAGCACGATGGCGGCCATGGAGATCGCCGGGAACGCCTGCTGCAAGGCAGCGAGCCGCCGGCCAAGGAGCGAGTTGGCCGCCACGCCCAGCGCCACCGGCAGGAGGACGATCTGGGCCACCGACACCAGCATGGCCCCGGCCGGCACCTCGATCCGCTGACCCACGTACAGCCAGGTGAGCAGCGGCGTGGCCACCACGGCGAGCAGGGTTGAGAACGTGGTGAGCGTGATGGAGAGCGCCACGTCGCCGCGTGCCAGGTAACAGATGACGTTGGAGGCGGTCCCGCCCGGGCTCGCGCCTACCAGCACCAGCCCCGTCAGCAACGCCGCCGGGAGCCCCAGCGCCTCGCCGATACCCCAGGCCGCCAGCGGCATGACGAGGAACTGCAGCCCGAGCCCCAGCCCGATCAGCCCCGGGCGCGCCAGCGCCTGGCCAAAGTCCGCCGCACGCAACGTCATGCCCATGCCGAACATCACCAGCGCCAGCAGCCAGGGGATGGCGGGTTTGAGGGCGACGAAGGGCGCAGGCAGCGCCCAGGCCAGCAGGGCGAAGCCGATGGCAAAGAGCGGGAACAGCAGGATCGCGCGCACGGGCGGCGTCAGGCCAGGTAGACGGCGTCACCTTCCACCCGCAGCGGAACGGGCGTGAGGTGCTGCCGCTTGCAGGGCCCGCCGATGCACAGGCCATCCTCGATCTGGAACAGCGCGGCGTGGGTGGCGCACATGATGTACTCACCGTCGCCGTCCAGGTATTCGTCGGGCTTCCAGTCCAGCGGACCGCCGGTGTGCGGGCAGCTGTTGCGATAGGCGTAGACGGCCTGGCCGCGGCGGACGATGAAGATCTCGGTGCGCACGCCGTCGAGCTCCACCTCCAGGCCCTTCGAGCCCGGGTCGGCGAGGTCCTGGATGCGGCAAAGCGGTTCGGTCATGGGGCTCAGAAGGAAAGCAGGTTCGGATCCAGGCCGGTGAAGCCCGGCTGGCCCACCTTGTGCCCGGCCAGGCGACAGGCCATGGTGAGCGCCGCGCCCAGCGGGTGGCCCGTGGCCAGTGCGGCGATGAGCCCCGCGTTGAAGGTGTCGCCCGCGCCCAGGGTGTCCCGCACCGTGGCCGGCGGGAAGGCGGCACTTTTGTAGAGCTGGCCGTCGCGGTCGCGGCCCAGCGCGCCGGCCTCGCCCCAGGTGCAGGTCCAGATCGCCTGCGGCGCCTCCAGCTGCCAGGCGGCGATGAAGGCTGCAGGGTCGTCGAAGCCGGCGGCGCGGGCAAAGGCGCGCGAGCAGAGGATCACGTCGGCGTGGGGCAGCAGGGCCTCGATGCCGTCGCGGTGCTTTTCCAGCTCCAGCGACACGGGCTGGTCGGCGAGCCGGCGACGCGCGGCCTCGAGCATGCGCACGGTCTCGGTCGGGTTGCGGCCCTCGACGTGCAGCCAGTCGAAGGCCTCGACCGGGATCGCGGCGAACTGCGCGTACCCGAACTCCGGCAGGTCGCGGTAGTGCACGATGGTGCGCGAGCCGTTGGTCTCGTTCAGGCAAATGTAGGAGGTGGGCGACTTGCCGCCCTCGATGCGGGCGCAGTAGCGCGTGCTCACGCCGTGGTTGGCGAGATCCGCCTCGATGCGGTGGCCGTCCGGCTCGTCGGCCAGCACGCCGGCGAAGTCCACCCGGTGGCCGAGCTGGGCGAGCACCACGGCGGTGTTGGCCGCGTTGCCGCCACGCGCGATGCGCTGGCCCGTGGCGCGCAGCTCCTCGTCCTCCTGCGGGTAGTGGTCGACGAGGTTGACGATGTCCAGGGTGGCGATGCCGACGGTAAGGATGTGGCTCATGCGGGGTAAAGACCTTCTGCGGTGACAGGGATGGCGTCGAAACGCTAACCTAGCACAAACCGGCATCCCAGAAGGAGGAGTCAACGATGGCGAACAAACCCCGTTTTGCCACGGCAGACGAGGCCGAGGCCGTCTTCTACGGCAGCATCGAGGCCGGCGATCTCGAGATGCTCATGCAGGTCTGGGCAGACGACGATGGCATCCTCTGCATCCATCCGGGTGGTGAGCGGCTGGCCGGTCGCTCCGCGATTCGTGAGAGCTGGCGCTCGATCCTGGCCAACGGCAGGGGCATGCGTTTCGTGCTGACCGACGAGCAGGCCACCGGAGAGGAGGGCCTGGCGGTGCACGCCGTGAAGGAGAGCATCACGCTGGCCAATGACTCGCAGGGCGTGATGCTCGCCACCAACGTCTATCGTCGGGTGGGCGACAGCTGGCGCCTGATCATGCACCATGCCTCCCCCGAGCCGGCGCGGCGCGAGGCCGACGCGCCTCCGCCCGCGCGCGGTACCCTGCACTGACAGCGAGCCACCATGAGCGAGACCGTGTTCCACACCCCCGACGAGGCCGAGGCCGCCTACTACGCCGCCTTCGAGGCCGCCGACCTGGACGCCATGATGAACGTCTGGGCCGAGGACGAGGCCATCGTCTGCGTGCATCCGGTGGGCGGGCATCACCTGCGCGGCCAGGGGCACGTGCTGGAGGGCTGGGTGCACGTATTCTCGCGCGAGCTCGACATGAAGATCACCCTGAGCGACGTGGTGAAGACCGTCACCGGCGACGTGGCCGTGCATTCGGGGCTGGAGAACATCGTGCGGGCCGGCGACCCGAGCGTGAGCGGCGTGGTGGTGTTCACCAACGTCTACCGGCGCTACGACGAGGGCTGGAAGATGGTCCTGCACCACGCCTCGCCGGGCCCGCGCGAGATCACGGTCAAGGCGCCCGATGGCTTTGCCGACGACTACGACACAAGCCGCCTGCACTGATCAGTGCAGCGCCCGCTCCGGGGCCTCCAGACGCGCATCGTCGAAGGCCGCGTCGATGGCGCGGATGAGTGCGGCGAGTTCCGCGTACCCTGCCTGCGAGGCCCCTTCCTGCTG
>DSBO01000233.1 GCA_011046015.1 Thioalkalivibrio sp. | reverse complement strand
TGACCACCGAGGGCACGCCGGGCACCGGCAGCGGCAACAACCGCATCGCCAGCGCCGAGGCATGGGCCCTGTTCGTGCAGGACACCATTACTGCCGGCGACTGGACGGTGCAGCCGGGTCTGCGCTACGAGTCCATCGACACCCGGCGCGTCGACTACGGGGCCGCCGACCCGGATCGCGCGGGTACGCCCACCGTGGTCGAAGGGTCCGAAGACGTGCTCATGCCGGGCATCGGCATCACGCGCCGCGTAAGCCCGAACCTGCGCGTGCTCGCCGGCGTGCATCGCGGTTTCACGCCCCCCGCGCCGGGCAGCGCCGATGCCGAGGCCGAGGACAGCGTCAACTACGAGCTCGGCCTGCGCTACGCCCGTGGCGCCCTGGCAGGCGAGATGATCGGCTTCTTCAACGACTACGACAACCTGCTGGGAACCTGCACCGCCTCCAGTGGGGGCGACTGCGTGATCGGCGACCAGTTCAACGGTGGCCAGGTCGAGATCAAGGGCATCGAGGCGTCCCTGCACTACGACCTGGGCATCGCCCGGGGGCTGGGCTACGGGGTGCCGATGCGCGTCGGCTACACCTACACCGACGCCGAGTTCAAGACCGGCTTCATCAGCGGCTTCGACGAATGGGGCACGGTGGAACCGGGTGACGAACTGCCCTACCTGCCCCAGCACCTGCTGACCGCCGGCGTGGGGATCGACCAGTCCACGTGGCGCGTGGACCTCAACGCCGTGTATACCGGCGAGATGCGCACCGTCGCCGGCCAGGGCGACATCCCGTCCGAGCAGAAAATCGACGACCGCGTAATCATCGACCTCGCCGCCGACTACCGCATCAGCAAGGACGGGCGCGTGTTCGCCACGGTGGAAAACCTGTTCGACGAGACCTACCTGGTGTCACGCCGCCCCGCCGGCCTGCGTCCCGGCAAGCCGCGCAGCCTCATGGCCGGCCTCAAGTTCGACTTCTGATCTTCCTCCGGATCGGATGTGGGTTGCCCACGCCTCGCCAGAGGCGTGGGCTTTATTCGTTCGCAAGTCGCAAGTCGCAAGTCGCAAGTCGCAAGTCGCAAGTCGCAAGTCGCAAGTCGCAAGTCGCAAGTCGCAAGTCGCAAGTCGCAAGTCGCAAGTCGCGTAGGAGCGCTGCGAGGCGCGATCCGCATGTGGCGGCATCATCCGGACATGGCCCGCCGCGTGAGGTGTGAGCTGCAGCGATGAACGTGCGTCGCTGTTTTTATTTGTGCCCGCTGTCTGATCGGTGGCGTGTGGTCTTCCGGATATCGGGCAGGTTCGTCAGAAGAATCCTTCCCGTTCCGCCACCGCCGACAGCAGCGCCCGTCCGCCGTCCAGGCTGTTCATGATCCCGTGGCGGTGGTCGATCCACCACTTGGCCTCGGTCTGTTCCTCCAGCCAGGCCGTGGCCTTGCGGATGCCCTGTTTCACCGTGTGCCAGTGATCCGGGTCCTCGGCCTCGGCCGCGGCGTCGTTCTGCTCGATCCAGCGGTTGACCTTGTCGATGGCGGAAAACGCCGAGAGGCGCACGCCCTCGGCCCAGGCGACCTGCTTCTCGGAACCCTCCAGCGGCGGCAGGCCGCGTTCGCGCGCGGCGAGCTTTGCCTCGGCCGCCTTCTGTTCGCGTTCGGCCCGCGCCTCGTCGTCGGCGCAGAGCAGGCAGGCACCCTGTGCGAGCTGGCCCGCGCGGTCGTCCCAGGCGTAGTCGTCGTCGCCGTAGAAGGGATAGAGCGTGACGTGCTCGCAGGCATGCGCCACGCGCTTGAGGTCGAAGATCTCGCGCGTGGCGCCGTTGCCCTGGTTGGGGCCGAACAGGGTGCAGGGGATGCTGCGCTCGGTACACCAGCGCGCCACGTCCAGGTGCTGTGCGCTCTCATACACGCGGCGGATCTTGCGGCCCGCGTAGTGCTGCTCGATGAGTGCGCCCTTGTACTTTGCCGCCGGGTTGAAGTCGCCGGGTGGGCGCATCCACAGGGCGTCGTGGCCGACACCCCAGCGCGCCAACCAGTCGCGCGTCTCGCGCTCGACCGTGGCGCTGCGCCCCGTCACCAGGATCACCGCCACGCCCTCCTGGCGTGCCTGGTTGAGTCGGTGAATCAGCGGCAGGTTGGGCATGTCCTCGCCACAGGCGGCATGAAAGCGGTCCCAGTCGCGCTCGCCCTCCTCGTTGTAAAGGAAGCGCAGGCGGTGCTCGAGCAGGGCGAGCACGCCGTCCAGGCCGCAGATGACGATTTCGTCGGATACAGGCATGGTGCGGGATGGTACCGGAAACAGCGCTGCGGTTGGCAGGTGAACGGGGCAGTAGTCACTCATCCCATCTCGCGGCCTGTTCGCACGTGAACTGGGTCACGGTGAGATGTGCGCTGCTTCGGATAGTCTTAGCCGCTGTTTTGGGGGCTTCCGCTCCTGGTGTCGTTCGGGATCGTCACCAGCCGGCGGCTGACGTAGTACATACATTGCTGAGGAAAAGAATAATGAAGAAGTCACTGTTGATCGCCACACCCTTCCTGCTGGCCCTGCTGCTGGCCGGCTGTAACAACGAAGGCCCGGCCGAGCAGGCTGGCGAGGCCATCGACGAGGCGACGGAAGAGGCGGGTGCGGCCATGGAAGACGCCATGGACAGCGCTGCCGACACCGCGGAAGAGGCGATGGATGCCACCCGCGAGGCCGTCGAGGCCGGCATGGAAGAAGCCGGCGAGGCCACCGAGGAAGCCGGCGAAGCACTCAAGGACGCCGCCGAAGAGAAGTAAGCAGGACCGGGCCGGGAGGTTCCCTCTCCCGGCCCGGTTTTATGTTGGCGACATCACGGCCAACGTTCCCGCCCGGGCCGCCCGGCCCATCGAATCAATGTTGGCTTCCCCCTGCGTGGGTGCGGTTCAGGCATCGCCAGCCTCTATTCGCCATCAACCGCTCAAGGATTCTCACCTCGCCTTTGGCCCGAACAGCAGCCAGAGGATGAAACCGATGAACGGAATCACCAGCAGGATCACGATCCACAGGACCTTGCTGCCGGTGCCGGCACGGCTCTGGATGGTGCTGACGATACCCCAGATGACGAGGATGAGAAGGATCAGGCCGAACAGGCCGCCGATTTCGATGCCCATGGATGAGCGCCTCCCTGGTGAGGGGTTGTTATTGTCGTTCCCGTGACACATTAACAGCAACCCGGGCGGGATTCACTCGCGGCACCGGGACTCGCGGCACCCGTCACGGCGCCGCGCCGGATCGGGGCTGTCTTCAGCCTCAGTGTTTGTGCACGACGTAGTAGTCGTTCTGGAAGTCGTGCTCGAGGGTGTGGATCTCGATGCGGGTGAATCCTGCCTCGCGCAGCAGCTCCTCGGCCTGTTCCCGGCCCCACATCGCCCCCAGCCCCTCGCCGCCCTGGGCGAGCGAGACGCTCATGCAGTGCATGCAGGAGACCGTGTACAGCAGGGTTCCGACCGGGTGGTCGAGGTTGTTGTGCACGTGGGTCGAGCTGCGGATGTCCTGCATCAGGTACACGCCATCGTCCTTCAGCGCCTGCTGGATGCCGCGCAGCAGGGCGCGCGGCCGGGCCTGGTCGAGCACGGCGTCGAAACTGGTGATCAGGTCGAAGCGCCCGGGTTCGGCCTCCTGGTCGAAGTCGCTGAGGTCGCGCGCCTCGAAGTGGATGTTGGTCAGCCGGCGCGCCCCGGCCTCGCTGCGCGCGGTCTCGATGGCCTGGGTCGAGAGGTCGTAACCGACGAACGTGCTGCGTGGAAACCGCGCGGCCATGGTCGCCAGGGCGCGCCCGCGACCACAGCCCACGTCCAGCACGCGAACACCCCGTTCGAGGTTCGCGATCAGGCCGGGCACCAGGGGCAGGATGTGATCGAGCAGGGCGGCGACCACCGTCTGCCCGCTGTCCTCGGCCATCACCTCGTGAAAGCGCGGGTAGCGCTCGTAGGGCACGCCGCCACCCTGGTGAAAGCACTGCACGATGTCGTCCTCGACCCTGCCCAGCAGGGGGATGTATTGCGCGTACACGGCGATGTTGTCGCCGCCTTCGCGGCTCAGGAACGCGGCGTGTTCCACCGGCAGGTGGTAGGTGCCGGCCTGCGGGTCATGCACCACCACGCGGGCGGTCGTCATGGCGCCCAGCCACTCGCGCACGTAGTGTTCCTCGAGGCCGCTGGCCCGCGCGATGTCGCCACTGGTGGCGGGTGGCAGCGCGGCCAGCGTGTCGAACAGGCCGGTACGGTGTCCGATCGAGGTCATCAGGCACAGGGCCCCTTCGTTCAGGGTCTGGATCATGCGGTCGGCGAAGGCGTCCGCGCCGGCCTGGTTGAAGGCCGTGGTGTGTTGATGGTTCAGGCACATGGGTATTCCCTCCAAACAAACCAACTGGTTGGTTTGTTTAAATCTAGTCCGGGAACCTGGTTTCGTCAAGCAATTAAAGACTGATTTGTCTTTTTTGGATGTATGGATGATTTCTGCTATAAAACAGTAAGTTATTTGGTATCGGCGAATCGGTATGGACAAGGACGCCTATAAATTACAGACTTTTCAGTCTGTAGGGCTCGTCCAGGGTGAGGTGTGATGACGGGAAAAGGTAGCAGGACACGGGAGCGCATCCTCGAGGCCGCGCACGATCTGGTCATGCGACAGGGCTATGCGGCCACGTCCATCGACCAGATCCTGGAGGCGGCAGGTATCACCAAGGGGGCCTTCTTCTATCATTTCAAGAGCAAGGCCTCGCTCGCCCAGGCCCTGGTCGAGCGCTATGCGGCCTTCGAGGAAGGAATGATGCGCGACATCCTCGCGCGCGCCGAGAAGCTTAGTGCCGACCCGCTGCAGCAGGTACTGATCGTGGTCGGTCTCATGGAGGAGCTGTTCGAAGGCCTGGAGGGGCCGCATCCGGGCTGCCTGTTTGCCTCCTACTGTTACCAGAACGAATTGCTGGACGAGGACGTGAAACAGGTATGCACCACCGGCATGCTCGAATGGCGGCGCGTGCTGGTATCGCGCCTCGAGGCGGCTGCCGAGCGGTATCCGCCACGTCTGGCGCCTGATTATCGCTCGCTGGCCGACATGCTCACGGTGGTACTGGAAGGCGCGTTCGTCGTGGCCCGCACCCTGGGGGATTCGCGCGTCATCGTCGAGCAGCTGCGACACTATCGCAGCTACCTCGAGCTGCTGTTCGCGCGATAGCACCCTGATCGGCCGATGCGGCGCGACCTGTGAGGAGGTGAAAGATGGAGTCTGACAACGTGGCACTGCGCGATGTGCGCGCCTATGGCCCACGGTGGCTGGCCGTCGACGAGGCCGGTGTGAGGATACCGGTGACCTATCATCGGGAGTGGCAGGACGGTTTCGGGGCGCGTGGCTGGAAGCTGGATGTGACCCTGGAGGACGAGGAGATCATTGCCAGCACGCCGGAAACGGGAGAGCGGATCCCCACCTCCGTGTTCGTGCACGACATCTTCGATCACCTGCTCTCCGGTTTCGCCGTCAGCGGTCACCGTGCGGAGGCGATGGCGCTATGCCAGCTGGGCAGCCGAACGGGCGCGGATGTCGCGCCGGACTATGCACAGATGGTACGCGAGGACCTGCGCTCGGGACGACTGGTCGGGGCGGGCGACAGCCTGCGGGACTTTCTCGGCGAAGACCTGCTGGCCCGGGTGGGTCACGCGGGCTGCGACGACCGGGCGCTGGTCGGCCGGCTGCGCGATGCACTTGGCGAGGAGGGCTTCGAGGCGGCGCTGGTGGCGCGCTTCTTCATCCATGGACGCCAGGGCGAGGCCCATGCGCGTCAAAGCTATGCGGCACTGGGACTCGACCGGGAATGCCGCGCGGCGATGGCGCTGGCGTTGCAGCGGGCCTTCGTCGAGCTGGACCGGCGGATACAGGAACTGGGCGTTGCATCGGCCTACGGACGGGTGTGTATCGGTTACCGCGCCTGTGCGATCGAGCTCGACAACGGATGGTCGGCGCATGGCGAATGGCAACATGCCGCATGCTGAACGGATGCGGATTGCGCGATGGTCCGCCCGGTGAGCCATGCGGGTTATTGCACCCCCCAGAACGAAAAAACCCCGCCGAGGCGGGGTTTTTCCTTACAGCGAGGTCGGTTGGACCTTACTGAGCAACCACGTTGCTGGCCTGCGGGCCTTTCGGGCCCTGCTCCAGGTCGAACGTGACAGCCTGGCCTTCAGCCAGGGTCTTGAAGCCGTTGCCCTGGATGGCGCTGAAGTGAACGAACACGTCGTCACCACCGCTGTCCTGGGAAATGAAGCCGAAGCCCTTGCTCTCGTTGAACCACTTAACGGTACCGGTAGCCATGAAGATTTACCTTTTACAAATAAAAAACGAATGATGAATGTCTACAGGTCCTGAAGTGGGGATCGAGAACTGCCGGAAGGGAACTGTCTGAATGCCAATGCAAAATCTGTAGCCAAAGTCACTATAGGCCTATTCCGGCCAATAAGCCACAACAATTTCAATCCCCCGATCAGGCCCCCTGTGTTGAGAAACACCGCGGCTGGATCCCGGCGAAGGCCGGGATACAGGGAGGCGGTCAGGAAACGCGATGCGCCGCCCCCCGCCACGCACTCGCACAGGGGATCGAGGCAGGCGGCTCATGATCTCCAGTGTCTTCGGCACCATGATGCGCCTCTTCCGGAGGGCCGGTTTCCCCCCGTCCCCTGCAGGGACTTGGACGCCGCCCGTGCCGCGATTTCGACCGCTCATCGCGCACATCGGCTGTGGCCGGAGAAATGTGAACTGTGCACGTTACGGCGCTCGCCGCTCTGGGTATCTTGCGCGGCCCCTTGTCACGACAACCAATAAATCGGGGCCCCGCTTCGCGGTCGCGGCCACTGCCCCTGGACGCCATCCGATCATCCATCTAGCAAGGGTATACACCATGAACGCAGTCAAAGGAGTGTACCGACATGAAACTGTGGACCATCGCCCTGGGCGCCTGGCTCATCCTCACCGGCCTGAGCCAGCTCGTCGACCTGAGCTTCCGTTACGACCACATCATCTACGGCGCGCTGGCCCTGGTGGCGGGCGTGCTGGTGCTTGTCCGGAAGTAGAAGTCGCGAGTTGCAAGTCGTGCATCGCACGTTGAAGAAAAAGACGGGGGCGACGTCCATGCCCGGATGATGCCGCCACATGCGGATCGCGCCTCGCAGCGCTCCTACCGGAACCCGACCGTAGGAGCGGTGAAAGCCGCGATACCCATGCCCGGATGATGCCGCCACCCCGAATCGCGCCTCGCAGCGCTCCTACCGGAACCCGAC
>DSBO01000072.1 GCA_011046015.1 Thioalkalivibrio sp. | reverse complement strand
TGCGACTTGTAACTTGCGACTTGTAACTTGCGACTTGTAACTTGCGACTTGTAACTTGCGACTTGTCACTTGCGACTTGTAACTTGCGACTTGTAACTTGCGACTTGTAACTTGCGACTTGTAACTCCCGACTTGTAACCTGCGACTCGGCATCACCCCAGATATCGCCGCGCCAGCCGGAAATACACCTCCGGCAGATGGCGCGGCAGATCGGTCACGCGCTGCATCACCGCGTAGCGATGGCTGCCGAAGATGTGGGCGACGTAGGCGCCGCTCCCGGTATCGAGGCTCAGGCAGTAGGGCACGACACCATGACCAACGGCATCGAACACGGCGTGGCGAGCGTCCTCGGGAAGCAGGCGTGGATCGTGCACGTCAATGTCCGAAGGCGCGCCATCGGTGATGACGAGCAGCAGGCGATGCTCGGCGGGCTGCGCTGCCAGGCACCGGCTGGCATGGCGGATCGCCGCCCCCATGCGCGTGGAGTACTCGCCGCGCATGGCGCCGAGCCGCGCGCCCTGTTCGGCGCCGTAACGCTCTTCGAAATCGAGCAGACGCTGGTAATGGAGAGCGTGACGACCGTCAGAGTTGAAACCATGGATCGCAAAGCGGTGGCCGAGCCGGCTCAGGGCATCGGCCAGTACGATGGCCGCCTCGCGGGTAACGTCCAGCACGCTCCGACCGGGCTCTCCAGGGAGCGCATCGTTGGTCGACTCGGAAAGGTCCAGCAACACCAGTAGCGCCAGTTCCCGTTCGCTGTGCAGGTGATGGCGGGCATACACCCGGTAGTCGGGCGCACCTCCACCCTGTATCGCAATGCGGTTCTCGATGAGGCCGTCGAGATCGAGTTCATCCCCCTCGAGCTGGCGACGCAGCCGGCTGCGGCCCTGGTGATGCACGGCCGCGATCTGGCGATGCAGCTGCTCGATGACCGACCGGTAACGCCACAACACCTCATCGGTGACCGCCGGCGCCATCGCCGCCGGGCGCCGGTCCAGTATCTGCACCCAATCCTGCTTGAGCCGCTCGATCCGATAATCCCACTCGGGATAGGCGCACACCGATGGGGCCAGCGACGCTTGCGTCCCGTCCCGGTATTCGAGGGCGGCATTCGCCGCCACCGTCTGGATGGCATACCCCGACTCCCGAGTCGAGGCATCCTCACCCACCACAGACAAGCCGATCCCGGCGTCCTGCTCGCGGAGCCGCGCCGACCGCACGCCGACGGACTCCTCCGCCTGCGGGCTGCCGCCGTCCTGGGCAAGCGCCTGCTCCCGCAGCCATAAATACGTGTTGTCATCACGATAGGCGGTCACGGAAAAGCACCGCCCCTCATTCATGGCGATACGCATCTGGCCCAGGTCGCTGGCGAGCAGCAGGCCCAGCTCGCGGGCGAAACCGGGGTCCGCCCAACGAACGGGCTCGGCAAAGAAGAGGCGCTGCCCCCTGGCCACCCAGGCGTTCGGGTCGCGCCAATCCGGCATGAGCAGGGCAACCGCCAGGCGGTGCAGGAGGTGCGGGAAGTCCTGCACATCGAGCGCCACCTCGCCCAGCTGCTCACGCCACAGCCCTCGCAGCCCCGGAAACCCGCGGATGACGAGCGCCTCGATACGGGCATCCTCCACGGTCTCGATCAGCACCCGCTGGCGGGCCTTCAGGTCGGCTGTATCGAAGGGCAGAGTGGAATGCGCCAGATGCGCACCGGCATGGGCGACAGCCGCGCGTGCAGTATTTACAGACACCGCGGGTGACAGGTACAGGCGACCTTCGGTCAGGCGTGGTGCCGGCAGGTCCATGGGGAGCACCCGGTCATCCCCGGGCGCGCCACCCCATAGTGCCGTGAGAAAGAGCCGGGCACGGCGCAGCGTGTCGACAGCCGCCCCGGGTACAGGAACATCGTCACCAGCGGACTGGTCCGGCTTCATGACGGCAGACATGGTGGAACGGCCGGCACAGCCTCAGGCGGTCGGGAAAGAGCCGGCGGGCCACCCCGCCGGCTCATCCCTTCGCCCTAGCGGTGCGAGGTCGTCGTGTCCTCGTTGGGAATGCCCTCGATGGGGCACTCCGCGGTGCCCACCGTCTTGCGCGTGATCGCCTCGACGTCCTCGCACGCGGCGTCCGGGTCGGTGATCCACTTGGTGTAGAACTCGTAGGGACAGGCAGCCACACCGGTGTCGCCCTCGCCCGAGTTGATCTTGCCCGTGTAGCCCCGATGCAGCAGCTTGAACAGGTGGTTCTGCGACTGCGCGTTCTTGCGGAAGTCGCGGATCTGCGAGACGGACAGTTCGGCGTACTGGATACCGTAGTCCTCCTCGCCGCATTCACCCAGCGTGCGACCGTCGAAGCCGACGATGGCCGAATGCCCGAAATAGGAATACACGCCATCGAAGCCGGTCGCATTGGCCACGGCCACGTAGCTGTTGTTCATCCACGCCATGGCCTTGGCCACGATTACCTGCTGCTCCTTGGACGGGTACATGTAGCCCTGGCAGCGCACGATTAGCTCGGCACCACGCATGGCACAGTCACGCCAGATCTCCGGGTAGTTCCCGTCGTCGCAGATGATGAGGCTGACCTTGAGCCCTTTCGGCCCTTCGCTGACGTAGGTCTTGTCACCGGGGTACCAGCCCTCGACCGGGCACCAGGGCATGATCTTGCGGTACTTCTGCACGATCTCGCCCTGGTCGTTCATCAGTATCAGGGTGTTGTAAGGCGCCTTGTTGGGATGGTCCTCGTGGCGCTCGCCGGTAAGAGAAAAGACACCCCAGGTCTTCGCCTTGCGGCAGGCGGCCGCGAAGATCTCGGTCTCCTCGCCGGGAACGGTCGAGGCGGTATCGTACATCTCCTTCGGGTCATACATGATCCCGTGGGTGGAGTACTCGGGAAAGATCACCAGGTCCATGCCCGGCAGGCCCTGTTTCATGCCGACGATCATGTCCGCGATGTTGCGGGCATTGTCCAGCACCTCGGCGCGGGTGTGCAGGCGGGGCATCTTGTAATTGACGACGGCCACGCCGACGGTATCGTTGCTCGATGAGATATCACCGTGCCGCATGATTCTGACTCCTGCGTATTGAATGGGTAAAGGGGTTCATACCGAGAGATACTTGCTGATCTGCGCCTCATCGACTTCCTCGCGCCGGTCCTCACGGATGAAGTTCCCTTTCTCGATCACGATGATGCGATCGGCAATCGCCATGGTGAAGCTGAGCACCTGCTCGGAGACGATGATCGAGATCTCGCGCAGCTTGCGAATCTCGTTGAGGACATTCGCGATGTCCTTGATGATCGACGGCTGGATGCCCTCGGTGGGCTCGTCGAGCAGCAGCACCTTGGGATCGGTAACCAGAGCGCGCGCAATGGCCAGCTGCTGTTGCTGCCCCCCAGACAGGTTTCCGCCCTTGCGCTTGCGCATGTCCCAAAGCACCGGGAACAGAGCAAAGATGTCCTCCGGGATGTTGCGCTTGCCGGTACTGGAAAGCCCGGTACGGATGTTTTCTTCCACGGTTAGCGTCGGGAAAATCATGCGGCCCTGCGGGACGTAGGCGATGCCATGCTTAACACGGTCGTAGCTCTCCATGCTGGTCACGCTCTTCCCGTCCAGGCTGATGTCGCCAGCACTGGCAGAGAGCGCACCAATCAGCGACTTGAACAGCGTGGTCTTGCCCATGCCGTTGCGCCCCATCACGGCGACCGTCTCGTTCATCTCGACCTCGAGAGCGATACCGTGAATCACCTCGCTCTGGCCGTAACTTACCTTCAGATCTGATACTTGCAGCATGTGGCGCCCCCGGCCTAGTGGCCCAAGTAGACTTCGATGACTCTGGGATCGCTCTGCACATGATCCATGTCGCCTGCAGCAAGAATCTTGCCCTGATGCAACACCGTGACCTTGTGCGCGATAGACTTGACGAACTCCATGTCGTGCTCGATGACCAGAACAGCTCGCCCCTTGCAGATACGCCGCAACAGATGGGCCGTGTCCTGCCGCTCCTTGACACTCATCCCAGCGACCGGCTCGTCCAGCATCAACAGCTGCGGATCCTGGATCAGCAGCATGCCGATCTCCAGCCACTGCTTCTGACCATGGCTGAGCAGACCGGCCTGCGTATGGAGCTCGTCCTTGAGGTTGATCTCCTCGGCGATCTCTTCGACACGCCTGACTACCTGCTCGTCACGCTTGAACATCAGCGCGCCGAACACGCCATGGCCACGCGGGAAGGAGATCTCCAGGTTCTCCAACACGGAGAGGTTCTCGTAGATGGACGGGTTCTGGAACTTGCGCCCCACCCCGGCATGCACGATCTTGTGTTCGGAGAGCTTCGTCAGTTCCTGGTTGCGGAACTTGATGCTGCCCGAGGTGGCCGGCGTCTTGCCGCAGATCATGTCCAGCACTGTCGTCTTGCCGGCCCCGTTGGGGCCGATAATGACGTGAAGCTCATCCTCGTCCAGGTAGAAGTTGAGACCGTCCACGGCCTTGAAACCGTCGAAGGAAACGGTCAGGTCCTCGATGGCCAGCAGAAAATCGGTATCGCTACTCATGTTTCGATGCCTCGGTCAGGTCGTGGTCAGGTTAGGATTCGCTGGGGCGAGGCGCCCCCACCCTGTAGGTCGGACAGAATGGCACCCTTGCGCAGAGCCTGCGGCCAAGGGCGATGACCTTGCTGCGATGCTTCTGGTAGATGCCGGCCAGGCCATTCGGGAAGGCCATCACCACCGCGATGAACAGTGCACCCATCATGAACAGCCACAGTTCCGGGGCGACTTCCGAGAAGTAGGTCTTGCCGAAACTGACAAGCAGGGTGCCGTAGACCGCGCCGATCAGCGACATGCGGCCACCCACGGCGGCGAAGATCACCATCTCGATCGAGGGCACGATGCCGACGAAGGAGGGCGACATGAAACCCACCTGCAGGGTGAACATGGCACCGCCGATGGCCGAGAACATGGCCGCCAGGCAGAAGACGAAGATCTTGAACGCGGAGACGTCGTAACCCGAGAAGCGCACGCGATCCTCGCGGTCGCGCATGGCCACCAGGAGGCGGCCGAGCTTGGAGGTGATGACGAATCGACCGATCATGATCACCCCGAGCAGCAGAATGGCATTCACGAAGTACAGGATGTACTTAGCCGAGTCATCGCGAATGTCCCAGCCCAGCAGGGTGCGCAGATCGGTGATGCCGTTGATACCCCCCGTGTACCCCTGCTGACCGACGATGAGCACCGTCAGGATCAGCGCGATAGCCTGGGTGATGATGGCAAAGTACACTCCGCCCACGCGGCGCTTGAACATGGCCACGCCGATAAAGAAGGCAAAGATCGTGGGCACCACCAGGACCGCGATAATCGTCAGCGGGAGGCTGTTGAAGGGCTCCCAGAACCAGGGCAACGCCGTGATCTGGTTCCAGTCCATGAAGTCCGGGATACCGGGCGTTGACTGGATGGCGGTGGCCTCTGGGCTCGAGGCCTCGAGCTTGAGGAACATGGCCATGGCGTAGCCGCCGAGCCCGAAGAAGACCCCCTGGCCCAGGCTCAGGATGCCGCCGTAGCCCCAGCACATGACCAGGCCGACCGCGACGAAGGCATAGGTCAGGTACTTGCCGACAAGGTTCAGTCGGAAGATATCAAGGAACAGCGGGAACAGCACCAGGATCACGGCGGCGATGATGACGAATGCCACCGCCCCTTCCTTTCCGCCCATCATTCGTTGCATGAAGAAGTTCATGACCAGACTCTCCTACTTGCGAACCTTGACCGAGAACAGGCCTTCGGGTCGGATCATCAGAACGCCTACCACGAACAGCAGGGTAAGCACCTTGGCCATGGAGCCACTCATGAAGAACTCCATGATCGACTGGGCCTCGGCGATGGCGAACGCCGAAGCGATAGTCCCGAACAGGCTCGCCGCACCGCCGAAGACGACCACCATGAAGGTATCGACGATATACAGCGACCCGGTAGTCGGCCCGGTGGAGGCGATGGTGGTGAAGGCGGCCCCCGCCACTCCGGCGATCCCACACCCCAGGGCAAAGGTGAATCGGTCCACCCTCTTGGTGTTGATACCCACAGCGCCGGCCATCATCCGGTTCTGCGTGGTGGCGCGCATCTTCACACCCGACCGGGATTTGTAGAGGTAGTAGAGGACAGCAGTCGTCAGCAGCACAGTCAGTCCCAGCACGAATAGCCCGTTGATGGGAATATCGATGGCGTCGGTCGGCTGCCAGGATCCCTGCAACCATCCGGGCATTGCCGGACTCACTTCACGCGCGCCGAAGACGGTACGAAAGATCTGCTGCAACATGAGACTCAGACCCCAGGTCGCCAGCAAGGTATCCAGCGGTCGCGCATACAAATGCCGTATCAGGGCCCATTCGGTGAGATAGCCCACACCGAACGCCACCAGGAACGACACGATGATCGCGACCGGAAAATAGTAGTCCACCAGACCGAACTCGCCGGCCATCGAGGACAGGAGAAACGTGGTATAGGCGCCGATGGTCATGAATTCGCCATGAGCCATGTTGATCACGCCCATCTGGCCAAATATGATCGCCAGACCAAGCGCCATCAGCAGCAGCACGCTGAACAAGCTGATCCCCGCGAAGCCCTGCATCGCGACGATGCTCATCAGCTCTGAAGCGGTATAGCCTTCCATACAAAACACCCCGTGTGGTTGTGCTCTTTCCAGCTTGGACTGCACCGAAGGCAGGTCCACCGGATCTGGCGATGGCCCTGGCCGGCCGTAACCGGCCAAGGCATTGCTTGCCTAACTTCCAGCGGTTGATTTACTGGTAACCTTCCGGGAAGGGATTCGGCGCGATCACGTCGGATTCGAATACCACCTCGGCCTGACCGTCCTTCTTCCACTTGCCGATGCGCGTGCGCATGTGTAGATGATGGTTTTCGTCCACCATCAGGTAGCCATGCGGCGAGTCTTCCCAGACCAGACCCGGGGAAGCGGCCACGACCTTGTCGACATCGAAACTACCAGCCTTCTCGACCGCCCACTTCCACAGCCACGGACCCAGGTAAGCCGATTCCGTCACGTCGCCGATCACGGCCTTGTCGCCATACTCGGCCTTGAAGGCCTTGACGAACTCGGCATTGTTTCCGACATCCAGCGACTGGAAGTACTTCATCGAGGAGTAGAAGCCCTCGAGGTTCTCGCCGCCAATACCCAGCGCTTCATCTTCGGTCACGGCCAGCGTCAGCAGGTTCTGCCGTTTGGCATCCATACCGGCAGACACCATCTGCTTGAAGAAGGCGACGTTGCTTCCACCCACCACGGCGCCGAACACCAGATCGGGCTTGCGCAGCTTGATCTTGTTGATAAG